>NZ_JAMYLG010000053.1:0-30361 GCF_040317865.1 Mesorhizobium sp. M1365
CCCAAACCCCAAACACCCAACACCCCCCCCGGGGCACCGCTCCCACCTCCCCCCTCCCAGAGCCCCCGCGCCCCGGCCCCCTGGCCCCCCCCCCGCCGCCCCTCCCCCCCGCCCGCCAGGGCCCGTCGCCCACACGGCCTCGGCGGCGGCCTTGTCGATGCGGCCGCCGAGCGCCGAGAGCGCGGCTCGGGTCTCGGCGTCGTAGACCGAAAGCCGGCCACCGCGGTGGAAATTATGCTGCCCTGGCGGTGGCCCGTCGGCAGCGTCGATCCGGTAGAGCGCAACCAGAAAGCCGGCCAGCGAACGGGCGAACTCAGTAAGATCGGCAATCAGTCCACCAGCCGCCGGTCTGCCGCCAAGCCAGCGATAGACGGACCAAGGCCATGGATAGCCTTCCCCGGGCGCGCCTTTGGCCAGCGGCACGGGTATCGGCAGAGGCAGGTGAGGCGCCAAGCGGGGCAGCCAGCGATGCTCCTTCTCGACCTGGGCGACATAGGCGGCAGCGCTCGGCAGCCGCACCGACATGCTGTCGCCCAGCCGGAACGTGCGGTTGTCCCAGCCGCCAGGCTCGACCGTCTCTACCGGCAGGTCCGCCCATTTGGGGAACTGCGCGGCAATCAGCCGGCGAACAAGTGCGGCATCTATCGGCATGCCTGGCGTTCGTTCATCGGGCGGCATCGGGCTTGCTCCGGTCTTCTGAATAGCCGGCGGTCCATCTTTTTGTCGTCGCACTCTTGCGGCGCCGGTGATTCCACTTGGCTGCAAATTCTCTAAGCCTTGCGCTCCCAGCGCCGGTCGGGCGTTTGCTGCCAGTAGGTCACGGTGTGGCCGGCCTCCTTCATTGTCTTCCAGTGCGTGCGTGCCGCCTCTAGCTGGGCTGCATCGTGGCCGTCGAACAGGAACACGGCGCGCTGGTAGCCGCCAAGCTCCGGCGGCACCGCCCCATCGACCAGGAAGCGTATCTGCGCCTGGTTCGGATTGTCAGGGCCGACGGTCAGAAGCACCGGCTGCTCGGCGGGATGGGCTTCGCGATCCGTTGCGTGGGCCAGGAACGAATCGTCCCGGAAAGTCCACAGATGCTGGTCCAGCGCGTCGCGCCGTTCCTCGGTGCCGGTCTGCACCACGGCACGCCAGCCGCGATCGATACTGCGCTCCAGGAGGCCGGGCAACGCATCCTCCAGCGTCGATTCGGTCAGGTGATAAAACAGAATCTCGGCCATGCGTTCAGTCTACATTGTCGGAGTCCCGCCCCAGCCGCTCATTGCTCGTAATGATCGCGCACCAGCCGGTCGAGCAGCCTGACGCCGAAGCCGGAAGCCCATGACTGGTTGATCTCGTTGGAAGGCGCGCCCATCGCCGTGCCGGCGATGTCGAGATGCGCCCAGGGCGTGTCCTTGACGAAGCGCTGCAGGAACTGCGCGGCGATAATGGCGCCGCCATGGCGGCCGCCGATGTTCTTCATGTCAGCATTCTTGGAATCGATCAGCTTGTCGTATTCGGCACCGAGCGGCATGCGCCACACCCGCTCCTGCGTCGCCTGTCCGGCCGCCGTCAGCCGGTCCGCCAACTCGTCATTGTTGGAGAACAGGCCGGCATAATGCTGGCCGAGCGCGACCATGATGGCGCCGGTCAGCGTCGCCAGATTGATCATGAATTTCGGCTGGAAGCGGTCGTTGCAGTACCAGAGCGCATCGGCCAGTACCAGGCGGCCCTCGGCGTCGGTATTGAGCACTTCGATAGTCTGACCCGACATCGAGGTGACAATGTCGCCGGGTCGCTGAGCGTGGCCGTCGACGGCATTTTCAACCAGCCCGACAATGCCGACGACATTGACCTTCGCCTTGCGCGCGGCCAGCGCGTGCATCAGGCCGGTGACGGCAGCAGCGCCGCCCATGTCGCCCTTCATGTCCTCCATGCCCGACGCCGGCTTGATCGAATTGCCGCCGGTGTCGAAGGTGACGCCCTTGCCGACGAAGGCGACCGGGCTTTCCTTGGCCTTGCCGCCGTCCCACCGCATGACCGCGATGCGGGCGCCACGCGGCGAACCCTGGGCTACGCCCAGCAGCGAACCCATGCCGAGCTTCTTCATCTCCTTCTCGGCCAGGATCTCGACCGTGACGCCGAGCGCCTCCAGTTCGGCGATGCGGGCGGCGAATTCCACCGGTCCCAAAACATTGGCCGGTTCATTGACCAAATCGCGCGCCAGCAAGACGCCGTCGATCACCGCCGCTTCATCGGCGAAGGCCTTCTTTGCAGCTGCCGGATCGGCGGTGTGAATAGTCACCTTGACCGGCTTTTTTGGCTCGCGCCTGTCGTCACCATTGTTCTTTTTGGTCTTGTATTTGTCGAAGGAATAGCTGCGCAGCAGGATGCCCGCTGCAAGCTGAACGGCTTGCCTGCCGCTGACGGCCGCACCGGGAAGATCGAGCACGACGGCCACTTCGGTTGCCTTGCGAAAGGATGCGGCAATCGTGCCGCCGAGCTTCAGCCAGGCGTAATCATCGAGATTGGAGCCCTTGCCGGCACCGACCGCCACCAGCCGCTCGATCGATGTCCCTTCCGGTGCCAGCACTTCGACCAGGCTGGCGAATTTGCCGGTGAAGTCGGCGACCGGAAAAGCCCGCTCGAGGGTCTTTGCCGGATCGCAAGCCCTGGCGGCATCGCTGAGGCCGCCCTCGTCGGTCACCAGAACGAAAACGCTGCCTTTTTTGGGCGCGGCGAATTTGGCAAAGGCGATCGAGGGTCTCGAATTCATCATGTCCTGCTTTCGGGGAAGTGAGTTGGATTATTGCGAGAAACGTTCGTCAGTGAGCGGCGGGTTGAAACAGCTCGATAACATTGCCCGATGGATCTTCGAGCAGCGTCTGGGAACCGCCGACGCCCGTTATGATATCGTTGCGAAAGACAAGTCCAGCACTCTTGAGGCGCGCAACCTCTTCTTTCAGGTCCGGCACCACCAACAGGATGCGATTCCAACCTCCCGGCACCGGCTGCCGGCCATCCGGCATCGCCCGTGCACCCGAACTGCCGGGGCCGCTTAGAAGGAGCCGTAAAGCGCCGCGTGTCACGGAAGCAAAAGCCGGTCGCGCGTCCTGTTCAACAGCGAAGCCCAGATGTCCACAGTAGAAGTCGATCGAGGCGGCGACATCATCGACCATGTAGCGAATGCTGACTGGCGTCATGACCATTGACCTTTCGGTTCGAGCACCTTTCAACAAGGCGTGTCTATTGCGGGCGGAACAGTCGGCATAGTCCGGCTCATCATCGCTGCTTGACAATCCGCGCCGCTATCGCTCTGGCCTGAATGCGGGCGTTAGCGAAACAACCGCGAATGCTCGGCCGCATGCCGGTAAACCACAGACCGGGCAATTTCGGATCGGCATCGCCGCCGTTGAAAAGCGGAACGCCCTTGCCGTCGAGAACGCCGAGCTTGCCGAACATCTGCTCCAGACCGGTGCGATAGCCGGTCGCCGCAATGACGATATCGGGCGTGATCGACCTGCCGTCATTCAATACGATGCCGTCGTGGGTAAATTCCCGCAATGGTGGCACCACCACGATCGTGCCTGCCTTTATGGCGCGAACCGCGCCGTCATCGGCTGCGATCGCGGTGTAGTCGGCGCTCAGACGGCTCGCACCGCCTATGGGAGCCGGCGGAAGCCCAAATTTCGTCAGGTCGCCGAAAACCAGGCGCTGGGTTGTCGCCATCACCGCATCGGTCAGCCGCACCGGCAAGCTCGCCATCAACGGTGAAAGCCTGTGGACGGCGACCTTGCCGATGCGTTTCGGCAGCAGCGACGGGCCGTTGCGGGCCGACAGCCAGATGCTTTGGGCATCTGCATTCGCAAGATGGTTGAGTGCGTCGAACCCCGAATTGCCGGCTCCGACGACCAGCACCCTTTTGCCGACGTAGTCCTTCGCCTCGCCAAAATCGGCCGAATGGATAATCTGGCCTGCAAAATCCTTCATGCCTTTCCACGCAGGAATAAACGGCTGCCGGTCGCGCCCGGTGGCGACGACGACATGACGCGCCAGACGACGTCCGGCGTTCGTCCGCACGGTCCAGTGATCGCCATCGAACGTGATCTCTTCAACGGCAACGCCGAATGCGACCGGCAGACCATGCGCCTGGCTGAAATCGTTCAGATGGCGAATGACGGCCGATTTATGCGGAAAAGCCGGGGTGCCTGCGGGATAGCCGACGCCGGGCAGCGTCGAGAGATCGCGATGCGTATTGAGGTGCAGCCGCTGGTGCCGCCGATGCCAGGGTTCGGCAAGCCGGCTCTCCTTTTCCAGGACGAGCGTCGGTACGCCGGCCTTCATCAAGGCGTGGGCGGCGGCAAGGCCGGCCGCGCCGGCCCCGACCACGATCGCGCCGTCAAAGACCGCTTCCCGACCGGTTTGACCGCGCAATTTTTCCGCTTCCATGCTGGGGCTCAACAGATCCTGACCCGTCTTATCACGCCGCGGCGGTCGCGACCGGCGCGACATTTGGTCGTTTTGCCGCATTTGACAAGACTTTGGCCGAAATCGCTCCCATATGCGATATCGAACCATCCACGATTCGTCGCGGCACGGCCCCGCTTCCCGCCGCAACCTGTTGTTAACCAACAATGTTCGCCCTTTCTTATCCATTGCCGCCGACACTCCGGCCCAGCGGAATTTGCGATCCGGGACAGAACCCAGATCGAACCGCCAAACTGAGCCAGTTGTGCAGCCGGCGCCGGACGACTACCTTGTTCCAAGGCATGATGCCGTTCGAAATCGCCGAGAAAAGCCTTCATGAAGGTCGTTGAACGTTACATCATGCGCCGTGCTTTCGCGGTATTCGCGCTGGCGCTCGTCTGGACGCTGGCGATCGTCTGGACGACTCAGGTGCTCGCCCGCATCGACCTCGTCACCGATAGCGGTCAGTCGGCCCTCACCTTCTTCGAAGTCGCAGCGCTGATCATCCCGACGATCGTTCCGATCGTCGTGCCGTTCGCCCTGGTGGTCGCGGTCGCCCAGATCCTCAGCGTGATGAATTCTGATTCGGAGCTGGCCGTCATCAATGCCGCCGGCGCTTCACGCTGGACCATCGTCAGGCCGATCATGCTTCTGGCACTTGCAGCCAGCGTTTTTTCCTTCGCCGTCGACAATGGCGTCGACCCTTACGCACGCCAGAAGAACCGCGAGTTGATTGCGTCATCGCGTGCCGATCTGTTGTCGTTGATCATCCAGGAAGGCACCTTCCGCAAGATCGACGACGGCCTGTTCCTGCAGGTTGGCGAACGGCTTCCCGACAACCGCCTCGGCGGCATCTTCGTCGCCGATTCGCGCGAAGAAGGCGTCAATCTCATCTACTACGCCAAGACCGGCAGCATCATCGAACGCGGCGACGAGAAGGTGCTGATGATGAATGACGGCGTCATCCATCGCAAAACCATGACCGGCGACCTCTCGGTGATCCGGTTCACCTCCTACGCCTTCGACTTGTCCGCTTTCATGTCGGCATCATCTGATATCCTGCTTTTGCCGAAGGACCGGACGACCCAGTATCTGCTCAATCCCAGTCCGAACGACAAGATGTACCAGCAAAAGCCGAACAGGTACCTGGCCGAGCTCAACCAGCGTTTTTCCGAGTGGTCCTATTCGCTCGTCTTCGCGCTGATCGCGCTCGCCGTTGCCGGAGATGCGCGCTCGCATCGCGAGGCGCGTGTGCACCCGCTGATCACGGCAATCGCGATCGCGCTGTTCGTGCGCTGGCTCGGGTTCTTTGCCGCCGGCAAGGCCGACAAGGTGCCGCAATATGCCTATATGGTCTACGGCGTCCCGATCGTGGCATCGGCGATCGCCATCTGGTTCATTGTTTCCAACCGGACCATGGAACTGCCGGTTGCCTGGGCCGATTGGATAACCAATCTTGCCGGCCGCTTCAGTGACGGCTGGAGCGCCATCAAGCTCCGTTTTGCCGGGCGTGGCGCATCCGGACAGGGAGCCGGCTGATGGGCTGGACTCTGGGTCGGTACTTCTTCTTTCGCTATGTGACGATCACCATCTGGTTCTTCATCGGCCTCTTGGCGCTGGTGTTCCTGATCGATTTCACCGAGCTTTCCGGCCGCACGACTGGCGTGCCGGGCTTCACCTACGCAACTGCGTTCGCCATTTCGGGGCTCAGGATGCCGATGATCATGCTGCAGACGGTGCCGTTCGTCGGCCTGTTCTCGGCGATGGCGACGTTGGTGTCGCTCAACCGCAAATACGAATTGGTCATTGCCCGTTCCGCCGGGGTTTCCGCATGGCAATTCCTGCTGCCGTGCTGCATCGGGGCGCTGCTGTTTGGAGCCTTGTCGGTCGGCGTCATCAATCCGGTAGCCGCGCACGCCTATTCCTGGTCCGAGGAGATCGAGACCCAGCTCCGTTCGGGCAAGTCGAACAGCGTCTCGGCCGATGCTGCGCCCTGGATCAGGCAGAAAACCAACGCCGGCGATACCATCATCGGCGCGCGCGCCATTCTTAATCAAGGCCTGGAGATGGCCGACGCGGTCTTCTTCAGCTTCAGCCCGCAAGGCGACATCATCGAGCGCAAGGATGCGGCGCGCGCCTTTTTGCGGGACGGCTACTGGGAACTGCAGGACGTCAAGGTGTTCCGGGACGGTACCATCCAGTCGTTACCCAGCGATCGGCTGCCGACCAATCTCAAGCCGGAATTCGTGCAAGAGCGGTTGGCGCGCCCTGAGACCATTCCCTTCTACGATCTGCCCGGCAAGATCGAAGTGGCCCGCTCCTTCGGCCTCAAGGCAAACGCCTTCGCCATGCAGTTCAATTCCCTGATTGCGCTGCCCTTCCTGCTTGTCGCGATGACGCTGATTGCGGCAACGGTATCAATGCGATTTGCGAGGATGGGGCAGTCGGCAACGATGATTCTGGGTGGCATCGTGGCCGGCTTTCTGCTTTATGTCGTTTCGGTGCTGGTCAAGGCATTCGGCGTAGCGGGATTCGTACCCACGGCCGTAGCGGCTTGGGTCCCGGTTGTCGTGGCTATGTTCTTCGGGGTGACATTCCTGCTATACAAGGAAGACGGCTAGTGAGGGAGGCGGTTTTGCGCAGCCATAGGCACGCCGGTTTGGCACGCCTCTCTGCGGCGAGCGCCTTGGCATGCCTGCTTGCCAGCGCCGCCCCGGTTGCTCCAGCTTTTGCCCAGGACGTCAGTGAGCTGGCAACGAAGGTTCCGAGCGGCACGCAGATGCTGCTGGCAGCCGATACGCTGGTCTACGACAACGACAAGCAGACCGTGACGGCCGTCGGCGGCGTCCAGATCGACTACGGCGGCAACCGTCTCGTCGCCCAGCGGGTCGAATACAACCGCAACACCAAACGCCTCGTCGCCAGCGGCAATGTCGAACTCGTCAATAGCGACGGCACCAAAATCTATTCGCAGCATGCCGACATCACTGACGATTTCGCCGACGGCTTCGTCAACGCGCTGCGGGTCGAGACCATAGACAAGGCGTATTTCGCCGCCGAAAGCGCGGAGCGCATGGGCGGCGTGCTGACGACGTTCCACAATGGCGTCTACACCGCCTGCGAGCCGTGCGAGGACAAGCCCGACAAAGCGCCGACCTGGCGTATCAAGGCCAGGAAGATCATCTGGAACGGCGAGAAGAAGACGGTTCGCTTCGAGAATTCGAATTTCGAGTTCTTCGGCTTTCCGCTGGCCTATCTGCCGGCTTTCGAGATCGCCGACCCAACGGTCAAGCGCAAGAGCGGCTTCCTGATCCCCGGCGTCGCCTACAAGAGCGATCTCGGCGTCGGTGTTAAAGTCCCCTATTATTTCGCGCTCTCGCCGACCTACGATCTCACTGTCACTGGCAGCGGCTATACCAAGCAAGGTTTCCTCGGTGAGGCCGAGTGGAGGCAGCGCTTCAACAACGGTCAGTACAGCCTGAAGATTGCGGGCATCCGGCAGGAGAATCCCGACGCCTTCATCGACGACAATGGCCACAACGTGAATTCGGGTACCGAAGGCGACCCGAACAGGTTCCGCGGCATGATGGGCACCCAGGGCCAGTTCGCCATCAACCCGCGCTGGGACTTCGGCTGGGACATCCTGCTGCAGAGCGATAAGAATTTCTCGCGCACCTACGACATCGATGGCTTCAACGATAGCGTGCACCGCTCCGAGGTGTACCTGACGGGGCTCAACGATCGCAATTACTTCGACGTGCGCGCCATGCACTTTGAGGTTCAGGAAGACACGCTCGCCAGCGATCCGACTGCACGCGCCGCCAAGCAGCCCTGGGTGCTGCCCTCGCTGGACTACGCCTATATCCCCGACATGCCGGTGGCCGGCGGGCAGCTGTCGTTCGACGTCAACGCGCGGGTCATTGACCGCGACAGGCTCGATACGGCTCTTGCAAATTCGGGCATCCCTTCGTCCGTCAACAACGTCCGCGGCATCGACGGTCAATCCGGGCGCCTTACCGCGGAAGCCGAATGGAAGCGCACCTTCACCACCGATGGCGGGCTGCTGCTGACACCGCTCCTGGCGCTGCGCGGCGACGCCGGCTATGTCAACGCCTCCTCGGCCTCGCTCGACGCCGTCAACCAGATGGCGACCAATCTCGGCGTCGAGGACGATATGCGTTCATCGCTTGCCCGCTACATGGCGACCGCCGGCCTTGAGATGCGCTGGCCGGTGCTGTTTTCGATGACCAGTTCCAGCCATGTCTTCGAACCGATGGCGCAGGTATTCATGCGTCCGAACGAGCAATATGTCGGCGGGCTGGCGGTCCCCAACGAGGACGCCCAGAGCTTCGTCTTCGACGCCACGACGCTGTTCGAGCGCGACAAATTCTCGGGCTATGACCGCATGGAAGGCGGCACACGCGCCAATGTCGGGCTGCGCTATTCCGGCGCATATGACAATGGCTGGGGCACCAATGCGGTGTTCGGCCAATCCTACCAGCTGGGCGGCCAGAACTCGTTCGGCACGCCGGACCTGGTCAATGTCGGCGCCTATTCAGGCCTTGAAACTGCAACCTCCGACTATGTCGGCCTTGTCGGCTTCAACAGCCCCAGCGGGTTTTCCGGCTCGGTCAGCGGCCGTTTCGACGAGCAAAGCTTCGAGATCCGCCGCGCTGAGGTAAAGGCCGCCTTTTCAGGCCTGCCGGTATCGCTGAGCGCCAAATACGCCTTCATCCAGGCGCAGCCACTCTATGGCTTCTCAACCGATCGCCATGAGGTTACGCTCGGCGCCTCGACACATCTTGCCGAGAATTGGCGCGTCTTTGGCACCGGCACATATGATCTGGAGCAGAGCGTTCTGGTCAAGGACGGGGTCGGCTTTGCCTATAGTGATTCGTGCTTTACCTATTTGATGACGTTTTCGGAAAGACGTGACCTGAACACCAAGGAAGTATCGCAGAACGTCGGCTTCAACCTGTCGTTCCGCACGCTCGGCGATTTCGGCTCGTCGCAACGCTCCATCGACACCATTCAATAACGGGCAGCGGTCGGCAACGGGGCGGCTGGCGGACGACATTGTTTCGCCGCATAGAGCAGGCACGAATTTTGACGGCCTGAACTGGGATAGGTTCGGCTGAATCGGGATGGAATTGGGATGCTTTCGATGAGGAAATACCTCTTTTCGGCAGGGTTCGCGCTGCTGGTGGCGTTCTCGACCACCGCGGTAACGCGGCCAGTTTTCGCCACCGAGATCAAATACGTCGTCAACAATATACCGATCACCACCGGCGACATCCAGCATCGGGCCGCTTTCCTGCGCCTGCAGCACAGAAAGGGCGATGCCGGCCAGGAAATGATCGACCAGACGCTGCGCCTGGCCGAAGCCCGCCGGCTCGGCATCCGCATCAGCGACGAGCAGGTCGATGCCGCTTATCAGCGTTTCGCCACCAGCAACAAGATGCCGCTCAAGCAGCTTGACGGCGCGATGGCGCAATCCGGCGTCACCAAGGAGCATTTCAAGGACTTTATCAGGGCGCAGATGGCCTGGAACCAGGCGCTGACGGCGCGTCACCGTTCTAGCGACGGCGGCGGCGCCATGAGCGAGCAGGACCTCGTCAAGCGCATGCTCGAAAAAGGCGGCAGCAAACCGAGCGCCACAGAGTACATGCTGCAGCAGGTCATCTTCGTGGTGCCGGCGGCCGAGCGCAGCGCGACGCTGGCCAAGCGCAAACGCGAAGCCGACGCTATGCGCGCCCGCTTCAACGGCTGCAACACCACGCGCGAATTCGCCAAGGGCCTGATCGATGTCACCGTTCGCGATCTCGGCCGGGTGCTGGCGCCGCAATTGCCGGCGGACTGGGCCGAGCAGATAAAGGCTACAAAGGTCGGCGGCGCCACCACGACGCGCGAAACCGACCGCGGTGTCGAATTCATCGGCATCTGCTCGTCGCGCGAAGTGTCAGACGACAAAGCCGCGCAGATGGTGTTCCAGAGTGAAGGTTCGAGCGACAAGAACGCCGACGAACTCTCGAAGAAATATGTCGAGGAGTTGCGGAAGAAAGCCCGCATAATCGAGCGCTGAAGTCGACGCGCCGTGGCTGACGCAGAGCTTCCGCTGGCGTTGAGCGTCGGCGATCCGTCCGGCGTGGGGCCGGACATCGCCATCGCTGCTTGGCAGGCCCGCGAAAGCGCTGGCGTTCCGTCATTTTATCTCCTTGCCGATCCGGCACTGATTGCCGCGCGAGCGCACAGGCTCGGCACCGATATCGCGATTGCCGAGACGACGCCGGCGTTAGCGCCGGGGGTGTTTTCGCGCGCTCTGCCGGTGGTGGCGCTTGCTGCCCGTTTCGTCGACAGTCCCGGCCGCCCGGATCCAGCCAACGCCGCCGGCATCATCGAGGCGATCGACTGCGCAGTTGCCGATTGCCTGGCCGGCCGCGCTGCCGCGGTCGTCACCTGCCCCATTGCCAAGAAGCCGCTCTACGACGCCGGCTTTCGCTTTCCCGGCCACACCGAATATCTGGCGCATCTGGCATCGCTTCACACCGGCACCGAAGTGACGCCTGTGATGCTGCTTGCCGGACCGGACCTGCGCACCGTGCCGGTCACCATCCACATCGCGCTGGCCGAGGTGCCGAAAGCGCTGACGACGGACCTTATCGTCGCCACCGGCCGCGTCACCGCCGCCGACCTTGCGAACCGCTTCGGAATTGCCAAGCCGCGGCTCGCCATTGCCGGCCTCAACCCGCATGCCGGCGAAGGCGGCACCATGGGCACCGAAGACGAGCGGATCGTGCGCCCGGCGGTCGACCGGCTGAGGCAGGAAGGGATCGACGCCTTCGGGCCGTTGCCGGCCGACACGCTGTTTCATGCTCGCGCCCGCGCCGGCTACGACGTGGCGCTCTGTATGTATCACGACCAGGCGCTGATCCCGGCCAAGGCGCTGGCGTTTGACGAGGCGGTCAACGTCACGCTCGGCCTGCCCTTCGTCCGCACCTCGCCCGACCACGGCACCGCCTTCGACATCGCCGGCAAGGGCATCGCCCGTGCCGGCAGCCTGATTGCAGCGCTGAAACTCGCTCGCGTTCTTGCCGATACCGGGAAAAGGCCGTAGGCCCTGAGCCCAATCAGCCATATTCGATGGCCTTAACCCGATGAGCCCGCCTGATGAGCCCAGCCCGATGAGCATAGACGGCCTGCCGCCACTGCGCGAGGTGATCGAGCGCCATGGGCTGCAGGCGAAAAAGGCGCTGGGCCAGAATTTTCTGCTCGACCTTAACCTGACAAGCAAGATTGCGCGAACCGCCGGCGACCTGAGCGACGTTACGGTTATCGAGGTCGGTCCCGGTCCGGGCGGGCTGACCCGGGCCCTGCTCCTCAACGGCGCCCGGCGGGTCGTCGCCATCGAGCGCGATGAGCGCTGCCTGGCGGCCTTGGCCGAGATCGCGAACCACTATCCGGGCCGGCTAGAGATCGTAGCTGGCGATGCGCTGAGAGCTGATTTTGCAGCGCTTGCAAAAGGAGTGCCGGGAAGCGGCGGGCCGGCGAAAATCGTTGCCAACCTGCCCTACAATATCGGCACCGAATTGCTGATCCGCTGGCTGACCGTTACCGAGTGGCCGCCCTTCTACACATCGATGACACTGATGTTCCAGCGCGAGGTCGCCGAACGCATTGCAGCCAGCCCCGGCAGCGATGCCTATGGTCGGCTCGGCGTGCTGGCCGGCTGGCGGACGGAGGCGAGGATTGCCTTCGACGTGCCGCCGCAGGCGTTCACGCCGCCACCCAAGGTGACGTCCTCGGTCGTGCATCTGGTGCCGCGCGCCAGCCCCTTGCCGGCAGAGGTGAAACGGCTCAGCCGCGTCACCGAAGCGGCGTTTGGCCAGCGCCGGAAAATGCTGCGGCAGAGCGTGAAAAGCCTCGGCGGCGAGGCGCTGCTTGCCCGTGCCGGCATCGATCCGACCAGGCGCGCCGAGACGCTGAGCGTCGAGGAGTTCGTTCGCCTGACCAACGCGGTGTGATGCCGGGACGCGTCTGCGTGGAATTTCCGCTCTCACGGCCATAGATAGCCGGACAAACCTGCCCGGAGACAAGCAATGGCCGCCTATGTCATTTCCGACGTCACGATCCGCGACGCAGAGGCGATCGAAGCTTATCGCATCCGCGCGGCTGCCTCCATCGCCCAGCACGGCGGGCGCTATCTGGTACGCGGTGGCAAGGTGGAAATGTTGGAAGGCGACTGGTCTCCCGGGCCGCTGATCATCGTCGAATCCCCCGACATGGACACGGCGCGGCGCTGGTATCGCTCGGCCGAATACGCCGCTGCATTGGAGCTGCGCGACGCCGCGCTCAGCCGCAATCTGATCTTGGTCGAGGGGATAGCGCGTTGATCAATCCGTCTTCTCGTCGAGCAGCCCCGAGACGAAATCGAACAGGCCGGGCCGGCGATCGCGTCTGAGCCGTTCGGCGGTGACGATGCCGCGCACCTCGGCGAAAGCGCGGTCGAGATCGTCGTTGACGATGACGAAATCATATTCCTTCCAGTGCTCGATCTCGTTGCGGGCGTTCTTGAGCCGCGTCTCGATCACCGCTTCCTGGTCCTCGGCGCGACGCTTCAGCCGCGCCTTCAATTCCTTCATCGATGGCGGCAGGATGAATATCGAGACGATGTCGGCGCGCATCTTCTCCTTGAGCTGCTGAGCGCCTTGCCAGTCGATGTCGAACAGCATGTCGCGGCCTTCGGCCAGCGCCTGTTCAGCCGGCTCGCGCGGCGTCGCGTAGCAATTGCCGTGCACCTCCGCCCATTCGAGCAGCGCATCGGAATCGCGCAGCCGCTCGAACTCGCGCATGGTACGGAAGTGGTAATGGACGCCCTCGATCTCGCTGCCGCGGCGTGGCCGCGTGGTGACCGAGACCGACAATTCCAGGCTGGAATCGCTCTCCAGCAGATTGCGCGCAATCGTCGACTTGCCGGCGCCTGACGGCGACGACAAGACCAGCATCAGCCCGCGGCGCCGAATGCGGGAACCCACATCCCTAGCGGTCATGGGGCTTGGCAGTCATGTGGCTTGGCATCGGGATCATTCCAGATTCTGGACCTGTTCGCGAAACTGGTCGACGACCGCCTTCAGTTCCAGCCCGATGGCGGTGACCGCGGCAGCATTCGACTTGGAACACAGCGTATTCGATTCGCGGTTGAATTCCTGTGCCAGGAAATCGAGCTTGCGGCCGATGGCGCCGCCGCCGCCGAGCAGCGCCCGGCCTGACGCCACATGTGTCTTCAGCCGGTCGATCTCCTCGCGTATGTCGGCCTTGGTGGCCAGGAACGCCGCTTCCATATGCAGCCGGCTGGCGTCCAGGTTGGCAGACGCGTCCATCAACAGGCGGATCTGCTCGGCGAGCCTTTCGCGGATCGTGGCCGGTTCGCGTGAAGGATCGGCCTCGGCCCGCAGCGTCAGCGCCTCGATGGCATCGATATGGCCGGACAGCAGGGAACGAAGTGCCGCACCTTCGCCCTGGCGCGCCTGGTGCAGCCCGTTCAGTGCTGCTTCCAGCGCCGACAGTATTGCGGTATCGAGCGCACTGCGCGCCTCTTCGGTTTCGATGGTTTCGGGAATGTCGAGGACGCCGCGCAGCGCAAGCAGGCCGTCGGCCGCCGCAGGGGCTACTCCGAACTGCTCCTGCAGCCGCTTGGCCAAGCCCGCCAGATCCTTCAGGAAAGCCTCGTTGACCACGGGTTGCGCTTGCGCGCCGGCGGCGCGGCCAATGGTCAGCGTCATCTGGAAATTGCCGCGCGCAAAACGCTTCTGCACCGTCTGCCGGACGGCCGGCTCCAACCGGTCGAAACCTTGCGGCAGCCGCAGCCTGACCTCGACGCTTTTGCCGTTGACGGACTTGGCTTCCCAGGCAATCGAAGTGCCGTCGTGTTCGGCGACACTGCGCGCAAAACCGGTCATGCTCTGCAAGTTCATGTAGCCGTGCGTCCCTTTGCCGAATGCCCCTCAAGCCGGAGCGATTTTCTCCGGACAGGACCATGTGAATTTCAATGCCATGGCAGCCCTTGCACATCCACCCGGATATGCACAGGGCCAAACTGATGGCGTCCGGCCCTACTGGGCGGCGGTGGGGCCTGCATCGTCAACGATGGCTCCCGCCGGCGTGTCGGCTCCGGTATTGGTTGCTCCGGCCTTGGCGGCGTCCTGCGCCTGCTTTTTCAGCAGTGCCCGGTAGCGAGCGACATTCTCGTTATGCTCATCGAGCGTCGAGGCAAAGACGTGCCCGCCGCTGCCGTCGGCGACGAAGTAGAGATCGCTGGTCTTCGACGGATTGGCGACAGCCTCCAGCGCCGCACGGCCGGGATTGGCGATCGGCGTCGGCGGTAACCCGTTGATCAGATAGGTGTTGTAGGGCGTCGGCTTCTGGATGTCCGACTGATAGATCGGGCGGTCGATGGGTTTGCCTTTGCCGCCGAACAGGCCGTAGATGATGGTCGGGTCCGACTGCAGCCGCATACCCTTGGCCAGCCGGTTGAGGAAGACGGCGGCTACGCGCGAGCGTTCATCGCCCTTGCCGGTCTCCTTCTCGACGATAGAGGCCAGGGTGACAAAATCCTCAACGTTGGCGATCGGCAGATCCGGCGCTCGGCGTTGCCAGACCTCGTCGACCAGCTTCTTCTGGTCGGCCAGAAGCTTGTCGACCATCTGCTGGCGTGTTGCGCCGCGGGTGAAACGCAGCGTGTCGGTGGCGAGGCTGCCCTCAGGTGGAGTGGTCGACGGCATATCGCCGGTCAGCGCGTCCTGCTCGGCGATCCGTTGCAGCGCCTGCTCGACCGTCAGCCCCTCGGGGATGGTCAGCGAATACATCACCGACTTGCCGCTCTTCAGCAGTTCCATGATATCGTGCATCGACGCCTGCGGCTTGATCTCGTATTCGCCGGCCTTCAGGGCGGAATCATTGCCGAAGGCGCGCACGCCAAGGCAGAAAATGCGGGCGTCGCTGATCAGCCCTCGCCGCTCAAGCTGGTCGGCGATCTCCTGGACGCCGCTATTCGGCTTGACCAGGAAAGTGTCGCCATTGGCCGACGGGCCGGGCTCGTTGAACTCCTGCTTGCCGAAATACAGCGCAACGCCTGCCGCCAGCACCATCAGCATCACCGAAGAGATGACGAAGTTCATGAACACGACGAACTGGCTGCGCGAGGCACGCGAGCGCTTCGGCGGCGGCGTGCCGGCCTCGGGCCGCAACGCCTCGCTGGCCGTCTTCGGCACGATCGGGCCGGGCGTGGGCGTTGCTGGCCGTTGCCCGAATTCCCCGTTATCGGCCGGATTTGTGTTCATAGCGCCCTACCATTTGATCTTGCGACGAATCCCCTCGGGCAGAGTAGGGGCGAATATGGCAAAATTGACGGCAGACGGAAACCGGCAGAGCGGTCAGCCATTGTAGCGCTGGAAGACGAGCGAGGCGTTGGTGCCACCGAAGCCGAAGGAGTTGGACAGCGCCACGTCTATCTGCCGGGCCCGCGGCTTGTGCGGCACCAGGTCGATCGCCGTTTCGCGCTCCGGATTGTCAAGATTGATGGTCGGCGGCGCGATGTTGTCGCGAATGGCGAGGATCGAAAAGATCGCCTCGGCAGCACCAGCCGCGCCCAGCAGGTGGCCAATCGACGATTTGGTCGACGACATCGATATCTTCGAGGCGGCGTTGCCGACCAGCCGCTCGACGGCGCCGAGTTCGATCGTATCGGCCATGGTCGAGGTGCCGTGCGCGTTGATGTAGTCGACATCGGCCGGCGTCAGCTTCGCCCGGTTCAGCGCCGCGGTCATGCAACGGAAAGCGCCGTCGCCGTCCTCGGCAGGCGCGGTGATATGATAGGCGTCGCCGGTCAGACCGTAGCCGGTGACCTCGGCATAGATCTTGGCGCCGCGGGCCTTGGCGTGTTCGAGCTCCTCGAGCACGACAACACCGGCGCCCTCGCCCATGACGAAGCCGTCGCGATCGCGATCATAGGGGCGTGAGGCCGTTTGTGGCGCATCGTTGCGCTCGGTGGAGAGCGCGCGGCAAGCGGCGAACCCGGCGACCGACAGTCTCGTCACCGGCGCTTCGGCGCCGCCTGCGACCATAACGTCGGCATCGCCCCAGATGATCAGCCGGGCGGCATCGCCGATGGCGTGCGCACCGGTCGAGCAAGCGGTGACGACGGCATGGTTGGGGCCTTTCAGCCCATGCCGGATCGAGACCTGACCGGAGACGAGGTTGATGATCTGGCCAGGGATGAAGAATGGGCTGATGCGGCGCGGACCGCGTTCCTTGAGGATCATCGCATTCTCGGCGATGCCTTCGATGCCGCCGATGCCCGAACCGATCAGCACGCCGGTGGCGCACTGTTCCTCATGCGTCTTCGGCTGCCAGCCGGAATCCTTGAGTGCTTCGTCGGCGGCCGCGATCCCGTACAGAATGAAGTCGCCGATCTTGCGCAGTTCCTTCGGCTCGAGAACGGCTTCAGGATTGAAAGTGGCATTGGAGCCGTCACCGCGCGGAATGACGTGGGCGACCTTGCAGGCAAGATCTTCCACCTCGAATTCGGTGATGCGCTTGGCTGCGCTGCGGCCGGTCAGAAGCTCCTTCCAGCTGTGCTCGAAGCCCATGCCGAACGGCGAAAGCAGCCCAAGGCCCGTGACGACGACACGCCTCATCGCAGGTCCTCCCCGGTGATGACTGCAAATAGCGTCAGGCGGAGGCCTTGTCGATGTATTTCACCGCATCGCCAACAGTCAGGATGGTCTCGGCGGCGTCGTCCGGGATTTCGACACCGAACTCTTCTTCGAACGCCATGACAAGTTCGACCGTGTCGAGGCTGTCCGCGCCCAGATCATCGATGAAGCTCGCCTGCTCCGTCACCTTGTCGGCATCGACGCCAAGGTGCTCGATGACGATCTTCTTGACGCGCTCTGCGGTGTCACTCATTTGGGCATCCTCGTCTTTTGGTTGTCTGTCTTCGTTAGCGGGCAGAATGCCGCTAATCAAGCTGAAAGATGGTCCTGCCGGAAACGCAGCGGAACAGGACCGGTTTTTGCCCGAACCGCCGGGTTGCGGGCGGCATTACACGAAAAATCCCGTGCATCCAAGACGGAATGAAGCGTTTTCCCAAGTGTTAGATCATTGCCATGCCGCCATTCACATGAATGGTCTGGCCGGTGACGTAGGCTGCCTCGTTGGAAGCGAGGTAGGCGACGGCTGAGGCGACTTCGGCGCCCGTGCCCATGCGCCGGGTCGGGATCGCCGCCATGATCGCCTCTTTCTGCTTGTCGTTGAGCTTGGCGGTCATCGCCGATTCGATGAAGCCCGGGGCGACGCAGTTGACGGTGATATTGCGGGTGGCGATCTCCTGCGCCAGCGATTTGGAAAAGCCGATCATACCGGCTTTGGAGGCGCAATAGTTGGTCTGGCCGGGATTACCCATGACGCCAACCACTGAAGTGATGTTGATGATGCGGCCATGGCGGCGCCGCATCATCGGATGGGTAAGCTCGCGGGTCAGCCGGAACACGGCGGTCAGGTTGACGTCGAGCACGCTATCCCAGTCGGCGTCAGCCATGCGCACGAACAACCCGTCCTTGGTGATGCCGGCATTGTTGACGAGGATGTCGACGCCTTCGAGGTCAGCTTCCGCCTTCTGGCCGAGCGCCTTGACGTCGTCGCGGTTGGAAAGATTGGCCGGGAAAAGCTTGACCCGGTCGCCCAGTTCGGCGGCCAGCGCCTCCAATTTCTCGATACGTGTGCCATGCAGGCCGACGATGGCGCCCTGGCCGTGCAGCACGCGGGCGATCGCCTCGCCTATACCTCCCGATGCGCCGGTGACGAGCGCCTTGCGGCCGGTCAATTCGAACATGCTTTATCCTCTTCCCAAATCGTACTGGCCAATCATACGGGCCGGTGAGTTCGGCTATCTGTAAACGTTGCCGCGGTGGCCTATGGTTACCACCAGAATGACGAGCCGGTTATCCTGCACATCGCAAATGATGCGATAATCCCCGACGCGATATCTCCAAAAGGTTGCGAGCGGGCCCTTCAGCGGTTTGCCGAGTTCACGCGGGTTGTCGAGAACGGCAATGCGGTTTTCAATAAAATCACGGATACGGTGACGTGTCTGCGGATTCAGTTTTTCGACAAATTTTCGCGCCGAGTGGGCGTATTCAAGCGTCCAGGCCACGCCAGAAGTCCTCGGCTCTCATGACGTCTTCTTCACCACGCCTGATCCGCTCAACGACTTCGGCAGCCAGGTAGTAATCCTCCAAGTCCTCCAGACCACGTTCAATGAGCTCGCGCAGATAGTAGGCCTTGCTGCGACCAGTCTTGGCCGCGAGAAAATCCAGGCGCTGCTCGACTTCAGGAGAAAGGCGGATCGATGTGGGCATGCCGCACCTTGTTGCGATACATGTATTCATGTAGCGGCAAGCACTGATGAATTCAAGCTACGTGGTCACCCAAGGCGGCAAGTGCCGTCTCGACCTCCGCCGCCGATCCGATGCTGCTGGTGGCAATGTCGCGGTTGATGCGGCGGGCCAGCCCCGACAGCACCTTGCCGGCGCCCACTTCGTAAAGCGTCACAACGCCGTTGCTGCCGAACCACTCCACCGTTTCGCGCCAGCGCACGCGCCCGATCACCTGTTCGACGAGTCGACGAGCGATCTCGTCGGGATCGCTCGTCGGGGTCACCGTAACGTTGGAGACCAGCGGCACGACCGGCGCACCCTTCGTCACGGCGGCCAGCGCCTCCCGCATGATCTCGGCCGCAGGCTTCATCAATGCCGAATGGAAGGGCGCCGAGACCTGCAGCATCAGCGCCCGCTTGGCGCCCTTCTCCGTGCATAGCCTCGCCGCCAGTTCGACCGCTGGCCTAGCGCCAGAGATCACCAGCTGGCCGCCGCCATTGTCATTGGCGATCTGGCAAACCAAGGCTTGTGCGGGATCTTTGGCGGCGCCCTGGGCGGCTTCTGCGCAAGCGGCTTCGACGTCGGCCTGCTCCAGCCCGATGATCGCCGCCATGGCGCCCTCGCCGGCCGGCACAGCCGCCTGCATGGCATTGCCGCGGATGCGCAATAGCCGGGCGGCGTCGGCGACCGAAACGAAACCTGCGGCCGCAAGTGCCGAATATTCGCCGAGCGAGTGGCCGGCGACATAGGTGACCTTGCCGTTCAGGGAGAAGCCGCGCGCCTCCAGCGCCCGGATTGCGGCAAGCGACACCGCCATCAGCGCCGGCTGGGCGTTGGCGGTCAGCGTCAGCGTCTCTTCCGGGCCTTCCCAGATCAGCTTCGATAGGTTTTCGCCGAGCGCGTCGTCAACTTCCTCGAAGATCCGCCGCGATTCCACAAAGGTATCGGCGAGGTCCTTGCCCATGCCGACAGCCTGGCTGCCCTGCCCCGGAAAGGTGAATGCGATGGCCATCGGCGGCTCCCAGCTGCTGGTTCACGTTGCCTGTGACGCAAGGCGTGCGGCCAAGTCAAGTCCAACCTTGATCGCGTAATATCGGCCGAGTGCCTGTTTCGGCAGGCTTTTTGGCGATCACTCATGATGAAAACCGCTCACGATTTGTTTGCTGGCTCTTCTTATTTCCGCCACAGGCGCTAGGCTTTGCGTGACAGTTCGATGACAATCGAGTGACGCTTTTGTTGCGGGCCGGGGAACTATTGAAGTGGCAAAGACCAAGCAGAGCGCAGCCGCGGCGGCGCCCCAGTTTCTTGAAGGCGATCCGTCGACCGGCTATCTGCCGGCGCGCAAATGGCCTGTCATCCGCTATGGCCTTATCAGCTTGCTGGCTGCGGCCATCCTTGTGTTTGCCATCGAACTGATCGTGCGCGGCAACTTTGCCGGCACCATTGATTTCTTTCTGCAGCCTTTCAAACCCGGCTGGACCACGATCATCATTTTTGCGCTGATCCTCATCGGCCTCGACGCCGTGCTCGGCCGCAGTCATCAGAGCCTGATGATCGTCGCGCCGCTGACATTGTCGCTGGCGTTCGTCGGCCACCAGAAGTCGCTGTATCTCGGCGATCCGCTCTATCCGACCGATTTCCTTTATTCCCGGCAGATCGTGGCACTGATGCCGCTTCTGGTACGCGATCGCCCGGGAACCGCCATTGCCCTGGCGATCGGCATCGTCGGCGGGCTGTCGCTGCTCGTCTATGGCTGGCGGCTATGGCGCCGCCGCGTTCCGGCGCTCAGCCACAAGGGCCGCCTTGCCCGGCTGACGCTGACAGTACCGCTGATCGCCTTCTTCGTTTCCATCATGGACTATGCCACTTTCTCGTGGACGCGCGACCGGCTGCAGATCATCCCGATCATGTGGGACCAGAAGGAAAACTATGCCTCGAACGGTTTTGCGCTCGCCTTCGCGCTTAACGTTCCGATGGCGCATGTCTCGGCGCCGCCCGGCTATTCCGACAAGGCGATCGAAGCGATCGGCAAACCGCAGGTGACCGCCTCGGTACCTGCCGAGAAGCCCGACATCATCGTCGTCATGAGCGAATCCTTCTGGGATCCGACCAAGCTACCCGGCGTCACCATCACACCCGACCCTATCCCCAATGTGCGGGCACTGCGCACGGGTTACATGTTCTCGCCCGAGTTCGGCGGCATGACGGCCAACATCGAGTTCGAGGCCCTGACCGGCTTTTCCAACGCCTTCCTGCCGGCGGGCAGCATTCCCTACCAGCAATATGTGCGGACACCGACTCCCTCGCTGGCGACCTTCCTGAAAAGTCAGGGCTACCGGGCGCGCGCCATCCATCCCGGCACTAACTGGTTCTGGAACCGGGGGGCCGTCTATGCCGATTTCGGCTTCAACGACTTCAAGTCCGAGGAGACGTTGCCGCCCATGCAGAAGCGCGGACCGCTCGCGTCGGACGCTGCGATGACCGACGAGATCATCCACGAAGCCGATACCAGCGCCGAGCCGGTGTTCTTTTTCGCCGTCAGCCTGCAGAACCACGGGCCGTATGAGCCGTATCGCTATAACAATCCGACCCACAAGGTGCAGGCGCCGATCAGCCAATGGGCGCGTGAATCGCTGTTGAGCTATGCCGAAGGCTCTTCCGACGCGGACCGCGGCCTCGAGCGGCTGATCGAATGGGCGAAGAAACGCGAGCGGCCGACCGTCATCGCGTTCTTCGGCGACCATCTGCCGCCGCTTGGGCCGGTCTACGTCGAGACCGGCTTCCTGAAGGACAATGTTGCGCCGCGCAAGGAGGCGGCCGACCAGATGCTGCTGCACCACCAGACGCCGCTGATCGTCTGGTCGAATCGCAGCGGCCCGACCGAGGATCTGGGCGCCGTCAGCCCGTCCTTCCTGCCCTACCATATCCTGAAGACAGCCGGCATCAGCCATCCCTATTACACCGGCTTCCTCGGACAGTTGCGAGAGCGCTACCGCGTTATCGACCGCAATTTGCTTTTGGCACCGGGGGGCGACGCCACCCCCGATTGGTCGCGTCAGAAAGAGATCGATCCGGCAATCCGCGACTTCCGTCTGCTGCAATACGACATGATGTTCGGCAAGCGCCATGCGGCGCCCGATTTCTTCCCCGAAACCACAGGCAAAGTGGCTGCACACACGAGTTGAGCAGCGGCGGCGGGAGAGCGGCCGACGTCGTTCAGTTCGTCAAGTGCAGCTGCGAAATCGAGCTTCCGATTTTCAGGAAGACGCTTTCGAGCTGACTGACGTCGTTGGTCGGGTAATAATCCGACGGCGACGATGCGCAGGCCTCGTAGAGCTTGCGGTTGGCTGCGGTGTCGGCCTGCAGCAGCACTGTGAAGATCTGCACGTCCTGCTTCTTCAATGTGTTGCATACATTGGTTGTCCAATCGTCGACATTGCGCGCAGCCGCGGTCTGGTCGCTGGATCCAAACCGACCCGAGGCCAGGAATCCGTAGGAGCCATAGTCCGACTTCTGTGGCGTATCCTTCGCGCCATAGACAACATTCTCGCCGTCGGTGAGCAGCAGCACCGTTTTGGTCGTGCCTGACGCCCTGAACGGCGCGCCGTCGCTGTAAGGCGGTTCCGGCGAGAGCACCCGCATCCCCCATGACAAGCCTTCCGAAACATTGGTCCCCGAGCCGTTCCATTCGATCATCTCACCGACGGCCTTCCGCAATTTGTCGAAATCATCGGTCAGCGGCACTATCGGCGTCGGACAGGCCCGGTTTGGGCCGATAGTCAGTGGGCCTCTCTTGTCGTTGATCAGCTTCATCGTCGAAACACTGTACTTCGCCATGTCGCTGGTGAGGCCGGGAAGCAGGGTGACGACGGTATCGTCGAGATAGGAATTGTTGTAGCCGGTCGCTGAATTGCCGTAGGAGCTGTTTGGATTTCTAGCGTTACCTGGATCGTCCGGCGCGAAATAAGGTACGAACAGGGTGTCCGGTTTGTTTTGGTCGGGCGAAATCTCGGAAACATTGTTGGTTCCTGGCCGCGCTTCGACACAGCCTCTCCATTCGACGCCCAATTGCTTGAACAGATCTATATGGTTGACGCGCTTGCCGCCGACCGAGGGGAAATTGGCGCCGTTGTTCGGCGATTTGCCGGCCATGTCGATCCAGGCCGGATCGTAGTCCTCGCCCTTGACGTTGACCGCGGTGACGAACGGCACCACCGCGACACGTACGCTGCGCGTCGGCGACTTCGCCGCTTCGAGCATATCGATCAGGGCCGTTGCCGCCGTCCGCAATGCGCCGATGCGATCGTTGCTGGCCATCGACCCGGTATTGTCGAGCACCAGCACGACTTCGAGCTGATTGGTCGATTCGACGGCGCCGGCATCGACGGTGATGCGCCTGTCGTTGCCGAACAGGAAGGCGAAGTTCAAATTGACGTCCGCCGTGGCGACAGCTTTGGTCTGGATGTAATTGAGGCCCCTTTCCACGGTAAGCGTCGCTTCGGCGTTCCTCAACTCGCTGTGGCCGGCGACATTGGTCTGGAAGTAGCGGTCGAAGACGTCCTTGCGCGAAGCCTCGATGTCGCCGAGATGCGAAGATGCAAGGTTCGCGGCATCGAGCGCATTCTGCAAGCTGACCTTGGCCCTCATCAAGGTGGACACGTCCACGGCAAAGGCGACGGCGGTCAGAACCGCAGGCAGCCCGAACGCCAGCATCAGGGCAAAGTTGCCGCTCTTCGAACGGCAGAATTTGTCGAAAAGCATTTTTGTCCCCAAACCGCCTGCTGCCGAACTCGCGCAGACTGTTTGCTTTTGCATCCGCATGATGAACGAGGGGTTGCCGCCACGCCCGCCGGTGCTGGAACTTCGCATGGTGGTTAAGGTCCGGTTTCAGGAATCCGTAAGCCTTGCCGTCGAGACCCGTGGCGCTCTGGGACGGCAGGGCCGTTTGCTCCGTGGTTTGCCCTTGCTTTGCGGTCAAATTCCTGTATAGACGCCCGCAATCTGCCGGTCCTTGCTGGGGGCTGAACGGAGGGCCGGAGGTTTTTCGAAACCTTCGCGTGAAGCCAGAAGCGCTTCCGCCTCCCGTGTCTCCGCTCTCGACCGTCTCGTCATGCTCCTTTCTTCCCCGCCTTCGCAAGGATTGCGGGTCAGAGAAGTTGCAGAGGCTTTTGCCGCCGGGAACCGGGAGAGAAACGAAGAAAGGCACAAACACTATGGCTCTATACGAACATGTGTTTCTTGCCCGGCAGGACCTCTCGCAGCAGCAGGTCGATGCGCTTGTCGAACAGTACAAGGGCGTCATCACCGCGAATGGCGGGTCCGTCGGCCGGGTCGAGAACTGGGGACTGAAGTCCCTCACCTACCGGGTCAACAAGAACCGGAAGGCATATTATACACTCATGGACATCACCTGCCCGCCGGCCGCGCTCAACGAGATGGAGCGCCAGATGGGCCTGTCCGAGGACGTGCTGCGTTTCCTGACCATCAAGGTCGATGCGCATGAGGAAGGTCCGTCGGCAATGATGCAGAAGCGCGAAGAGCGCTCGGAACGCGGCGGCTTCGGCGACCGCGACCGTGGCGATCGTGGCCCGCGCTCATTCGGCGACCGCGATCGCGGTGACCGTGGTGATCGTCCGCCGCGCAGCTTCGGCGATGGCGGTGCCGATCGTGGCCCGCGCCGTCCGCGCGAAGGCTTTGAAGGAGCCGCAGAATAATGGTCGACATCAACCAGATCCCAACCCGGCGCCCCTTCCACCGTCGCCGCAAGACCTGCCCGTTCTCCGGCGCCAATGCGCCGAAGATCGACTACAAGGACGTGCGGCTTCTGCAGCGCTACATCTCCGAGCGCGGCAAGATCGTTCCATCGCGTATCACCGCCGTCAGCCAGAAGAAGCAGCGCGAGCTCGCCAAGGCGATCAAGCGCGCCCGCTTCCTCGGCCTGCTGCCCTACGTGGTCCGCTAACACTGATTAGTTGACCATGATCTTATCCGAAAACCGGTTTCCACTTTTCGGGATCATGGTCTAGCCAGCGGGCGGTTCGCCGCCCGCTTTTCACCGGCCACGACGGGCGTAGCCGGATCGAACACCAAATCCCGGGTTGGATTTCGACAAGAGATCCTAACTGCCGCGACAGGCAGGACAGCGACACAGGCGGCGACGCCCCAGCTTCCTGACCTGTTCCAGACAACTCGGCGCCGATCCTGAGGATAGCGCCCAAGCGAAGGAACAAAACCATGGAAGTCATTCTTCTCGAACGCGTTTCCCGCCTCGGCCAGATGGGCGATTCCGTCAAGGTCAAGGACGGGTTCGCCCGCAATTTCCTGCTGCCGCAAGGCAAGGCGCTGCGCGCCAACGAAGCTAACAAGAAGAAGTTCGAGGGGCAGCGGGCCCAGCTCGAAGCCCGCAACCTGGAGCGCAAGTCCGAAGCCGCGCAGATTGCAGAAAAGCTCGACGGCAAGAGCTTCATCGCCGTGCGCTCGGCCGGCGAAACCGGTCAGCTTTATGGTTCGGTCTCGACGCGCGACATCGCCGAGCTGGTGACGGCGGAAGGTTTTTCGGTCAACCGCAACCAGATCCTGCTCAACCAGCCAATCAAGACCATCGGCGTCACCAATGTGGCGATCGCGCTGCACCCGGAAGTCGAGGTTACCATCACGCTCAACATTGCCCGCACGGCCGACGAAGCCGAGCGCCAGGCCAAGGGCGAAACACTGACCACCGCCGAAGCCATCTACGGCGAGGACATCAACGATAATGCGCGGCCGGAAAACTTCTTCGATCCGAATGCGGAGTTCGAAGGCGGCGAAGACAACGGCTGATCGTCATTCGTCGGCATTCGCCGGCTAATCGGTATTCTGGACCAATGCCCGGGCCTCGTACCCGGGCATTTTTATGCCAAATGGAACTTTTCGAACCCCTATATCTTGATGCAGAATAGGACAGCATGTCTGGCCGAGAGGGGACAATTGGTCATGAATATTCTGCTGAAACGCGTTCTCGACCGCCTGGTCCGCACAGGCAATCTCAAGGTGACAGGGCCGCAAGGCTCGATGGTGACTTTCGGTGACGGCAGCGGCGAGCCGGTGCACATGCACATCAAGACAAGGCATGCCGAGCGCGCAATAACCTTCGATCCGATGCTGGCGGTGCCGGAAGCCTACATGGACGGTGAACTCGACATTCTCGAGGGCGGCGTGCTGGGGGTGATGCGGATTGCCTTCCAGAACATGGGCAGCGGCGGTATCGATGCCACCTGGTCGAAGGCGATCGAAGGTCTGCGCCACGCCTTCCGGCGCCTGCAGCAGATCAACACGGCGTCGCGGGCGCGCCGCAACGTGCAGCGCCATTACGATCTGTCGGGCGACCTCTACCGCCTCTTCCTCGATGAGGACATGCAATATTCCTGCGCCTATTTCGAGCAGCCGGACATGACGCTCGACGAGGCCCAAGCAGCCAAGAAGCGCCATATCGCCGCCAAGCTCAGGCTGAAGGCGGGCCAGACGGTTCTTGATATCGGCTCCGGCTGGGGTGGGCTTGGGCTCTATCTAGCCAAGGCGTTCGACGTCGACGTACAGGGCGTGACGCTGTCGACCGAGCAGCACGGCGTCGCCACCGACCGCGCCCATGCGCAAGGCCTGCAAAACCGGGTGCATTTCGACATCAAGGACTATCGCGAACTCAATGAACGTTTCGACCGCATCGTCTCCGTCGGCATGTTCGAGCATGTCGGGGTCAATCATTTCCGCACCTTCTTCGACAAGTCGGCGACGCTGCTGAAGCCGGACGGCGTCATGCTGCTGCACACGATCGGCCGCTCCGGCGTGCCGTGGGCAACCAGCGCCTTCATCCGCAAGTACATCTTCCCGGGCGGCTACATCCCGTCGCTATCCGAAGTGATGCCGGCCATCGAAAAATCGGGGCTCGTCGTCACCGACATCGAGGTTCTGCGGCTGCATTATGCCGAGACGCTGAAGCATTGGGGCGAGCGCTTCGCGGCCAACCGCGACAAGGCCAGGGCGATTTATGACGAGCGCTTCTGCCGCATATGGGAGTTCTATCTTGCCGCCTCGGAAGCTGCCTTCCGCTGGCAGGATCTGGTGATCTTCCAGATCCAGATTGCCAAGAAGAACGACACGCTGCCGATGACGCGCGACTACATGGCCAGTTGCGAGAAGGCGCTGGAGATGCGCGATCTTGGACGTCGCGAAAAGGCTCCGGTTGCCAAGCCCACTCGCCGCCGCAAGGTGGCGGATCCGGAGTAGACTGCCGGCATCACGCCATCGCCACTTGCCATTGCCGGCCGGCACGCTGAAAAGGGTCCCGTTAAACGCGGGACCTTTTTTCATGACCTACCTCCTCTACGTCGCCGCCGCACTTGCCGAGATCGCCGGCTGCTTTTCGTTCTGGGCGTGGTGGCGGCTGGACAAGTCGCCGCTGTGGTTGGCGCCCGGTCTCGTCTCGCTCGTGCTATTCGCGTGGCTGCTGGCGCTGGTCGACACCAGCGCGGCGGGCCGGGCCTACGCCGCCTATGGCGGCATCTACATTGCCGCCTCGCTGGCCTGGCTGTGGCTGGCGGAAGGCGTGCACCCCGACCGCTGGGATCTTGCCGGTGCCGCGATCTGCATCGTTGGCGCCTCGGTCATTCTGCTCGCACCTCGGACTGCCTAAGCGATGGAACTGCCCGTCCCGCTTAGACAAGGCGTCGACCGCCTTCTCGAACAGGTGCCTTTGCCGATGCTTAAGCACGCGGCAAAGACGCTGTCGGACCGCTACCGCGCAGAGTTGCGCGACGGTCGCCTGCACATGGCCGAAGACATGGCGGTGAAGGCCTATCTGGCAACGCGGCTACCGGCGACCTATGCGGCCGTTCGCGCCAGCCTCGATGCGGTGGGCGAGTCTCGGCCCGACTATGCTCCGAAGACCTTGCTCGATGTCGGCGCCGGCCCTGGCACGGTGCTTTGGGCCACAATCAATCTCTGGCCGGATCTCGAACAGGCGGTGCTACTCGAGGCCGGCGCCGCGGTACGAAGGGTCGGCGAAGCACTTGCCGCGGATGCGATCACGGCCAGGACCGCCTGGCGGACCGGCGACATCACCATCGACCTGGTCGATCTGGAGCCGGCCGAGCTGGTGACTTCAGCCTATGTGCTGGATGAGATCGCGCCGGCATCGCTGGCAAAACTCGTCGACCGGCTCTGGCAGCTGACCGCAGACACGCTGCTGGTGGTCGAGCCGGGCACGCCGGCCGGCTGGCAGCGTATTCTTGCCGTGCGGCGGCAGTTGATCGAGGCGGGCGCGCACGTGCTTGCGCCCTGCCCGCATGAGGCGCCCTGCCCGCTCGTTGCCCCCGACTGGTGCCATTTCGCCCGCCGCGTCGCCCGCTCGCGCCTGCACCGTCTGGCCAAGGATGCCGAGGTGCCGTGGGAGGACGAGAAATTCATCTTTGTCGCGGCCTCCCGCCATCCGGCCGCTCCGCCTCGAGCGCGAGTGATCGCACCGCCGAAGTCGGGGTCCGGCAAGGTCTTGCTGAAGCTTTGCAAACAGGATGGGGGTGCTGCCGAGCGACTGTTCACCAAGCGCGACGGCGAGACGTTCAAGGCCGCGCGGCGACTGGATTGGGGTGATGCCTTGCCGGAATGACCCGGCAGCTATTTTCCTGTTTTGTTCTCGCCTGAGAACGGCTAGGCTCGCCATCTTGATTCGAGTCAATCGAGATTCTTTCCACCGAAAGATCCTGGCTGTGAATCGCGGGCATCAAAGTTGGTTGGTTGGGGACTGATGCAGATAAGTCATCACCGACTTGTCTCGTTCTGATATCGAAAGACGGGGATCAGGACCGGGGACATCATGGCAGAGGCAGCACGAAAATTCGGCGTGGCGGAAACACCGCTCTATCGCGAGGCGCCGAACAATATCGAGGCCGAGCAGGCGCTGCTCGGCGCCATACTGGTCAACAACGATGCCTTCTACCGCGTCTCCGACTTCCTGAAGCCCGGCCATTTCTACGAGCCGCTGCATAGAAAGATCTTCGAGGTCGCGGCCGAGCTCATCCGCATGGGCAAGATTGCGACGCCGATCACGCTGAAGACCTTCCTGCCGGCCGACGAGAAGGTCGGCGACATGACGGTGGCGCAATATGTCGTGCGGTTGGCGGTCGAGGCCGTCACCGTCGTCAACGCCACCGACTATGGCCGCGCCATCTACGATCTGGCGACGCGGCGCGCGCTGATCACTGTCGGCGAGGACATGGTCAACATCGCCTATGACGCGCCGGTCGACATGTCGCCCTCCGACCAGATCGAGGATGCCGAGCGGCGCCTGTTCGAATTGGCCGAAACCGGCCGCTACGATGGCGGCTTCGAGAGCTTCACCGATGCCGTCAAGACCGCCGTCGACATGGCCAATGCGGCTTATATGCGCGACGGGCATTTGTCGGGCGTTGCTACCGGCTTGCGCGATCTCGACCGCCGCATGGGCGGCCTGCAGTCGTCCGACCTGATCATCATTGCCGGCCGCCCCGGCATGGGCAAGACTTCGCTCGCCACCAATATCGCCTTCAACATCGCCGAGGCCTATGTCCCGGCGCAGCAGGCGGACGGCTCGTTCAAGGCGGCCAATGGCGGCGTCGTCGGCTTCTTTTCGCTCGAAATGTCATCCGAACAGCTGGCCACCCGCATTATTTCCGAACAGACGGAAATCCCGTCGTCGAAAATCCGGCGCGGCGAGATCAGCGAGATGGATTTCGAAAAGCTGGTCGCCTGCTCGCAGACAATGCAGAAAATCCCGCTGTTCATCGACCAGACGGGCGGCATTTCCATCGCTCAGCTGTCGGCCCGCGCGCGTCGCCTGAAGCGCCAGCGCGGCCTCGACGTCATCGTTATCGACTATATCCAGCTGATGCAGGGATCGAGCGCGAAATCCTCGCAAAACCGCGTCCAGGAAATCACCGAGATCACCACCGGCCTCAAGGCACTAGCCAAGGAGCTGGCGGTGCCGATCATCGCGCTGTCGCAGCTGTCGCGCCAGGTCGAGAGCCGCGACGACAAGCGCCCGCAGCTTTCGGATCTGCGCGAATCGGGCTCCATCGAGCAGGACGCCGACGTGGTGCTGTTCGTCTACCGCGAGGAATATTATCTGAAGAACCGCGAGCCGAAGCCGGGCACCGACGAATACATCAAATGGGAACACGAGATGAACGAGATGCGCGGCAAGGCCGAGGTCATCGTCGCCAAACAGCGCCACGGCCCAACGGGATCGGTCAGCCTCGCCTTCCAGGGCGAGTTCACCCGCTTCTCGGACCTTGCGGAAGAGCATCATATTGCGGAGAGGTTTGAGTAAGCGTTTGGCAGATGTCGCAACAAGAATGCGGGAGTACGGCGTTCCTTCACGCCCCCCTCTGTCCTGCCGGACATCTCCCCCCCGAGGGGGGAGATTGGTGATGTCCCGCAGGTCAGAGGGGGGCGCTGTCCCGCCGACCTGTCGT
>NZ_JAMYLG010000054.1:0-29728 GCF_040317865.1 Mesorhizobium sp. M1365
TGAGGATCGGATTCGCGAGCTCGTCGAAGGACGCTGTGAACTGGCCGAAATTGTCACGCCGCTGCTGGAGGCGCGCTGCAAGCTGTAGGCAGACGGACCCGCAAGAAGAAGCGGTGGCAGAAAGATGTTGCTTTGCCGCGAGATGAACGATGGAAGCGGCGCCTGCCATGGGTGCTCCGCCAGCGCCGGGCTGTGCCGTAGGTCAACTGCGCCAGGATCGAAGCTGCCCTTATCGAACTGTCCATGACAGGCCGGCAGTGCTGCACCTGCCTATCAGACGCCCTCGGATTTAGGGGCGAGAATGAAATCGAAAACGGGCTCAGGCTGGCCAGGCATCGGCTCTCGCAAAGCAGCCGGGAAAGTTGTGGCCGTTTCGGCGTGTACCGCGAGCGCGGCAGGTGTCATTCCGACTGCGGCCTCAAAGGGCCGGCTCGGCAGAGGCGCCAACCGACGAAAAAGTGCTGCAGCTCTCCCCGCATGGCGCGCGGCAGCGACCCGCTTTCCCTCGCGCATCTTCACCCCGGCCGCCGCCAACAGGATCAATCCCTTGAAGAAAAGGCGATGCTGAATGCTTTGTTTCGCAGCGTGCCAAAGAGGCTCCCAAGCCTCATGGGCTTCCCAGTAATAGCCGTGATTGAAAAGGTCGATACCCCATCGGAACCCGTTTGAGCTGAGTGATTCCTCGACGGCAACAACGGTCACCGGGTCGCTTTGGTAACTGTGACCCAGCGGGTCGCAAACCGGATGCGGATGTTTGCCAGGCAGGTATGCGTAGCCCGGGAAATTCTTTTCGGGTAGCAAGCGACGACGCGACATAGATCCCAGCAATCATGAAAGCACGTCGATGACAATTCATGTCATATGGAATCTGATGGGACACCGCCCTGCATTGGCTGCTGGGTCCTTCCATCCCTGAGATTTCAGCCTCCGCCGTACACGCACGACGCCGGACGTCTTCGGTGGCAGAGGCCGATAGCGCTTGACCGTCTTGAAGCCCGACTACTCGCGCACCGAAGACTGACGTGCTCTGCGACCAGCAAGCCCGGTCGCAGGGCCGAAGGCGATGCCAGGGTAGTTCGGATCGACCTCCGCCCGGAGCCAGTCGCGCCGGCGTTCAACGTGAGCAGTTTGATGACGGGAACGAAGCCGGGTCTCACTGCGGAGAGGCTGCTGCCGGCGGGGATTCGCGCGCCTGGTGCCTCATCGCCGCCGCGCCATCTGCTTAGCCCGCAAGGTAGGAAGCGGCGCTCAGCCGGCTAGAACCGGGCGAAGTGACCTGAGCTCCGAAGCTCGGCGAGCAGGATGATGGCCGTTCCGCGGTGGTCAACCCTCGCTTGCTCACTCAGCGGAGACGCATACCAGGCAGCCAATTCTGCCACCAAAACGGCGGTGTTCCCGCTTACAGATGCGCATCTAAGTTGTCCGTTCTTGTCCATCACGATTATTGCTGTGCCGGTCACGCCATATCCAATCGCGGCCATCCGCTGAACGCAGATATCGCCGTCGACACGAACATCGAAAAGAACCGATCCTGCGGTTTTCTCCGCAGCGTCAGCCACACGATCACAGAACGGCCGATGCAGGCCTTCGATATTTGCCGAGTGACTGCTCAACCGCCAATTCAACATGCTGCGCCACCATGGCTGCGAAAATGCGCGCCGGCTGGCACAATCGACAATAGGCCAGGGCTGACTATCCACGCACCAATCGCCCTCCCGATGCCCACATGGCAACTGCGCTCTTGGCCGGCGTCCTCCCAAGCGCCGCCCTTCTTTTCCATAAGCGTTTCGGCTTGCCGGAAATTAGGGTCTCGGTGAATAAATCCGCATGGCTTTCGGGTGGGTGCTGGCAGGAAGACTTATGCGCGGGCGAGGATGGATTAAGGCGTTGCGTCAGGACGACCCTCGGCAGGTGCGTGCGCATTGCGGAACTGGAGCGCGATCTCATGGCGACCAGATGAGGAGCGGGTCTCGGAATTATTCCTGGACGATTTTCGCGAGTCACATTCTTCCTGCCAATCGAAACCGGCAGATTGCGAATTTGGTGGCGAGTATATTTGTTGGGTGATATATAAATATCATTCAGAGGATATACAAATGCCGCTCTTCATTCGCGATCCCGACGTTGACGCTTTGGCCCTCGAGCTGCAGCAGATCACAAAGGCGCGTAGCAAGACCGAGGCCGTCAGAACCGCCTTGCGCCACGAGATCGAGCGTAACCGCGGCAGCGTCCCACTGCGCGAGAGACTGGCTAAGGTCAAGGAAATGGCACGGCGGATCGGGCCGGCCAATCCTGATTTCGACATGAAGAAATTCACTGACGAAATGTGGGGCGACGACTGATGTTCGTCGACGCGTCGGTGATCGTCGCCATCCTCAACGAGGAGCCTGGCGCGGAAGAACTGGAAAAACGGCTCGCGGCCGCGACCGGCCCGCTGTACGTCTCCCCACTCGTCCGCTTCGAGGCAGTTCAAGGTCTCGCGCGAGCGGCGGCTGAAGCCATCCAGAAGAACACCAAGCCCACGCCCGACATGTTGGCGCGAGCTCGCGACACCGTCGATGCTTTCATAACCGAGGTCGCTGGCAAGGAAATCATGATATCCGGCGATATCGGCAATCGCGCGATCGAAGCCAGCATGAAATATGGCAAGGCTGTGGGGCACAAGGCCGATCTCAATTTCGGGGACTGCTTCGCCTACGCATGTGCGAAGGCTCACCGCTTCCCGTTGCTCTACAAAGGCAACGACTTTTCGCAAACGGATCTGGCTTGAGTTCGCTGAGATCAGTGCGCTCACCCGGCAGGTCAGGGCGTGGCGCGATGACTTTAGCCTTGTCGCGCGGATTTCGCTATCGTTCGTCTCGCTTGCTTCCGTCTCGGCATGGCCCCTCTCAACGTCGTTGAAGGCAGGTGGAAGATATGTGAGGGGCAGTTTTGGGTGTCGAGAATGTGTCGGGTTGGCGTCTTCAACAACATCGGCAAGGCGCATAGAGTCTCAGTAGAAAATCAGGGGATGTCGATGACGCGCCAATCAATGGGCGCCGAGTTCCAGACCGACACCGACACCGAGGTCGTCCGTATCTCTTGGCAAGACACTGCCGGGATGGCATGAGGCGGCAAGAGGCGATGCGTGCCATGCTGAAACGCGTCAGAGGCGCCTATGCGCTTGCCGTCCTCTTCGAAGATGATCCGTCGACCATCATGGCGGCGCGCAACGGACCACCGCTGGCGATCGGTCACGGCGACGGCGAGATGTTCCTGGGCTCCGACGCGATCGCGCTTGCTCCCTTCACCAATGAAATTACCTATCTCATCGACGGCGACTGGGCCGTTGTCGGCAATTCGGCGCCCATATCTTCGATTTCGACGGCCATCCCGTCGAGCGTCCGCGCCATACCTCCAGGGCCGCGGCCGATCTGGCCAACAAGGGCAACCATCGCCACTTCATGGAGAAGGAAATTTACGAGCAGCCCGAGGATTTCGCAGCGTATCCGCTGAACGCGGTCGCGATCTCTTCGATGCTGTGGTGGCGACCAATCAGGAGCTGCTTCACCTCCTCAAGGCGCTCGGACACCAGCCATTCGCCTGGAGGCGATAACTACGTCAGCGACATCGACATCGAAAATGCGATCACCCAGCGAAGGGTGCAAATGTCGCTCCGCTGACGCTTCAAAGCCAAGCCCGCGCACCGTCACCGATAAGAGCTTTAGCTATCGCGTTGGGGGCATCATCGCGGCGCCTTCGGAACGTCGAATAGGCCCACCCGCGGCGTTCACACTCGATCTCGGCGCGGGTCTTCGCTTGTCTCCTCGCCCTGTCAGCGCCCTGCAAATGAGCGAAACCAAGCTGTCGCGCGCTCGCTTGTGAAGCGCGCCTTTCGGCCGCCATGCAAGGAAATCATCAACGCTCATCCAATCAATCGGGTTTGTGTCGGCGTCTGGCTGGCTGAATTCCACATACAGATGCAGTTCGTCCGGCACGAAGACGACCCTCCACGATCCTTTGATGTCATTGGCAAGGTTGTAGGCGAGGGCGGTCATGGCGGGGCACTCCTTTCGCCGTGGAGCGTGCCTATCTCACGGGAAAATTCTATCACCAGAAGTTGGTATTGACGCTCGCGCTTTCTCAGAAATGCAACGTCGGCGTGATGCCGAAAGGTGCAGCCGCGCTCCCCGCAAGGGCGCGGGCCTCGGCCTGTGGTGCTCATGCCATCTACTTCGATCCGCAAGATGGAATATGATCTGGATAGAAGGACGCTCTCGGTATGGTTCGTCGCCAGCGGTAAACGGTACGAGTTTGAGGGGGTACCGCCGGAAACCTTTGCCGCGTTCCGGGCCGCGTTCGCCAAGGGCCGCTATTTCAACGACCACATCCGCAACAATTTCCGCTACCGTCTGGTTGCGAGCGATAGCGACCTAGTACTACAGTTGCGGATGTGATCGACACTTGTAGTGCGCGATGGCGGGGGATGTCACGGTAACGGCTTGTGAGAGACTGACGCGGTAGACGCACATGCATGAACACTTTGCCCATCAGCTACAAGCGCCATCGCTTCCCGCCTCAGATCATCGCCCGTGGCGTCTGGCTCTATTTTCGATTTCCGCTGAGCCTGGGCCTTAGTCGAGGAAATGCTGCTGGAGCGCGGCATAGTTGTTTCCTACGAAACAATCCGGCGTTGGGCAAAGAAGTTCGGCCCGGACTATGCACGTCGCCTTTATCGCAAGAAGCCCAGCCGGAATGACGCGTGGCATCTGGACGAGGTGGTCATCACCATCGCTGGCAGGAAACACTGGCTGTGCGCGCCGTCGATCAGGACGGTTATGTGCTTGACGAGATCGTCCAGGCTCGCCGCAACAGCCAAGGCTGCCAAGCGATTGCTGACCCGGCTTCTGAAGAAGCAGGGCATTGCGCCGAAGCGAATAATCACCGACAAGTTGCGCTCCTATGGTGCGGCGCGTCGCCAGGTCATGCCGAATGTCGAACATCGATCGCATAAGGGCCTGAATAACCGGGCAGAGAATTCGCATGTGCCGCTGCGAAAGCGGGAGCGAACGATGCAGGGTTCAGATCGCCGGGAAATCTGCAACGCTTCGTCTCAATCTTCTCCGCCATCCGAAATCTCTTCGTCCCACCCCGTTCCCAACGATCTGCATTCCAAATTCACCTGCATCGCCTTCAAGCGATCGTGGAATGGGAAGCTGTGTCTGGAACTGTGGTCTGAAATTCATCCGCGATGGCCAACGCATTCGCCGCGCCCGAACGTGACATTGCCCCGGCACCAGATGCGATCCTGTGGCCGGCTGCGCAACCCGGACCAGCTTCGCCGGCCACCCCAGCCGAAGCGCAAACACCTAGCATGCACTAACATCCAACATGGATCACCCGATTGGGGCCGGCCAGTTGTCGGGCTCCGGCGAGGTCACTAGCGCTCGCAAGTAACCAAATCCGACACCCTGCGTCGTCTTTGTCGGGTCCGCTACATACGCCTTGCTTAGCCAATCTCTTGTTGCCTCGAGCTAAGCAGCTGAAAAGCAACCACAAATTTTCTTCTCCGGCCCAATCAGCCAAGTTGGCACGAGTCTTGACACTCTTGGTGCAAGGCGGCGAGAGCTGCCAACGGCATTCATGTCGCGGGCAGCCGCCAATAGAACAACGGAAGGAAAACTACATGTCAGGTCTGCCTCCCAAATGGTGCATCCAGGCGGTTAACGAAAGGCCATCCCCTGCCCCAGCGCGCCGTCGATGACCGCATCGGCGTCCAGGCGCTGCTGATCGGTCCGTCGCTGGAGGAAATCTCGACCGAAATGGCTGGCAAGGTGAAGATCACCAAGGTCAATATCGACGACAATCCGGAGATCGCGTCGCAGTTCGGCGTCCGCTCGATCCCGACGTTGATGATCTTCAAGGGCGGCGAAGTCGCCGACACCAAGGTCGGCGCTGCCCAAGACCGCGCTGGCGCACTGGATCAGCGGCAACGTCGCCTGACCGTCCAATAGATTAAGAGCCCGGCCTTCGTACCGGGCTTTTTGTGGCTGAATATCAGCTCGGCGGCGTGCCGTTTTCGGCGAGCACCGCGCCGACGAGATAGAGCGCTCCGCCGATCAGGATGCGCGGCGGCGTTTCGCTTGGGTCCCAGGTGTCGCGCAGCAGCATCAGCGCGTTGGCGACCGAACTCATGGGTTCGGTCGACGGCAAAATAGTACGAGGAAACCGATGCCCCCAACCACCCGTCGTCATGCCCTCCGCGCGCTCGCTGCCCTTTGGCGAAGCATGAGACTCTACAAATTTCTTATCAAAATGGCCGCAATGGTGGCCATCATCGTCGCTCACCGTATCGTCACCGGCAGTTGTATAGACCACAGCACGGCGTTCGCATGCTTCGCGGTGATGGGGGCCTTCAGTGTGATCGATGCATATTTCACGCCGACGGTCAGCCGGCGCCGCTCGGGAGAAGGCGAATGATCGACATTCCCCGCCTCGCCCTATCCGCCCGTCAGCCGTGGGCCACGACTTTGGCCCTCGGGTGGAAAACCATGACCAGTCGTCGCCGTTGCGGGTGAACACACGCGCCTCGCCGTTCTCTACGATGATCTGCGCGCGGTAGCCGTCGAATTTGACTTCGTGAATCCAGCCTTCGCCCTTAGGCGGCTGATCCACCAGGGTCGGTATTTGCGGGGGGCTGAACTCGAGCCGGGACGCGGCGACAGAACGTTTACTCATGCCGCGTGAATCTAATGATTGAATCGTATTTTAGGCGTCTCTGAAATGCAAAAAGCCGCCGCTCCGCGAAGGGTGGCAAGCGGCTAGATGGGGCGGAGCTATTAGTATCGTGCCTGGCGGCGAGTAACCTTGAGCGTCTCGAGATGCATCAGCACCGTATTGCAGAGCCTGCCTATAACAGGCCCCGTACCGTCGTCGCGCTTTCCGAAGAAGTCCTCTGCCCACGGCAACCAGAGCGTCCTATCGAGGACAAAGCATGTTGCCTGCGGCATTCCGAATCACATGCGAGATGAGGGTTGCCGACTAATGGGTTTGGCAGGCATGAGTGGCGCCAACGGCACACGGCCGGACATATAACGCTAAATAGTACGAGTAAACCGATGCCACTCTTCACCCGTCGTCATGCCCTCTGCGGCCTCGCTGCCCTTTTTGGTGGAAACCACGCCCATGCTCGATATTCTGTATCTAGCGAGCCGCCCGACTCAACGCGGCAGCCCACGAGTTCTTTTCGTGAGAAAATCGTGCGCGGCGAGCTGACCACGTTCGAAGAGCATCCTTGGCAGGTCGAACTCAATATTCAAGCGGATGGCTATAGCGTCATTTGCGGTGGAGCGGTGATCGGAGCGCGATGGATCCTCACAGCGGCGCACTGTGTAGCGGGTGCAACAGCCAAGCACGTCCAGGCCATAGTAGTCGATGGCGTTTCGTTGGATGTAGTGGAGATTATTGTTCACGAAAAATATAAGCATGATGAAGAGAGGCAGAAGGAATACCCACCTCCACATGATCTGGCGCTCGTGCGGGTGCACAGTACGCGACCCGCAGCGGTCATTCGCCTTGCTACCCCCACGACGGAAATTCCTATTGGCAAGGAGCTTATCGTGACGGGCAAGGGAAAGACAGAAGATCGAGAATCATCAGACCAGCTCCGAGAGGGCAAGGTCCCGTACGTCGACAACGAAACGTGCAGCCGCAAATATGATGGGATCCTTCCTGGGATGATGTGCGCCGGAAAGGAAAACGGCGGGCCCGATTCTTGCCAAGGGGACAGTGGAGGTCCTCTGATCAAACGCGATAGCCAAGGCAAGGCCATCTTGGTTGGAATTACATCGTGGGGGAAAGGATGCGGAACGACATACGGTGTGTATACGCGCGTGTCGTATTATTACGAATGGATCATGAAAAATACCGTTGACTGAGGCGGCGAGTCGGGATGCGTGCAGGATGGAAAGTTCACGTTGCCGCGTCTATCCGAATGCGCAGAATCTCCCAACAACCGGAGTTCGGTGTAACAGGTATCCTCACCATGTCCCATGAATGCTGTGCAGGCTAGTACTACAGTTGCAGATGCCGATGCCGTTTGTAGTGACAGATGATGGCCGCAGCCTGATGTCGTCGTCGCCATAACGACCAGGCTAAGATGAAGGGCTTTTGTGTCGGTGGGAAGATGAGGATCCGGGCGAGGAGATAGCGGATCTCGGGGACGCTCGGGACGAGCGCAGCCATCCGGATCAGGCGGCGATTGGCTCCTTTGGACTCGTTTCGTTCGGTTTGCTCGATGCGCTGCGGCGAAGATCAGCCGATAGCTTCGAGAGGAATGCCAGGGCGGCCATGCACAGGCTCATATGGCGATGCCATCCGTGCCAGGACCGAGCCTCGCAATGATCAAGTCCGAGATCATCCTTGGCGCGCTCAAAACACTCCTCGATCGCCCAGCGCAGGCCGGCCACTGCCGCCAATTCGGCCAATGAGGAAGCGGGCGGGGCGAAGACCAGGTAGTAGGCTTTTTCTCCGGATGTCGATCGCTTGCGGCGGACGAGAAGCCAGTGCTCGAAGCCGCCTTTTGACGTTCAAGGGCGGCGGATGCGTGCCCAGTCGTAGAGCCGAGGCCCTTTGGCGCCTTCACCTGCCGCATGACAGGCCCAGTCGTGGGGCTCGAACTCGCTGGCCAGTTCCTCGGGCGAGGTTTCCTCAAACAGACGATCCCCTCCAGGGCGCCGGCATCGAGCGCCGCCTCGACCATGGCGCGCGCCATCTTTGGCTTGGTTGCAAAATCGACCGTCTCCGGGATCGACGCCCTGGCACATCGCGCCCGATCCTTTGTCCATCTCTCCAGCAGACAAAGGCGACGATCAACCAGCGCTTGGCCGTAGCGGCTCGCGTAAGCCAAGAACACGCCGATCTGGCTGTTCTCGATCCGCCCCGCCGTTCCCGAGTACTGACGCGCGACACCGGCGGAACGATCGCCCTTCTTCACAAATCCCGTCTCGTCGACGATCAGGACGCCATCCTCATCGCCAACGCCTCCACCACCCGCGAACCTCGTCTCGGAGCCGGTCAGCGTCCCAGTGGCTGCGCCCCAACAGCGACTGCATCCGATACGGCCGCTCCGCTCGGACTGCTCGGCCATCAGCCAGCCTGTCTTGCGCTCAATGCCGGAAAGAAGGCCGTCAAGAAAATCTGCGCCCGTCTCCCGCAACTCACGACGAGGAAGCACCCGCGCAACCCGCGCCTTCAGCGCCGTGAGCTCCTGCTCCCAAGCCAACAACGACCCTGACCACGAAGCGACAGACATGGTTCCCTCCACAACCTGTCGAGTGAATCAGAACATCAAATGATCCGCAACTGTAGTACTAGGATGACCTGACCTGTCGGTGGCTCAATTCCTCCTGTCGCTCCAATCGGCGGTTGTTAGACGCTTTGCCGCTGTTGCGCTTAGGGTCGTTTACGATCCGCGCTCACTCGAAAAAGCCCCCCCCGCGTCCCTCCGCCTGGTGCAAGCGCTTGATTCGGTCCCGTCCTCCTGGCAGTGCGGCGGGACTTTTTTGCGGTCCAGGTGGAGCGTCCGCGCGCGGGGAAGGGGCGGTGCACGCAGCACCCTTTTCTGATCCAATGTACGTCGCTGGCGCTGAAGGGTCTCAAGGTCGGTCTGCCGCCGGAGCTCAACTGCTGCTGGACTATTGCTCGACCGGAAGCGGCTCGTGCTGCGGCTCAGCGTGGTGGAACACCTGTCCAAGATCGCGCGCGTCGAACGTTTGGCCGCAGACTGGGCAGTAGACAAAGTGCTTCGACTCGTCCTCTACCGGCCCGTCATGCGGCCTGCCCTCATAGCCCGTCGCGATGTTGTCGGTTCTAATCCGGGGCATCGACAAGTGCCTTTCGTCGTTTTGGCGGCCGATACTTCTCCACCAACCGGACCTTCTCACGGTCGACCGTGACCAGCGGCCCGAGGTCGATCGTCACGGTGCCCTCGTCGATGCGCGTGACCTCGCCCCTTTCAGGGCGATTTGCTGGCCTCGGTCACCTGGGTGTGGTCGATGATGGAATGTGGGAAGTCGTAACCCGGGATCGAGACGCTTACGCGGTCCTCTGTTACCCGCCTTAGAACCGTGGCCATGATGGCCACTGGTCGCCAATGCCTGTCCGCGAGCCATACCATGGATTCTGGTGCGGGCAGTGTCTTCTTCAAGAGGCTTCTAATATACGCCATCCTAATACGACCGGAGTTACAAAATTGAACTTCATCGGGGAACACTCCTTCTGTCTGCCTGTTGGATTCGCCAGCGCACCCCGCGCATTCAGACAGGAGAAAGAAGAAGAAACGCATCCTTTTGGCTCCGGCCGTGCTGGCGGTGTCGGCCGGGCTTTCCTTTGCCCAGACGACGAGCGGAACCTCGACGAGTGGAAGCTCGACCACGACAACCATGCCCAGCACAACGGATCAGGGCACCGGCACGACGAGCAGCGGGACCAACCTGTCCGGCGATCAGGGCACCGACACGACCACCACCGGCGGCACCACAAATCAGAACTCGGCCAGGGACTGCGCGCCCGGCCAGCAGACTGGCAGCGCTCAGCAGGCGGCGCCTGGTCAGCAGGACACGGCAGCCAACACCGCCGCGCCGGGCCAGGTGAAAAAGACCGGTGAAGGTTGCTGATTGGCACATCGGCTCAGGTTGGAATCACCAGCGTGTGGCTGGCTGGTCTCCCCGACCGCCGGCTAAATCAACTCGGCTGGCGAGCAAGTTGCCGCCAGCCGAGCATCAGTTCAGGAACCTTTGCGCTTGCTTGTGCTTTCAGTGGGGCACGCCTGGCTTCTTTTTGCTTTCGGTCAGATAGATATCCGTCTGCTCGCGCATCTTGCGTGAAGGGAGTTGCGGTCGCGCTCAGAGGACAGGCTAACAGGTGATTTCGATCGATGCGCTGTATTGCCGATAGCGCTCCAGCGATTCGAACCCCCACATCGGACAGCGTTTTCGGGGTTGATGGTTGCGGCCGGCTTTGCAGTGGTTCCGGAGGAACGGAGCTTCCGCCGCGTTGCCCGGCCGGCTCAACCCACTACTGACTTCTGCGAGCCAAAGCCGGCGATCTCAACTCGTAGAAGTGAGCGGACCGTCTCGCCAGCTCGCAAAATTCGTTGGTGTCAAACCTGTAAAACGGCGGAACTCACGAACGGCGTGCGGTTGATCAAAGTAGGCCTCATTGACCTGACGCTGCAACAGCGTGGCATCCAACCCTCCTCTGCCGGCGTCATAGCTGAGGTTGGCGCAGCCATCTGGAAAGTCGCCCTAGAGAATTGGCGCAAATACGAAATTGAACGAAGGTTCGCAAGTCACGTCTAGGAGGCGCTTGCCGCGTCCCAGAGGGAGTTACATCTTTTTGTTGAAGATGGAGTCGGCGATGTAGCCGGCAAATGAAGAAGGCAACTCTACAACTGACGTGTTTGACTCTGCCTTGGGCTTGTGTCCCCGGTCAGCAGCTATACATTCAGAACATTGCCCTCGGAAGCGAGCCAGCTATGCTAACGTCACGCGCTGGTGGGTGCTCGGTCGGGAGATGCCACCGGCTATGATCGGACGACCCTCCACCTTCGCACCCGGGAACAGGAATTTGGAAGCTTCATGCGAGATCTGGCGCAAAGCGGGATCGAGATCTTGAAGATCTACGAACGTCCGACATTCCAGGAATTGGATGATCATCACTACCTGATCGATATGTCAGGTCATGCAAGTGACGAAAAAATGCTTTCATTTCTAAATGGACGCCGCCATCTTCCTATACTGGGGTCTTATCCCCGGTGCTATTGAGCGAGCGGTAGCAAATCCGGAAGCGGAGAGGCGCATCTTTACGGCGTCGGTCATGCGGGTGAAATCCTCAGCGTCTGCGACGGCGAGGATACGATTTCGACGGCGAGCTCGATCGCATGATCATGGTTCTCGACCATTGCCGGCCTTTGCATTGCCTGCGGAGCCTGGCGCCCGCTTCTGCCCGAAGAACTGCCCGACCCATGTTGCGGCCGACCGGGTCGCTGCATGACTTGATAGGACAAACCAGGAGAACGGCACCATGTTTGCCCAACACTATACCCGGCTCAGCACTGGCCAATGGCCGCAGATCGAGTTGGAGAGAAGGTTCGACCAGCATGTGCTTGCCTGTGTGCTTTCAAGTGCGCTCGAGGAGATCGAGGCCGGCGAGGCGACGGCGACGGCGGCAACCGGCCTTTCGCGCGCCGAGCTGCGCGATGTCCTGGCCCGCAGTTTCCCTGCTATTCCTATCAACGCGTTTGTCTTGGAAGAGGTGAGCGAGCCCGAGCCGGATCTGGAGGAACAACTTCTGCGTGGACTGCTGCTGGCGCATGCCCGGCCGGGCGACAAGGCGAGCGCCCGCTTCGCCAAGATCATCGCCCGGCGTGCCATGCGCAAGGACCATCTCTGGCAGGACCTCGGCCTTTTTAATCGGACCGAGCTCGGCCGCCTGCTCGCCTCGCATTTTCCGACGCTGGCGGCCGGCAACACCCAAAACATGAAATGGAAGAAGTACTTTTACCGCAAGCTCTGCGAGGCCGAAGGTTTTTCGCTGTGCAGCGCGCCCAGTTGCCGGGAATGCAATGATTTCGAAAGCTGCTTCGGCCCGGAGGAAGGCGAAAGCCGCCTCACACGGATCAAGAACGGCATGGGCTTGGATTAAGAGCCGCTTTCGTCGGTCGTACAAGCGCCAGGGCTCGCGCCGCACCATATGTCTCTTGTCGAACGTCGAACTTTCGCCTTCGAGGATTTGAATGCTGTGCCTGCTGTCCGGTTGCGCCTATGCTCGCTTCGGCGGTCGCCTCATCATGGCGGAGCAGGACCCGACCCGCACCATCGCCGCCGAGCAACTGGTGTTCTCCGTGCCGTTGCTGCTCGCCTGCCTGGCCGGGCTCTATTCGGAGCGGGCCGGCGTCTTCGACACGGGGCTCGAGGGCAAGATGCTGGCCGGCACCTTTGCCGGCGCCTCGGCGGCCGCGGTTACAGGCTCGGCTCGGCCTGGGCGCCGCCGTAGCGACCGCCGTGTTTTTCGCGCTGGTGCACGGTTTTCGCCTCGATCACTCATCGCGGCGACCAGATCGTCTTCGGCGTCGCCATCCGTTTCACCGCTGCCGCGCTCCACCATCATTCTCGGCCAGGCCTGGTTCCGGCAGGGCGCGCGCCGGCGCTCTCCGAAGACTCGCGCTTCGAGGCGATCATTCTGCCCAGCGCCGAAGCGGTGCGCGGCGTGCTGGTGCTCGGGCCGGTCTATTCCGAGCTGATCTCGGGCCATTGGCTGCTGGTCTATGTCGCGTCCCTGATGGTGCCATTCACCTGGTTGGTGCTGTTTCGCACCCGCTTCGGCCTAAGGCTTCGCGCCGTCGGTGAAAATCCGGCCGCCGTTGGTACCACCGGCATTTCGGTGACCTGCCTGCGCTACCGCGCGGCATCTTCACCGGCGTTCTGGCGGGCAAGGCCGGCGCGTACCTGTCACTCGCCCAGAATGCCGGCTTCGTGAAGGACATGACCGCCGGCGAGGGTTTCATCGCGCTGGCACCGCTCATCGTCGCCAAATGGAAACCGGTTCCGGCAATGTTCGCCTGTCTGGCGAAGATAGCCATGGCCCGGAGGTGAAGCCGGCGAGGCGCTGGCGCTGGTCCATGCGAGATCGGAGGCCGACACGGAACAGGCTGCCGCGGCGGCGATCCAGTCGCCTATGCGCTCGGCGAAACGAAGCCTGCAACCGCCAAAGTAATCGTGCGGAGGATCGCGCCGCGCGGTGGACGCGATTGCATATCTCGTCGCGCTGCGCTGCTGAGGCCTCTTCTGTCAGGCGGTATAGGTTTCGCGCTTCGGGCCGAGCACGAACACTGTCAGGGCGGCGAGGAACGTGGCAACCGCGCTGTAGACGACAGCGCCGGCAATCCCGGCATTGTCCACCAATAATCCGCCGAAAAAGGCGCCGGCTGCGATTGCCACTTGGAACGCTACGACCATCAGCACACCGGCGGTTTCGGCCTGCTCGGGAGCGGCGCCCCGCACCATCCACGTCTGCAATCCCACCGGCACCGCGCCGAAGGCAAAGCCCCATGCGGCAACCGCAATCGCCGCGGCCGAGGCCGATGCTCCCGCCGTCAGCAGCGAGACAGCGGCTATCGCTATGAGCAGCGGTGCAAGGGCCGCGACTGTCTTGAGACTGTACTCGGCCAGAAGCCCCCCGGCCAAATTGCCGAAGAATCCGCCGATGCCAAAGGCAAGCAACACAAGCGAGATCATCTCGACATCGAGCGCGGGAACCTTCTCGAGGAAGGCGCGGATATAGGTGAATCCGGCGAAGTGGCCGGAAGCGACCAGTAGGACGACAAAAATCGCGACCTTGATCATCGGGATCTTGGCCACATCCAGCAGGCTGCGGAAGCTGGCCACTCCAACCGGAGGCAGCCTCGGAATGGTTACGAGTTGCACCAGCAGTGTTGCGGCGCCGACGACAGCGGCGAGTATGAACGCGCTTCGCCATCCCCAGATATCGCCGACATAAGCGCCGATTGGAGCTGCACAAACTGTAGCGACGGAAACACCGGTGAGGATTATCGACATGGCGCGCGGCAGGAGGTGGCTTGGGACGAGCCGCATCGCCAGTGCTGCCGACAGCGACCAGAAGCCTCCGAGCGCTATGCCGAGCACGACGCGTGCCGTCAGGAGAACCGCCAGCGACCACGCGCCGGCCGCCAGAACGTCCGACAGGATCAGTAACAGCGTCATCGCCCAAATGACGATCCTGCGGTCCAAGCGCTTTGTGATGATGGCCATCGTCGGCGCCGAGATCGCCCCGACGATGGCGGTCGCCGTCATCGCCTGTCCAGCCGCACCCTCGGTGACACCGAGATCATGCGCGAGCGGCGTGAGTAGGCCGACAGGCAGAAACTCTGCCGTCACCAGCCCGAAGGTGCCCAAGGAAAGCGAAATGACCGCACCCCATGCGGGACCAGACGGCTGGTCGGGCTTTTCTGGGTCGTGCCGAACAGCGTCCATCACGCCTGCCGCGGATTGGGTCACGAACGAAGTCTCCACTTTGGATGTACCGCAACATGAGGTTGGCTGCCTTGACCCACTTAAAGACACAGGCGCTTTTCCCGGCGGCGTTGTACGGAGGAGGGGATGTTCATTGCCTCGCGATATTTTGTGACGGTGCGGCGCGCAACATCCATGCCGGTTTCCTTCAGCCGGACAGCGATGGCATCGTCGGAAAGCACGTCGCCGGGAGGTTCTGCGGCAATTATCGCTTTGATCTGATGGCGGACAGCTTCGGCGGAGTGGGCATCGCCGCCTTCGCAGGAAGCGATCGCGACGGTGAAAAAATACTTCAGTTCAAAGATTCCGCGCGGGGTAAGCATGTACTTGTTCGAGGTCACCCGGCTTACCGTCGACTCGTGCACGCCGATCTCGTCAGCGACGGTCCTGAGATTGAGAGGCCGCAGGTGAGCAACGCCATGTTCAAAAAAGGCCTCCTGCTGGCGCACGATTTCAGTCGCAACCTTAAGAATCGTGTTGGCGCGCTGATCGAGGCTGCGTATCAGCCAGTTCGCAGTCTCCAAGCATACGTTGAGAAATGCTTGATCTTTCGAATTTTGGACGGTGTGACGCGAGACTTCGGCATAGTAGGCTCGGTTGATCAGCACCTTGGGCAGTGTGGCCGGATCAAGTTCGATCTTCCATCCGCCTTCCGGCGAGGGCATGACCCAGACGTCGGGTATGATGGATTCCAACGGACCGGACTGGAACCGGTTTCCAGGCTTGGGATCGAGCGCAAGAATCTCATGGTACATGTCGAGAAGGTCGTCTTCATCGACACCGCAATGCTGCTTCAGTGCCTGGAAATCGCGTCGCCCAAGCATTTTAAGATTGGCAACCAAAGCTGCCATTGCCGGGTCGAACCGGTCTCGCTGGCGCAACTGGAGCTCGAGGCATTCTTCGAGAGTTCGCGCAAAAATTCCCGGTGGATCAAAGTGCTGCAAGGTTCCGAGAACCCGTTCAACATCAGCCTCCTGGACATTCAGGCTCTCGGCTAGCTCCAAAAGGTTGGCCCGAAGATAGCCAGTGTCTTCCAGATCGGCGGCAAGCTGGTGAGCGATCAGCCGCTCCTTTGATGTGAACGCAGTGAGGGCGATCTGACCAGCGACATGGTCGTGCAATGTTTCGGCGAGGGTGGCAAACTCGTCGAGGGAAGGGCCATTACCCGACGGGTTGTTGGTCTTGTTGCGGAGTGACCCGGCCCCGGTCGGTCCGTCAACGGCGTTTGCACGTGGGCCGATAGGCTGATCCGCTCCCGAAATCGAAACATCGCCAAAAGACCCGTCATCGTTTGACGCAGATTCCAAGAGCGGGTTCTTCTGGATTTCCTGCTCCACGAACTGATGCAGTTCAGTATGCGCCAGTTGCAGCAAGCGAATCGACTCAATGAGTTGAGGCGATGCGACCATGGATTGCTTCTGGCGCTGAAGTAGGCTTGCTGAGGATTGCATGGTGAGCGCGACATCCTGTCGAGGAGCTTCTTGGGGTGGGTAATGGCACCAGGGAGGAAAAGTTTTCTAGGTCATGCGGCGGCCTTCAGCGTTTCGAGAACGTTTTGCGGGGATGAGACGCCATAGGGGTCGGCCTCGCAGTTGTCGGAGAAACCTTCCTCCTCGAACCACTGCTCCACCACGCCATTGTTGATCAGAGCGGCGTAGCGCCAGGAGCGCATCCCGAAGCCGAGATTGTCCTTGGCGACCAGCATGCCCATTTTGCGTGTGAACTCGCCTGAGCCATCGGGAATGAGCTCGACCTTCTGCAGGCCCAAGGACTTCCCCCATGCATTCATGACGAAGGCATCGTTGACGGAGACGCAGTAAATCGCGTCAATTCCCTCCTTCTCAAACTCATCATAGAGGTCTTCGAAATTGGGCAGTTGGTAGGTCGAGCAGGTCGGAGTGAAGGCGCCAGGCAGCGAGAACAGGATGACGCGCTTGCCGGCAAAGTAGTCGTCAGATGTCTTTTCTTCCCAGCGATATGGATTTGGGCCCTGGACTGACTCATCGCGAACACGCGTGAGAAAGGTGACGAAGGGAACCTTCTTTTGAACGGTCATCAACTTGCTCCTCAAGAAAAAAACTGGCACGCTGGATTCTGGCAGAGGCTGGCGCAATACCGAGCAAAGGCTCGTATGCCGGGCATGAAATGAGGCCCTCGCGGCCGCAACTTCCTCTGGCCATCCGGATGTATGGGAACGTTTTGGCTGCTGGTCTTCGCCACCCGAACGCCATCGATCTGAGCGAGCTGGAGGCCGTCGAGCCGCTTGGGCAGTCTTTCCACGGCTATGGCGGCATCGATCACTCGCGCTCGTGCCCGGGGAAAAGTGATAGCGGCCGGAAGTAGCCAATATCGGAAGCGTGTGGAGGCCTCAGATGTGACTTCACGCAAGAGACCCGCGTCACTCAACTGGTTCGGCGTATCGTCGATATTTGCCAGTGACCCGCCGACCTTGGCTTCGGTACCTCTTTGATCGGGCTCTTGGGCACTCACATGCTGATCAAAACCGGTAAACGGCAATTGCGCGAGCGCCATGTGTTGGCGTGCCGGCATCGGACCAGTCGTGCGCAAAGCGCCTGCCGAGCACGGACCTCCGGAGGAGACGATGTACCGATGTTCAGCGGGAACGGGCACCGTCTCCTCAGGCCACGGTCTAGAGCTTCGGGTGTCGGGCATGGCGCTGTCGCTTTCATCGTGATTTGATGGGCTCTAACCAGAAGCAGCAAGCGGCGTGCCATTTCAAATAGACATGCTTTTGGACCGCCCCCTTTTTCTCGGAGGCGGTGTCTTCGCCAAGATCGGGCGCGCGCTATAACCGCCTAGTCACGACACCCAACAACGGTGCTGTATGGTGCGGATGTTCGGCGCTTCCGCCCCAGCTGGGCAAAGACGAACGCAGCCGAGCCGATGCACCACCTCGCACCGGCGGGCACTGCAGCGATTGCGTAGCGTATGCCGCTAGCGTGTTCTTGCGTGCGCAGGCACGGCTATTGCGAACACCCGCCTGTGGCAGCAACCATGAGCGCACGCTCTTCGGCAAGCGCCCTGTCCGAGAGGATCGCGTCGCCAAACGTGTCTATTTGCAACCCTCTTATGTTCGAAACTGGACCAGAATGTCGCAAGCCCGACCGAAAGGTCGCCCAGGCTCGTACCATCCGACACTGTTCTGTCGCCTTTGTTGGTCCACGACACCGGCCATTTCGCCGAGCTCTTGTCCGGCCTGAGGCTAAGCCCTGAATCTTTTCTTCTGCTGGGCCGGCCAAATTGGCACGAGTTTTGAAGCCTGTTCGTTGCTGGCCGGGCGCCGCCGACCGACCTTCATTTCGTGGATGACACCGCGATCGATGGAACGAAGAAAGAAAAGCAAAATGTCAAATCCGCATCAGATAGCATTCTAGGGAAGGGGGCCTCGGCGAAACCGCCCCTACCAAAACAGGCTCGCCGCCTTGGTCGAACAAAACTTGATGGCCGGCTGCGGCTCAAATGCCTGCCACACCCGCTTTATCCTGAACTCGAAGGCGCAGGATAACGTTCTGCATCTCGCCGCGGGGTATGCCTACGCAGTTACACGTTGGCCGATCTTGAAAAATCGAGGTCGGGCTACGCCGCGGAGGACGTCGTCTATATGCCGTCTTACGTCATTCGCTGCCCGCAGCGCCTGCCGGTCACCTTCCGCCCTTCCATCGCTTAAAGAGAAGTGCCACCATGCCCGAACAACCCTTGCCGACGCTGCCGATGTGGCGAGTCGATCACATCGAGCCCTCGCCCGAGATGTTGGCGCTACGCGCCAACGGTCCGATCCACCGCGTGCGCTTCCCGTTCGGGCACGAAGGCTGGTGGGTGACAGGCTACGACGAAGCCAAGGCGGTGCTGTCCGACGCGGCCTTCCGGCCCGCGGGAATGCCGCCGGCGGCATTCACCCCGGATTCGGTGATTCTCGGTTCGCCGGGGTGGTTGGTCTCGCACGAGGGGGGCGAGCATGCCCGGTTACGCACGATCGTGGCGCCGGCCCTCAGCAATGGCAGGGTGAAGCTGCTCGCGCAGCAGGTCGAGGCGATCGCCGCGCAGTTATTCGAGACGCTGGCGGCCCAACCCCAGCCCGCCGACCTGCGGCGCCACCTCTCCTTTCCGCTTCCGGCCATGGTCATCAGCGCTTTGATGGGCGTGCTCTACGAGGATCACGCCTTTTTCGCCGGGCTGTCCGACGAGGTGATGACGCACCAGCATGAAAGCGGCCCGCGAAGCGCGTCGCGCTTGGCGTGGGAAGAACTGCGCGCCTACATTCGCGGCAAGATGCAGGACAAGCGCCAGGATCCGGGCGACAACGTGCTGACCGATCTGCTCGCGGCGGTCGACCAGGGCAAGGCGACCGAGGAAGAGGCGATCGGCCTGGCGGCGGGCATGCTGGTGGCGGGGCACGAGAGCACCGTCGCACAGATCGAATTCGGCCTGCTGGCCATGTTCCGCCATCCGCAACAGCGCGAACGCCTGGTCGGCGATCCATCCCTGGTGGACAAAGCGGTGGAGGAAATCCTGCGCATGTACCCGCCGGGCGCGGGCTGGGACGGCATCATGCGCTATCCGAGGACCGACGTGACCATCGCGGGCGTGCATGTTCCCGCGGAGAGCAAGGTGCTGGTCGGCCTGCCGGCGACGTCGTTTGATCCGCGCCACTTCGACGACCCGGAAATCTTCGACATCGGACGCGAGAAAAACCCGCACCTGGCGTTCTCCTACGGGCCGCACAACTGCATCGGCGCGGCGCTGGCCAGGCTGGAACTCAAGGTAGTGTTCGGTTCGATCTTTCAGCGCTTTCCCGCGCTGCGTCTGGCGGTGGCGCCCGAAGAACTGAAGTTGCGCAAGGAGATCATCACTGGCGGGTTCGAGGAGTTCCCGGTGCTCTGGTGAGGCGCGGACGCCGCCGGGAATCGCGATCTTCTCCGCAATTTGCCGGCGCCCCTGGCGGGCGCCGGTCAGATCACCAGCCAACAGGTAACCAAGATGGATGTGCAAGAAACCACGGCAGCATGCCGGGACGCCTTCGCCGAACTGGCGTCGCCAGCGTGCATCAACGACCCGTATCCGTTCATGCGGTGGTTGCGCGAGCACGATCCGGTGCATCGCGCGGCGTCGGGCCTCTTTCTGTTGAGCCGCCACGCCGACATCTACTGGGCGCTCAAAGCCACGGGCGATGCGTTTCGGGGACCGGCGCCGGGCGACCTGGCGCGCTATTTCCCGCGTGCGCAGACCAGCCTGTCACTCAATCTGCTGGCGTCCACGCTAGCGATGAAGGATCCACCGACGCATACGCGTCTGCGCCGGCTGATCTCGCGCGATTTCACCATGGGCCAGATCGACAACCTGCGGCCGAGCATCGCGCGCATCGTCGCAGCGCGCCTGGACGGCATGGCGCCCGCGCTGGAGCGCGGGGAGGCGGTGGACCTGCATCGCGAATTCGCGCTGGCCTTGCCCATGCTGGTTTTCGCCGAACTGTTCGGCATGCCCCAGGACGACATGTTCGGGCTCGCTGCCGGCATCGGCGCCATTCTGGAAGGCCTGAGCCCGCACGCCAGCGATCCCCAGCTCGCCGCGGCGGACGCGGCCAGCGCCAGGGTGCAGGCCTACTTCGGCGACCTCATACAGCGCAAGCGCACCGATCCCCGCCACGACATCGTGTCAATGCTGGTCGGCGCACACGACGACGATGCCGACACGCTGTCGGATGCGGAGTTGATCAGCATGCTGTGGGGCATGCTGCTGGGCGGCTTCGCCACCACTGCTGCGGCCATCGACCATGCGGTCCTGGCGATGCTGGCGTATCCCGAACAGCGGCACTGGCTGCAGGGAGACGCCGTGGGGGTGAAGGCATTCGTCGAAGAAGTCCTGCGCTGCGACGCGCCCGCCATGTTCAGCTCCATTCCGCGTATCGCCCAGCGCGACATCGAACTGGGCGGCGTGGTGATCCGTAAGAACGCGGACGTGCGCGTGCTGATCGCGGCCGGCAATCGCGACCCGGACGCCTTCGCCGATCCCGACCGCTTCGATCCCGCGCGGTTCTACGGCACCAGTCCTGGCATGTCGACCGACGGGAAGATCATGCTGAGCTTCGGCCACGGCATCCACTTCTGCCTCGGTGCGCAACTGGCCCGGGTGCAGTTGGCCGAGAGCCTGCCGCGGATCCAGGCGCGCTTCCCCACGCTGGCATTGGCCGAGCAGCCGACCCGGGAGCCCTCCGCGTTCCTTAGGACATTCCGTGCGCTGCCGGTGCGGCTGCATACGCAGGGGGGCTGAGATGCGCGTCGTGGTCGACCAGGATCTGTGCGGAACCACCGGACAGTGCGTGCTGACGCTGCCGGGCACCTTTCGCCAGCGCGAACCGGACGGCGTGGCCGAAGTGTGCGTGGCGACGGTCCCGCAGGCGCTGCACGCCGCCGTGCGGCTCGCGGCCAGCCAGTGCCCGGTCGCCGCCATTCGGGTCATCGAAAGCGACGCTGGCGATGACGAGCACGCCAGCGCCGATCCGGCGCCCTCTCCGGCGGAGGCCGAGCGGCGTGCCGCGAAAGACCAAGGCAATCCAGGAGACACGATGGGACGGTTTGAAGGCAAGGTGGCCGTGGTGACCGGCGCTGGCGCGGGCATCGGCAAGGCATGCGCCCTCGCCATCGCGCGGGAGGGGGGCCGAGTGGTGGTGGCCGACATTGATGGCTCGGCTGCCGTCGCCTGCACCGCGCAGATCGCGGCCGAAGCGGGCCACGCGCTGGCCCTGGCCATAGACATCGCCGATGCGCAGGCGGTGGCCGCGCTGTTCGAGACGGCGGAGCAGCACTTTGGTGGGGTGGACCTGCTGGTGAACAACGCGAGCGCCATGCATCTGACCCCGCGCGACCGCGCGATCCTCGACCTGGACCTGGCGGTTTGGGATGAGACGATGGCGACCAATCTGCGTGGCACGCTGCTCTGCTGCCGGCAGGCCATCCCACGGATGATGGCCCGTGGCGGTGGCGCGATCGTCAACATGTCGTCGTGCCAGGGGCTCAGCGGTGATACCGCGCAGACGTCCTACGCCGCCTCGAAGGCGGCGATGAACATGCTGTCGGCCTCGCTCGCCACCCAGTACGGTCACTCGCAGATCCGCTGCAACGCGGTTGCGCCGGGTCTTATCATGACCGAGCGTCTCCTCGCCAAGCTGGACGAGTGCATGCAACGGCATCTGCGACGGCACCAGCTCCTGCCGCGCGTCGGCCGTCCCGAGGACGTGGCCGCGCTGGTGGCGTTCCTGCTCTCCGACGATGCTGCGTTCATCACCGGCCAGGTCGTGTGCATCGACGGCGGCATGCTGACGCATGTGCCGACATATGCCGATGGTGGCAACAGCCGCGCCGCGCGGCCATCCGGCGACACCGCCGAAGCGGACGCTGCGCCAAGGAGGTGATGGACATGCTGCTCAACCCGCTCAACCGACGGCACCGGCTGCGATACGACGTCCCGGTCATGCCCGGCGCTTTTCCCCTGGTCGGGCATCTTCCCGCCATCGTCTGCGACCTGCCGCGCCTGCTGCGGCGCGCGGAGCGGACGCTGGGCAGCCACTTCTGGCTGGACTTCGGTCGTGCCGGACACCTGATGACCTGCCTGGATCCGGATGTGATCGCATTGCTCCGGCATAAGCACGTGTCCTCGGCGCTGATCGAAGAGATCGCGCCCGAAATCCTTGGCGGAACGTTGGTCACTTTGAACGGTAACGCGCACCGGCAGGCGCGCGATGGGATCAAGGCGGCGTTCCTGCCCAGGGGGCTGACCGAGGCCGGCATTGGCGAGCTGTTCGAGCCCGTCATCCAGACCCGGGTGCAGGCGTGGCGCGACTGCGGTGAAGTAACTATCCTGCCCGAAACCGGCGACCTGATGCTCAAGCTCACCTTCAGTCTCATGGGCATCCCCGCCCAAGACCTGCCGGAGTGGCATCGCAAGTACCGGCAACTGCTGCAGTTGATCGTCGCGCCCCCGGTCGACCTGCCCGGAACGCCCTTGCGGCGCGGCCGCGCCGCCCGAGACTGGATCGACGCGCAGTCGCGCCAGTTCATCCGCGACGCGCGCGCGCATGCCGCGCGCACCGGGTTGATCAACGACATGGTGAGCGCCTTCGATCGCAGCGACGATGCGCTCTCCGATGACGTCCTGGTCGCTAACATCCGCTTGCTGCTGCTTGCCGGTCACGAGACCACCGCCTCGACGATGGCCTGGATGGTGATCGAGCTGGCACGGCAGCCTGAGCTGTGGGACGCCCTGGTCGAGGAGGCGCAACGCGTGGGCGCGGTGCCGACCCGGCACGCGGACCTGGCGCAGTTTCCGGTCGCCGAGGCGCTGTTCCGCGAGACGCTGCGCATGCATCCGGCGTCCTCGCTCATACCGCGTCGCACGACGCAGGAATTACAACTCGGCCAGCGCCGCATTCCCGCGGGCACAAGTCTATGCATCCCGCTGCTGCATTTCTCGACCTCGGCGCTGCTGCACGAGGCGCCTGATCAGTTCCGCCTGGCGCGGTGGCTGCAACGCACGGGGCCGATCGGGCCGGTGGACATGCTGCAGTTCGGCAGCGGCCCACACGTCTGCATCGGCTACCACCTGGTATGGCTGGAACTGGTGCAGTTCAGCATCGCCTTGGCGCTGACCATGCACAAGGCCGGGGTGCGGCCGCGGTTGCTGAGCGACGCCGAAAAAGGCCGGCGCTATTACCCGACAGCACAACCCTCCATGAAAATCCGCATCGGATTCTCATGAGCTGGCATCGCATACCCCGTGTGGCGAGGCAGCGGCGCCGGCGACGCGCGGCATTGCTGCACTCGGCGCGCGCGCTCGGTGCGACGCCGGCAACACTGCATCGGCTCGCCGCTCGCCGTGGCCGTCTGCTGTCAGGTACAAGGACATGAACGACATGCAGACCGGTTCCACGCTACACGACCACGGAACTGGCGTTTCCGCGCTCGGCGGATTGGGCGCGCAGGCGCGCGGCGCATCCGGCAGGCTGCTGCCGGAGATCTGGATGCAGGACGGCGCAAAACGGGTCGAACAGGCGCTGGCGCGTCTTCTCTGCGCCGAAGACGACGGTGAGACCGAGCTGATGGCGGCGATGCGCTACGCCACCTTGAATGGCGGGAAGCGCACCCGCGCCTTGCTCTGTATGGCTGCCGGCGCACTGGCCGACACGCCGGCGCACACGCTCGACGACGTCGGCGCCGCCATCGAGATGATGCACGCCTGTACCCTGGTCCACGACGACCTGCCCGCAATGGACGACGACGTGCTTCGCCGCGGCCTTCCGACCGTGCACGTCAAGTTCGGCGAAGCCACTGCGATCCTGGTCGGCGATGCGCTGCAGGCGCACGCCTTCCTGACCCTGGCGAGCCTGGATGCGCCGGGCGACAACCGTATCGCGCTCGTGCGCGAACTGGCGCAGGCGGTGTCCGCCGAGGGTGCCGCAGGCGGGCAGGCCATGGATCTGTCGCTGGTCGGAAAGCACGCCGAGCTGGACAGGATCGTGGCGATGCACCGGATGAAGAGCGGAGCACTAGTGCGCGCGTCCGTTCGCATGGGCGCGCTATGCGCCATCGCGGAGGATGCCGCGCACGCTGGGCTGTACGGTGCGCTCGATCGCTACACCGCCTGTTTCGGGCTGGCGTTGCAGGTGATCGACGACATTCTCGACGCGACAGCGGATACCGCGACGCTTGGCAAGACCCCCGGTAAGGACGCGGCGGCGCAGAAGCCGACTTGCGCGTCGATCATGGGGCTGCAGCCAGCGCGCCAGTTCGCGCTAGATTTGTTGCGCGACGCCGGGGAGGCCATCGTCCCGCTGGGGCCACGTGCGGAACGGTTGGCGCAGATGCTGCAGCGGGCCAACGTGTATCTGTCCGCGCCATACGCATGAGCGCGCCCGTCCGCATGGACTCGCCCTATGCTGCTGCGACCGGTCGGCGGGCGATGCATGCTGCTCTTTGTCCGAGTCCTCGGCGCCGATCGCAGCGGTTGCCCGATCCTGGTCCTCGCCAACCGTCTGCAGAAGGAACATCCCGCGTGAACGCGCTGTCCGAACAGATCCTTTCCGAATTGCGCCACCTGCTGAGCGAGATGAGCGACGGCGGCAGCGTCGGTCCGTCCGTCTACGACACGGCGCGAGCTCTGCAGTTCCACGGCAACATCACCGGTCGGCAGGACGCATACGCGTGGCTCATCGCGCAGCAACAGGCCGATGGAGGATGGGGAAGCGAGGACTTCCCGCTGTTCCGCCATGCGCCCACGTGGGCGGCGTTGCTGGCATTGCAGCGTGCCGATCCTCTTCCCGGCGCTGCCGACGCAGTCCAGGCTGCAACCCGGTTCCTCGAGCGCCAGCCCGATCCCTACGCGCATGCGGTGCCGGAAGACGCGCCGATCGGCGCGGAGCTGATCCTGCCGCAGTTGTGCGGCGAGGCCGCATCCTTGCTGGGCGGCGTGGCGTTTCCGCGCCACCCGGCGCTGTTGCCGTTGCGGCAAGCGTGCCTGGTCAAGCTGGGGGCGGTGGCGACGTTGCCGAGCGGACATCCGTTGCTGCACTCCTGGGAAGCCTGGGGGACGTCGCCGACCACCGGATGCCCGGATGACGACGGCAGCATCGGCATCAGTCCGGCGGCCACCGCCGCGTGGCGTGCGCACGCCGTGACACAGGGGAGCACGCCGCAGGTCGGGCGCGCCGACGCGTATCTGCAGGCGGCATCGAGGGCGACGCGCAGCGGCATCGAAGGTGTCGTTCCCAACGTCTGGCCGATCAATGTGTTCGAGCCATGCTGGTCGCTGTACACCCTGCATCTGGCCGGGCTGTTCGCGCATCCCGCGCTCGCCCAGGCGGTGCGCGTGATCGTCGCGCAGCTCGACGCCCGCCTGGGCGTGCGCGGTCTGGGCCCGGCCTTGCACTTCGCGGCCGATGCGGACGACACCGCCGTTGCGTTGTGCGTCCTGCGCCTTGCAGGCCGCGACCCGGCGGTCGATGCGTTGCGCCATTTCGAAATCGGCGAGCTGTTCGTCACCTTCCCCGGCGAGCGCAATGCCTCGGTGTCGACCAACATCCATGCCCTGCATGCGTTGCGACTGTTGGGAAAGCCCGCTGCCGGCACCAGCGCCTACGTCGAGGCCAATCGCAACCCGCACGGTCTATGGGACAACGAAAAGTGGCACGTTTCGTGGCTGTATCCGACCGCGCATGCGGTCGCTGCGCTGGCGCAAGGCAAGCCCCAGTGGCGCGACGAGCGCGCGCTGGCGGCGCTGCTGCAGGCGCAGCGCGACGACGGCGGCTGGGGCGCCGGTCGCGCGTCCACATTCGAGGAAACCGCCTATGCGCTGTTCGCGTTGCACGTGATGGACGGGAGCGAAGAGCCGACAGGGCGCCGGCGCATCGCGCAAGCGGTGGCGCGTGCGCTGAAGTGGATGCTCGCCCGCCACGCGGCGCATGCATTGCCGCAGACGCCGCTGTGGATCGGCAAGGAACTGTATTGTCCCACCCGGGTGGTGCGCGTGGCCGAACTCGCCGGGTTGTGGCTGGCGCTTCGTTGGGGGCGGCGCGTCTCGGCCGAGGGAGCAGGAGCGGCGCCATGATCCAGACCGAACGCGCGCTGCAGCAGGTGCTGGAGTGGGGGCGTTCCCTGACCGGGTTCGCCGACGAGCATGCCGTGGAAGCGGTCAGGGGCGGCCAGTACATCCTGCAGCGCATCCACCCGAGCCTGCGCGACACCAGCGCCCGCACCGGCCGCGATCCGCAGGACGAAACGCTGATCGTGGCGTTCTATCGCGAACTGGCGCTGCTGTTCTGGCTCGACGATTGCAACGACCTTGGCCTGATCGCGCCGGAGCAGCTCGCCGCGGTGGAGCAGGCGCTGGGGCAGGGCGGGCCGTGCGCGCTCCCCGGATTCGAGGGCTGCGCTGTGCTGCGCGCTTCGCTGGCCGCGCTCGCCTACGATCGTCGCGACTATGCTCAGCTTCTCGACGATACCCGGTGCTACTGCGCGGCGCTGCGCGCCGGACGCGCGCAGGCGGCAGGGGCGGAACGCTGGTCCTACGCCGAGTACCTGCACAACGGCATCGATTCGATCGCCTACACGAACGTGTTCTGTTGCCTGTCGTTGCTGTGGGGGCTGGACATGGCGGCCTTGCGCGCGCGTCCGGCGTTTCGCCAGGTCCTGCGGCTCATCTCCGCGATAGGGCGCCTGCAGAACGATCTGCATGGACGCGACAAGGACAGGTCGGCCAGCGAGGCCGACAATGCGGCGATCCTGCTGCTGCAGCGCTATCCGGCTATGCCTGTGGTGGAGTTCCTCAACGACGAGCTGGCTGGCCATACGCGCATGCTGCACCGGGTGATGGCGGAAGTACGCTTTCCCGCGCCGTGGGGACCGTTGATCGAGGCCATGGCGACCATCCGCGCGCAGTACTACCAGACCTCGACCAGCCGCTACGGCAGCGACGCTGCGAGGGGAGGCCAGCGTGCGTCGGCCTGAACGCGCGGGACGCGGCGGCGTGCCCGCGCTGCCGTCGGTCCGATCCGACGCAACGCTGTCGCCCGATGCGACGGATGGAGCGAGCATGAGCGACACCGCCCTGAGCCGGCGCAAGGACGACCATCTGGACATCGTGCTGGATCGGCGAACGGCCCCTGCCACGGTCGCCGCCGGCTGGGAGTACATCCGTTTCGAACACTGCGCATTGCCCGAGTTGGACCTGACGCAGATCGACCTGCGCGCCTCGCTGCTGGGCAAGACCATGCGCGCGCCGCTGCTGATCAGCTCCATGACCGGCGGCATGCCACGCGCCGAGGCCATCAACCGGCATCTGAGCGAGGCAGCGCAAGCCTTGGGGATCGCCATGTGCGTCGGTTCGCAGCGCGTGAGCCTGCTATCCCGCAACTCGCAGGGGCTGACGCGCGCGCTGCGCCGCCTGGCCCCAGACATTCCCTTGCTGGCCAATATCGGTGCCGCGCAACTGCGCGAGGCCGACGGCCTGGACCTGGCGCGCCGGGCGGTTGATTCGTTGGAGGCCGATGGACTCATCGTCCATCTCAATCCGCTGCAGGAAGCGGTACAGCCGGAGGGCGACCGCGACTGGCGCGGAGTCCTGGCGCAGATCGCTCGCGCCGCGCGCAGCGTGGGCGTGCCGATCGTGGTCAAGGAAGTGGGATCGGGCCTGTCCGCCTCGGTGGCCTGTGCGCTCGTCGAGGCTGGCGTGGCGGTGATCGATGTCGCCGGCGCTGGCGGCACCAGTTGGGCCGCGGTGGAGGGCGAGCGCGCCCGCGATGCAGCCAACCGTGCAGTGGCGATGGCGTTCGCCGATTGGGGGGTTCCGACCCCGGCCAGCGTGCAGGCGGTACGTCGGGCGCTGCCAACGGTGAAGCTGATCGCGTCGGGCGGGATCCGCGACGGCGTCGACGTGGCCAAGGCCATCCGCCTGGGCGCGGACATCGCCGGGCAGGCGGCCGGCGTGCTGCGCGCGGCTACGGTATCCACCGAGGCGGTTGTCGCGCATTTCGAGATCGTCATCCGCCAGTTGGCCGTCGCCTGCTTCTGCACCGGCTCGGCTGATCTGGCGGCGTTGCGTCAGGCGCGCTTGTTGCCTTGGGCGCATCTGCCGGCCGGTTGATGCCGCGGTCGCGTCTGTTTCGCGTTCATAGGGCCCCGTCGGGCGCATCGGTGCTGAGGTTAAACTAGCCGTTCGCTGAATGTCTTTGCGTTGGCCGTTTTCGCAGCGACGTACGCACCGCTCGGTGAAAATGCCGTGGGCGGTGGCCATGGCAGCTGTTCTCGGAGGAACGTCCGCTGTGCGGCGGTAACCTGGGAGATCCTCGAATGAAGGACTGATCTCTTTGGATATCATTATCTTCATATATGATACGCGAACAGATCATTAAATTAACTTGCTCGCCGGATGAGATACCTTTGCATATCAATGGGGGCATTGGAATGAATCGTATAGGTAATGGTGGAATCTGAATCGGAAATTCTGCGCGAAATCGGTGGGCTTTTCAGGCAGGTGAGGCAGGGCGCTGCCATGACGCAGCAGCAGGTCGCTGATTTGGCGGGTATATCCCGTCCCCGCTATCGCGACATCGAAAAGGGGGCCGCGGCGGCGCGTGCGACGACGCTCATGAATGTCGCTCGCGCGCTCGGTCTGGAAATGATGCTGGTTCCGCAAGTCATGGTGCCGGCTGTCCAGGCTCTGTTGCGTCCGCATGATGATGACGACCTGCCCGCCTTTGTTCCTCAATCTGACGATGACGATCATGGCTCCAGTCTTTCACGCACCTAAGACGATCCCGTCGCTGGACGTGCTCTTGAACGCACTGAAGATCGGCACAATCGTTAGGACGCCGGGCGATTTCAATGCATTCAACTTCGATGAGGCCTACCGCGCGACGGGCGGCTTTCCGGTTTTCAGCCTGTCGTTCCGGGCAGCGACCGGAGGATTGCGGAAAGGTCCGAAGCCTCTGGCGGGCGCCTTGCCGGCCTTTTTCGCGAACCTCCTACCGGAGGAGAAGCTACGCGAGGCGATGGAAAAGCACCACGAAGGCAATGTCCGGCCAGGCAATGATTTCGATCTCTTAGCGGCGCTGGGCGCCGATCTGCCGGGAGCCGTACGGGCGTCGCCCA
>NZ_JAMYLG010000055.1:0-28616 GCF_040317865.1 Mesorhizobium sp. M1365
TCATCGACTCAATCTCCTCTTACGACGAAGATTGAATCAGTGCTTCAGGACTGCTGCAACCCGGACTTTTTCAACACTATCGACCCATTTCTGCCGTTCGGATATCGGCCTCATCATCTCCAAGGCGGACATTCACCCATTATTCGACTAAAAATCTCGTTCCGATCAAAGCCGCCCTACTTCGTTGCAGCGGCTGCGGCTTCCCCCGGCGGCATAATCCGCATCATGAACGTCGACACCGCTTCCCCGGGTTTGAACGGGCCGGGAACCTGGTGGCTGACCGGCTTCACACTTTGGAGGAATGCCGCGATCGCCATGGCGTCATCCGCGGTGAGATGCGCAAAATCGCGCCAAGGCATGATCGGCGCCAGGATGCGGCCGTCCGGCCGTTCGCCGGTCTGGATCGCGGTGACGATCTGCTCCGGGGTCCAGCTTCCGATACCGGTCTCCCTGTCAGGCGTGATATTACGGGCGACAAAGACACCAAGACCAGGAATCTCGAAGCCCACATCTGAACCGCCAAGGAAGCGCGACATGTCGGGCTTCCCGAAGAAGTAACCGGATGTGTGACAGTCGCTGCAGCCGGCAATCGTAACCAGATATTCGCCGCGCGCGATCTGTGTGTCATCGGCCATGGCCGCGTAAGATGGCAGGGCAACAATCGACGCTGTCAAGAATGCAAGATGAACTGGTGTCCGAAACATTGCTTCCTCCCTGTGATCTGTTCGTGTTTGTCCGTCGACCTCCCGCGCCGTCAACCGGTCGCAATTCCCCGATTTTAACCACGTCGAGGACGCTGAATTCTAGCATGGCCAGCACGTAGTAACCATCAGCGATCAATTGGATGGTCGGCACTTGTCGCGCCCCGTTGAGCGCAGCTGTGACGGAGCTTGCTCAGCCGACGCACACGCCTTCTTTTGGCGCGATCGAGCCACGCACGTTGATGGATCGACTTCGTCGCCTGAAATGCCTTGACGGTCGGACCGGGTCGAACTCGGTCGTTCAGAGTGATTGGGTTTGATCCTGAAACGTCAGCCGCAGGCGACCGGATTCTTCAGCCGCCACACCGCATCATGCGCCGCCTCGGCCGGCCGCGCGCGCCTGTCAACCTGAGCAGTCCCACCTGTCAGCCGCATCAGTGCACCCACCGCGAACCACGCGGAACCGTCAAATCCCCATAGCGCCGGAACCACGCCCTCCATCCCGCGGGTTCTTTCCCTGGAGGCTTTCGGACGCCGGCCCTCGCGCCAAGCCAACACCTGTTGGCCGGCATCCGTAACCCTAAACAATAGCCGACATTTGCCGCACGCCTTCAGCTTTGACATCGGCGCTATCTTCAATTGCTGCCGGGGTGGCGGTGTAACCGTCAACGTGAGTCATCATGGCCTCCCTGATGTTGATAGGACGGTAACGTATTGCACGTGCCGCTGGCCTCTTGGGGTGCTCACGCGCTGAAGCTCGCGCTGCGAGCTTTCGACACGCTGTTCTCGGCTCGCGCGAGCCCCAACCCGAACCACAACGTCCACAGGGCCATTACAAAAGACGACGCAACCCAGACGAGGCTGCCCAGCCCGATGCCGAACCACATGCCCAGCGGCCATCCGACGAAGGCACCAAGCCCGGCCACGACTCCGACCAGTGACGCCCAGGTCGGCGTTACCTGTTGCCGGCTCAGCGTCTCATTGCCGGCGATCACGGCAACCGCCAGGCAGAGGAACATGAAGCCGTTGGCCTTGCCCTCGGCGAAGGCCCACCAGACCGCGAATCGCGCCATGTCGTTGGCGGCGACGGCATCGGCGACGGTGGTGGCCTCGGCCACGGCGGTTGTCATCGTCCAGAGCGCGCCGACGGCCACCACCGCCCAGGCGGATAGGGTCCACCAGCGTTCGGTCAGTCGAGAGCCGGCGGTCAGCACGATCAGGCTCGCGACGACGAACAGCGAAAGTGCTGCCGCGGCGGCCCAATGCACGACCACCCACAGGGTGACGCCACTGGCGATGGCCTGCATTTGCTGGGCGAGGTCGGGATTAATCGGCCCGTGACCGATCAGGACGAAACCCAAGAGTACAGAAGCGATCGCAAGCCAGGCGCCCGCGACCCGCATTCCGGTATCGGCATGCGACATCGCTACTTCCCTTCATTGTGGCCGGATGTTCGCAGCGCGATCACTGCGTCCGTCTCGCGATCTGTGGGCGAGCTGCGCCGTGGCGCCGCGCATCCATGGCCGATCGATTTCGAGTGCAAGCTAGCGCGGAAGGGAGGGCGGCGCTTCGGGCGAACCACCCAATGGGCGCCGATAACGGCATGGGTGATTCGACCCATGCCAGACCTGCTCAAACCAGGCGGTGCTCGTAGGCCCAGGCGGTGGCGGCAGCGCGCGTGGGGACGTCAAGCTTGTTGAAAATATTGCTGACGTGCCTGTCCACTGTCTTCCCGCTCAAATCCAGTTCGTTGGCGATTTGCTTGTTGGTTTTGCCGGCAGCGACCAGGCGGAGAACTTGCAGTTCACGGGCAGAGAGGCCGCGGGCTCCGTCTGATCGCATGCCAAGCAGGATATCGACACGAGAAAGGTCCGGCATCGCACCGAGCTGCCGAAACACTGTCCGGGCTGCCTGCAACTCCAGTTCCGCACCATCGTTGTCACCGAGGGCGCGGCAAGCCTGGCCTATCATGACGCCTACGCGCGCTGCTTCGTATGGCGCTTCGACTTGCTGCCACCCCTCGAGTGCCTGGCGCAGCCAAGTCAATGCAGCCTGCGCTTCGCCTTCTGCCAGTTCCACCGCTCCCCGCGCGTGAGCGGCAAGGGCGCGCAGCGGTTCGGTTCCGTAGCTTTCTCCAACGTCCGCCAGTTCGTGGCAGGCACGCCGTGCTTCCTCGATGTCATCAGCCGCCAGCATGATCTCGACGTGAGCAGGCAGCAGCCGAATGCGTTTCAGTTGGTCGGTCGTCGCGCCCATGACGCGCCGGATTGCGGCCGCAGCCGCATCGATGTGCCTTTCGGCCAACCGCAACAGGGCAAGGCCCGGCTGCGGTTCGAAGCCATGTTGGCTTGCACTCCGATATGCCTGCTCGGCCACGTCAAAGTCTCCGCGAAGGCGGTATACTTCCGCCAGCTGGTACCATGCTCCAGCCGTATCTCTCCGATTGTTCGACTGCGTCAAACGCTCCACGGCCTGCTGCGCTTCGTCGATCGCGTCCTGCCATGCGCCGCTGAGCCGCTTGATCTCGGCGCGATGCATCAGGCAGGTGCCGCTGAAACTGACCAGCTGGGGCTGTTCGGCGCACCATCGCCCCAGGGCGGAGGTCCATTCGCGTGCGCGGCCCAGAGCATGGACTTGCTGACACGCTTCGATCACGCTGCAGTAGATCAAGCCGGTAAGCAGCGGCGACAATTCGCCGGCCGTGACCGAAACCATCGCCTCGTCCAGGAGCGCGAAACCTTCCGCGGTTCGCCGCTGGCGCAACAGAACACGGCCCTGCAAGTGCCGTGCACAGGCCACCAGATCCACGTCCGCAAAGCGCTCGCCAATCTCGACTGCGCCGCTCGCCGCAGCGTAGGCCGCTTCAAGGTTGCCCGAAGCAAGCTGCTGTTCGACATGGGGCAGCATCAGGTAACCCTGTTCGGCACAATCATGTGGCTCGCGTTCGAGCAGCCGATGCGCCCGTCCAAACCAGCCGGCCGCCTGAGCCATCTCCCCACGAAAGACAAGGCGCAGGCCAAGCCAGAAGGCGCAGCGGGCGGCCCGATGGCACTCGCCCGCGTCCAGATATGCATGATGGGTTCGCTCCAGGGCCCGCAGGTACTCCTCGTCGCGCCCGGTCAAATAGGCCGACATCGCCAGCCGTTCGAGATCGTCCACTGCGAGCGGAGCCGCTTCGCCGGCACGCGAGAAGAACCGATAGGCGTCGTCCCACGCCCTTTCCTCGTAAGCCTCACGACCGAGCACGAGCTGGTCCGCCTCCTGCAAGGAGCCGCTGTTGAATTGCTGTCGGTCTGACCTGCCCATCCGCATTGGTTCCTAGCCATCAATGGCTGCTTTGGAGCCAAGGTGCAGTATAACATGCTCGAACGCGAATGACCGGAATGCACTTAAAGCGCTCTGAATGGGGAACGTCCCGGACGACTGAAACGGGTCGAACTCGGTCGTTCAGAATGATTGGGTTTGATCCTGAAACGTCAGCCGGCCGTGGCCGGCGTCTTCAGCAGAACGTCGCCAGAGGCTCAGTGCGGATCTCGACCCACTGGCAGCGCCGGCTCTCATGATAGAAGGACAAGAAGGGCGATGGGAACGCAGGGTCCGCGAAGGCACCCACCGGGATGGCGGTCAGACCGGGCTGGGTGTCGATCCGGTAGTGGACGGTGGTGCCGCAATCCGGGCAGAAGCTGTAGATGACGCGGCCACCCTCCTCGCCGGTGCGCGAGAATTCCGCTGCCCGCCCCTCGATCGATACGTCATTCTCGGCAAACCGCGCATTGAAGCTGAATGCACTGCCGGTGCGCCGCTTGCAGGCCAGGCAATGGCAGACGGAGACGCGCACCGGCTCGCCCGAACAAATGGCCGATAGCTGACCGCAGGAACATTCGGCGCGACGCGTGACCATGGCTACTAGACTCCTGAAATGACCTCACTGCGCATCCGCGTGGGTGCTCAATTCGGCCCGCTTCTCATCCGAGACGACGGCGAGATCGAGGACCTTCTGCAATTCGGCAGCATGCCGGAACGACGGTTCGGCCTGGACGCCGCTGCGCACCGCATCGACGAAGCGCTGGTAGTTGGTCTGCACCGTTCCGGCGTCCAGAACTTGCCATTTGGCGTTCTCGACATCCTCGCCGATGCAGGCTTTCAGCTCCGAGCCGGTCAGATTGTGCACGACTTCGATGCCACCCTTGTCGCCGTAGATGCGCAGTCGGAGCTCGTTGAGATGGCCCGTCGCCCAGCGGCTGGCATGGACGACGCCGAAAGCGCCATTGCTGAAATCGAGCGCCATGGTGAAACTGTCATTGGCGTCGAGCTCGTACTCCCCGATCCGGTTGCCAGGCGCCTTGTCGAAGGACCGCAGGCGGCAGAACACATGGTCGATGTCGAGCGCCGCGCCATAGCTGGCGAAATCGAGGATGTGGATGCCGACGTCGCCCAGCACGCCATTGGAGCCGTGGCCGCGCGACAGCCGCCACAGCCATTTCGGATCGGTGCGCCAGTCGCCCCAGAACTTGGATATCAGCCAGCTCTGCAGATAGGACGCCTCGACATGCCTGACCGTGCCGATCTCGCCGGCCAGCACCATGGCGCGCGCTCTCTGCAGCGGCGCGACGTTGCGATAGGTCAGGTTGACCATGTTGATGATGCCGGCCCGCTCGGCCGCATCGGCCATTTCACTGGCCCTCTGGTAATTTTCGGCGAGCGGCTTTTCGCACAGCACCGGCTTGCCCGCCGCGATCAGCATCATGGTGGTCGGATGGTGGATGCGATCGGGCGTCACGTTCGCCACCGCGTCGAACTTGCCCCATGCCAGCGCCTCGTCCAGCGACGCGAAGCGGTTGGGGATACCGTAGATGTCCGAAAACTTGTCGACACGCGTGCGGTCGAGATCGACGGCGCCGATCAGTTCGACGCCCTCGATCTTGCCGAACTGCCTGGCATGCTCCTCCGCCATCCAGCCGGTGCCGAGTATCAACAGACGCATGATTCTTATCCTTAGGACAGGGCTTTATCTTCTTGTTCGATCATGGATTTGTCGTCTAGCGGAAGCCGGCTTCGCCGGCGGAATGAAGCTTTCCGCCGCGCTCGACGATCGGCTCGAGCGCCTTTTCCACCGGCACGTTCGGCGCATCGAGGATGGCTGGATTGGAGCCTTGGGGGTTGTGCGCCCATCTCACCGCATTGCGCAGCACCTTGTGGACGTTGGCGTCGTGATAGGTCGGATAGGTCTCGTGGCCGGGCCTGAAATAGAAGATGTTACCGGCGCCGCGGCGATAGGTCAGCCCCGACCGGAACACTTCGCCGCCCTGGAACCAGGAGATGAACACGGTCTCGAGCGGCTCCGGCACGGCGAACTGCTCGCCATACATCTCCTCGTTCTCGAGCTCGAAATACTCGCCGATCCCGGCAGCGATCGGGTGGTTGGGGCTGGTCACCCAGAGCCGTTCGCGCTCGCCCGCCTCGCGCCATTTCAGCGTGCAGGGAGTGCCCATCAGCTTCTTGAATACCTTCGAGAAATGGCCGGAATGGAGAACGATCAGCCCCATGCCTTCCCAGACGCGGCGCGCCACGCGCTCGACCACTTCGTCGGCGACGGCGCCATGGTCCTTGTGTCCCCACCACAGCAAGACGTCGGTCTCGGCCAGACGGTCGGCCGGCAGCCCATGCTCCGGCTGCTCCAGCGTTGCCCAGGACACTGATATTTCCGGGTCGAGCTTCAGTGCATTGGCGATCGTCGCATGCATGCCCTCAGGATAGATGCCCGCGACCACTTCGTTGGTCCGCTCATGAATATTCTCGCCCCAGACGACAGCGCGTGTTGTCATGATGTCCTCGTGATTGTTTGAAGCCGGAGCCGCCCCACCGGCCACTCATACTGTCCCTGGACGGGATTGAAAACCTTCGAGATTGGCCAAACCTCCCCAGCTTCGTCATCCCAGGGCGGAGCAGGCGCGAAGCGGCGTCGCGAAGACCCTGGGATGACGAAGCCATGAAGGGCTGCCGCGAGCGACCTAAGCCCCTCGCCCCTCTTGGGCGACGCGTGTCAGCGGCTTCGACAGGCGCGGCACCACGACGAGGCGCTTGATCTTGCCCTTCTTGTAGGCGGCGAGGAAGCGGGCATAGTCCTTGAAGACGACGCAGCCATTCGATTCGGCGCGGCCGCCGCGCAGCATGTAGGTGTGGGCGAGCAGGCCGTCACGGCCATATTTGTTGCTGCCGCTGGCCGGCGTCAGACGGATCGCCTCGACACCGTGGAAGCGCGATTCGCGCATCGTCAGATTGTAGGTATCCGGCGGCGTCGGGCCGACATTCTTCTTGTGGACGTAGCGTGGCTGGTCGACCATCGCGCCCAGTCCCGAATGTGCCTCCAGCCGCGAGCCGTCGGGCATATAGACGGTCTTGGCCGAGATGTCGTAGACGGCGACGCCGGTACCCATGTTGGGCGTGGTGAACAGGTTCCTGAAGGCTCCGCCGAGTCCGCCGGAAGGCATGTCGGGCTTGGCATAGGCCAGCATGTCGCCGCCCTGCGTCTTCGAACGTTTGCCCGGCTTGCCCGACACACCCGGCACTGCCGCTTGTGACGAATTGCGAGGCGACAGGCTGCCGGGTTGCGTCTCGACCGGCGGACCGTCGGCCGTCTGCACCTTGCTCGCCTTGGCGGTCCTGGAGGCCTGCGCCTTGGGCGGCTCCGTTTTCGATGCCTGATCCTTTTGCGCCTGATCTTTTCGCGCCTGGTCTTTTGGCGCCTGATCTCTTGACGCTTGAGCCCGCGGCGCCTCGGCCAGCTTATCGATGTCCGCCCGCGGACGCAGCGTCGGCAGCGGAATGCTGTCGGGCATGTCGTCTTGCGGCGGCAGCGAGGCCAGTTGGACCTCAGGTTCTTGCGGCTCTTGCGAAGCCGCGGGCTCGCTTGCCGCGACGGCTGCCGGGAGCACGTCGATCATCTGCTCCGGCAATGTATTCGCCAGCGCCAGCGCAAGGCGCGACGAGCGTTCGATCTCCGCCACCGCGGGCCCGAAGCGCACTGACGCCGGGCCGTTCGGGTCGGGTATGCGTACCGGCTCGGCGAACCGGGCGTCGGCCGGCAGGCTGGCGAGCATGACGAGAGAGCCGGCTGAGGCACGGGCAAAGGCGGCGGCAAGCTTTTGCGGCGACAGCGCGGCCTTGGCGACCACGTCGTCGAAGCTCGATTGCCGCGACGCATCAGCGACAAGCGGCACGGTGTTGCGCTTGAGGCGGGCCGATTTTCCCTGGTGGACGAAGTTCGACGCCGACCGCAGGCAGTTGGCATCGCATCCGTGCTGCAGCAGCTTGGCCGACAGCGCCGCGTTTGCTGCGGCCCATGTCGGGGCCTGCGCCTTTGGAAGGCTGCGGCGAGGATCGGCGAGCGCGATGGTGCGCGGCGCGAGCAGGCTTTGCGGGAGACCGTTGGAAGCGGCGCTGAGCGAGGTTCCCACTGAATAAAGGCCGGCCAAGGTCGCTACCGACCATAAAGCAATGGCTGCGCCGACGGCCGGAACCGCGACCCAGCGCAGGCCGGGCCTCATCGAAGTCAATCCAGTTGCAGGACTGTCACCCCGGGTTTTCGCACTTACAAACGCCATTCAACCACTCTCAATCGGCCGATGCCGGCTAGCGGATTTCGCAGCCGTGACATTCACAGTTCGCCTGGTGCCCCCAGCACGCTTTGCGTCTGTTGCCGATTGATTCAAAAGATGGACAAAGTTGGTTAACCAATCCCTCTACCGACCGCCGATTGGGCGACGGTCACACCGAAAAACGCCCTCCAAAACCTGCATAGGTGGCAAAACTGCCCTCCAATGATGACTTTGCTGCCCGTTTTTGTCGGCCGAGTCAAGAAAGCGAAATGACTAGACCTTGCTGGGCGGAGTCGGCCATGGCTGCCAAAGTGAAGCCGGGCCGACCGGAATCGCGCGGCCGGCAGCCGCCGCCATCAAGCCCCGGCGATCGGTCAAACCGGCGATTATCGACCTGGCACTTGTCGACCTGCCACTCGGGCGAATGAACGTTAACCTCTGAGAATTCGGGATAGCGGCAAGATGTTTGCCGCACAGCAGCTGAATGTCGCGAAGTGCCGGAGCGGGATATCCAACACCTAGGCCACAGCCACCACTATGTGAGCCTGGATTTTGGCAGCAACCTCGCCGCTGCCATGCCTGTCAGCAATCGCGGCTGCGGCGTAGTCGGTTGCAGCGTCCAGTTTTCCCGCCTCTCTGGTCTCGATTTCATTGCGAAGGAGAGTGCCCTGGCAATAAGCAACGGCCGGAACGCGCGGCGAGGAGGCACGGCTTTGTTTGGCCCTCGTCTCGATCACCACACCGGAAAAACCTGCGTCCTCCAGCTCGCTACGGATCAGTGCCGTATCGTGGTAGCCATGCGGCGTGCGTGCCAGAAAGCGCGGCGGATCGTTCGGAAAAATCCTCGCCAGGGCATTCGTCACATCGTCCGCAAATACATTCTCTTCGATGCGATCCCATACGCTGAATAGAAAATGTCCTCCGGGCTTCAGGACTCGCCGGGCTTCGCGATAGGCAGATGAGCGGTTGGGAAAGAACATCGCACCGAACTGACAACAAACGAGATCGAAGGCCGCATTTTCGAACGGTAGCGCCAGAGCATCAGCCTGACGCCAATTGATGCGATCGTCGGGAGCTTGCCGCGAAGCGGCGTAGTCGAGCATCGGCTGGTTGAGGTCGGTTACGACATAGCTTGCACCAGGCGACAGTTTTGGCGCCAATGCGCGGGTGACAACCCCGGTGCCCGCGGCGGTTTCCAAAACGGCGCTTGGCGACAATGACGCTGCTCGTCGCGCAAGATCTGCGGCGAACGGCTCGAAAATCAACGGCACCATATAGCGGTCGTAGTTTTCCGGAATTGAGCCAGCGAATACCTTGTCCGTTTCCAACATTGCTATCCCCCGTCGCCCGTTTGATGGCTCGCCAGCATAGCATGGAATTGTTTGCTGTTCGGTCGCATTCGACCGGGAGGCGGTTCGCTTCCGTAAGCTCCGAAACGCCGTGCTGCAATTATCTGCATGTGTGCTAATGTATTGTAGTCATGCGCATTGGTGCGTGGCCAAACATTAAATGGGAGGACGCGATGAAAACCATGAATCGCAGGTCCGCGATTGCTCTCGGCGTGACGGCGGCAGCGGTAACGCCTTTGTTCACGCTGGCGGCGGCGGCAAAGGTGAAGAAATACGGCCCGAAGGAAGGCAAGGAGATTGCACCCGGCGTCAGATTGGTCGAGGTCGGCACGGGCAATTCCGATATCCCCGCCTACAAGAGCATCTCAATTGTCGATATAGTCTTTCAGCCCGGAGCAGCCGCCCCTCAAATGGTGATGGACAACGACATGGTCTGCACCATTGCTGCCGGTGAATTCACGATCAAGAAGGCGGACAAGGAATTCAAGCTCAAGGAAGGTGACGTATATACCTGCTCCAAGGGCAAGACCGACGCGGCAGCCAACACCAGCAAGGTGGTCGGCATCCACCGCATCGCCGTCTTGATACCTGCCTAGCGCATACCGACGAAACCGGCCCGCGTCCTCTTCGGAGACGCGGGCCTTTTGATGACGTGCGTGGCCTTGAGCGGTTCATCGCTTCACCGCTTCGACCCGGTCGACTTCGTCCAAGTGTGGTGAGGCTCATGCTGTTCGTGGTTTTTCCTCCCGATTTTTACTTATGAGCGGTTCTCCCTCCGACCGCTTTGAAAGGGTGATATTATATTAGAGATCGCGCAAGTTTCTGGCTGACTGCTGCATTGGCGGATTGGCAATGCGGCAGCGCGCTGAGCGTTTTGGAGTTCACGAAACGGCCCGGTGCTCTTCCCGAGCTGCCTCCCAGACCTCGCGCGCCGCATCTGCATTCAGTGCCGCGATTCCCAGGCCGACGATCAGATCCGGCCACGCCGAGCGCCACAGGAAGGCCGTCACCAATCCGGCCAGTATGATCGCAATATTGGCGACCGCATCGTTGCGGGCCGAGAGGAATGCCGCCCTGGTAAGACTGCCGCTGTGATGGCGGTAGCGCGCCAGCATGTAGGCGCATGACAGATTGACCGCCAGAGCGCCCAATCCCGCCAGCGTCAGCGCCGTTGGCTGCGGCGGCACCGGCATGTTCAACTTTTCCCACGCGGTCCACAGCGTCGCCAGGCCCGGCACCAGCAGGATAAGCGCCAGCGCCATGCCGACCCGCGAGCGGGCACGCAGCGACCATCCCATGGCGAGCAGTATGAGGAGATTGACCGAGGCATCTTCCAGAAAATCGACGCTGTCGGCGAACAGCGACACCGAGCCGATCGCCAGCGCGACAGCGAATTCAATGCCGAAATAACCCAGGTTCAGCAGTGCGACGACAAGCACCACCCGGCGAAGGCCGTCCGACGCAATGGCTTGCTGCATGGTCTGTCCTAACACGATGCCGTTGTCGCTCTTACCAGCTGCTCTTCCAACGCAACAGCCGCATGGCATTGGCCGTCACCAACACCGTCGCCCCGGTGTCCGCGAGAATGGCGGGCCAGAGGCCGGTGATGCCGGCGATCGTCGTCACCAGGAACACTGCCTTCAGGCCCAACGCAATGGTGACGTTCTGCTTGATGTTGGCCATGGTTGCTTGGGACAGCCTGATCATGGCCGCAACGTCGCCGACGCGTCCATGCAGCACCGCTGCGTCAGCCGTTTCAAGAGCCACATCGGTGCCGCCGCCCATGGCAATGCCGACATCGGCCGCGGCAAGTGCCGGCGCATCGTTGATGCCGTCGCCGACCTTGGCTACCCTAAGCCCCTGCCCCTTCAACTCGCCGAGGATGCGCTGCTTGTCCTCAGGGAGCAGTTCGGCGCGCACCTCGATGCCGAGCTGTTTGCCGATGGCAGCCGCCGTGCGCTTATTGTCGCCGGTTAGCATGACTGTCCTGATGCCTGCATTGGTCAGCGCCTTTAGACCGGCGAAAGCATCCGGCCGGGGTTCGTCGCGCATGGCAATGAAGCCGGCCAGCGCGTTGTCTACAAGCAGCACCGCCACTGACTTGCCTTCATCGTTCAATGCCACGATGCGTGCCGCCTGGTCTGCTGGCAGCAGGTTTATCTCGCCCGCCGCGACTGGCGAGCCCAGAAACAGGTTCTTGCCGCCGACACGACCGATAACCCCTTTACCGCCGATCGCTTTGGCTTCGGCGGCAGGCGGCACGGGAATGTTGCCGGCTTTGGCCCTTTGGAGGATGGCCAAAGCGAGGGGATGGCTCGAGCCGATCTCAAGCGCTGCCGCGAGCGAAAGGATGTCGCGTTCACTGGCACCCACCGCAACGACATCGGTGACCTGTGGCTTGCCGAGCGTCAGCGTGCCGGTCTTGTCGAGCGCCACGGCGTTGATGGTCGCGAGCCCTTCCAGCACCGCCCCACCTTTCATCAGCAGGCCGCGCCGGGCTCCGGCCGAAAGCGACGCCGCGATCGCCGCCGGAACTGAAATGACCAGCGCGCACGGGCAGCCGATGAGCAGCAGCGCCAGCCCCTTGTATATCCATTCGTTCCAATCGCCGCCCAAGAGCAGCGGCGGTGTGGCGGCCACAAGCGCCGCGACGGCGACAACGCCGGGCATGTACCAGCGCGAAAAGCGATCGATGAAGCGCTCGGTCGGCGCCTTGTTTTCCTGCGCCTCCTCGACCAGCTTGATCACGCGTGCAATCGTGTTGTCTGCGGCGGTCGCCGTCACCTTGACGCGCAGCACGCCGTCGCCGTTGATAGTGCCGGCAAAGACCGTGTCGCCGACGTCCTTGCGCACCGGCACGCTTTCACCGGAGACGGGTGATTCATCGATGGCGCTCCCGCCTTGGGTGATCTCGCCGTCAGCCGGAATCCGGTCGCCCGGCCGCACGAGGATGATGGCGCCCACAGCCAGGCTTTCTGCCGGCACCTCGCGGGTCTGGCCGCCTTTCTCGACGAACGCGGTTTTGGGAACGAGGACCGTGAGCGCTTGAATACTGGACCGTGCCTTGCCGGCCGCAACCCCTTCGAGCAACTCGCCGATCAGGAACAAGAAGACCACCGTCGCCGCTTCCTCGCCGGCACCGATGATGACGGCCCCGGCCGCCGCCACAGTCATCAGCATTCCGATTGTGAACGGAATGCCTGCGGCTGCGGCCATGGCCGCTCGGCGCGCGATCGGCGCCAGGCCGAGCAGCATTGCGGCGATGAAGGCCCACGGGCCGGTCGCGGGCCAGGCGTAATCAATCGCGAAAGCCACGGCCAAGGCGACTCCGCTGGCGATGGCCAGGCGGCCCTTGGCGCTGTCCCACCATAGCACCGACGCCGGCGCATCATCGTTATCATGTAACCCCGCTACGGTCTCGTCGTGATTGCGTCTTCCGTCGGCATGGTTGTCGGCGGATTGATCAGACACCGGCGTCCCAGACTTGGAGGTCAGCGGAGCGACGGCGTAGCCGAGGCCGGTGACCTTCCTCTCGATCGCGCCGAGATTGCTTTCGGGAGTATGAGTGACCGTCAGAGTGCCCGCCGAAACGGATACGTTGATGTCCTGAACACCAGGCATCCGCCGCACGGCCGTATCGATTTTGCTGGCGCAACCGGCGCAATCGATGCCCTCCACGCGGTAGCGGGTCTGTTGTTTGGTCGCAGCCATGGTGAACCTCTTGTATCTTCGACCGCGACGCTACATCCTCTAGCGACTAGAGGAGCAAGCGAAATGTCAACAGGTATGACCATCGGTGAAGCGGCCCGACACAGCGGCGTGAAGGTTCCAACCATTCGCTACTATGAGCAGATCGAGTTGCTTCCTGCCGCTGCCCGCAGCGAAGCCAATCGCCGGCAGTATGAAGCGGCAGACTTGCGCCGGCTCGCCTTCATCAGGCACGCGCGCGAGTTGGGGTTCGGGATCGAAGCCATCAGGGCGCTGCTGACGCTGCAGGATAATCCCAGCCAGCCTTGTGCGACTGCCGACGCCATTGCCCAGGCGCGTCTGGCCGACGTGGTTCAGCGGATACGCAGCCTTACAGCGTTGAAAGCCGAGCTGGAGCATATGGTCGAAGGCTGCCGGCACGGAAAAGTCTGCGAATGCCGTGTCATCGAGGTGCTGGCGGATCACGATAAATGCGAGCATGCCCGGCACTGATTGGCTCCCCTTGGTCGCTATGTCACAGCATTGGCACTTGCAAAAACCGTACTTTGCGGTCAGCCTGAGCAGATGTTGGCTCGGCTGTCGCCAAAACATATGCTTGTCACGCTGCTCGCGGTCTTCCTGACCGTGGGGCTCAGCCTGTCCGGTGCACAGGCCAGCATCATGTCGGCAACGATGACGGCCGGCATGGCTGCCGGCGATGGCATGAGCATGCCCGCGGGGCCCGGCATGGACAAGATGGCCGATGCCGCCATGAAGGGTGACTGCAAGGGATGCCTCAAGGGTGCCGGCGATGACGGCAAGGGGATATACTGCCCGCCGACCTGCATTGCCCCGGCGCTTGCGTTGCTGCCGCAGAAGCTCGAGATGACGGCAACCCCGCTGCCGTCGCAAATATCGCCGCTGCCGGTGCCGTTCCTGCACGGACGAAGTTCCCTGCCCGACCCATACCCTCCCAGACCCAGCGCTCTCGTCTGACGCCGTTTCAGCCGTCCCACGGCTGATGTCCGGCGTCCGGTCGCCCGCTCGCGTTGATGCGCGACGGGCGCGGACAAGCAATCAGTCGACGCTCGCCGTCGATCGAGATCGCAAGGAACGTAAGGGTGAATAGCAATTCCAGTCTTTTCCTGTCGCGCCGCGGGTTCCTGCTTGCGGCGGCGGGCGTCGCCGTCTCGACGTCGATGCGCCCGGCGCGGGCAGCCGCAGTTGATGAGCGCCGTATCAAGGTCGCGCCGGCCCATGCCCGGTTAATCGACGCAGGTGGCCCGCAAACCACGGTATGGGCCTATGACGGCACAATTCCCGGCCCGACGCTGCGCCTGCGGCAAGGCCAGCCGGTCCGCATCACTGTCGAGAACGGTCTCGACGAGGATACGACCGTCCACTGGCACGGCATTCGCTTGGCAAACGCAATGGACGGCGTGCCGGGCCTGACCCAAAAGCCGATCGGGCCGGGGCAAAGTTTCATCTATGAATTCACCCCGCCCGATGCCGGCACCTTCTGGTATCACCCGCACGCCGACAGCCTGGTCCAGCTCGGCCGTGGCCTTGCCGGCGCGCTGGTCGTCGAGGAGGTCGAGCCGGTCGCCGTCGACCGTGACATTCTGTGGCTGCTGCAGGACTGGCGGCTTGCGGCCGATGGGCAGATCGCCGGCGGCTTCGGCAGTGCCATGGATGCGTCGATGTCGGGCCGCGTCGGCAATGTCGTCACCGTCAACGGCACGGGGCCAGGCGATCGGAGCGTGAAGGCCGGCGAGCGCGTCAGGCTGCGGCTCGCCAATGCCTCGCTTGCCCGCATGATGGCGCTGCGCTTCGAAGGCCACCGTCCGGTCGTCGTCGCCATCGACGGCCAGCCCTGCGATCCGCATGAACCGGAGGGCGGTCGCCTGGTGCTGGCGCCCGCCATGCGCATCGATATCGTGCTCGACATGCAGGGCCACCCCGGCAGCCGCCACGCGGTGATCGACGATTTCTACGACGGCCTCGCCTATACGCTGACCACGCTGGCCTATGACGCAGCGCCGCCGCTGAGAACCCATCCGCTCGACACGCCTGTCGGCCTGCCGCGCAATCCCTTGCCCCAGCCCGACCTCGCTGGCGCCGAGCGCCAGGAGATCGTGCTGCAGGGCGGCATGATGGGCGGCGGCAAGCTCAAGGGCGTCGGCGGCATGATGGGCATGGGGATGATGGGCATGAACGGCGGTGCGGCCTGGGCGATCAACGGCATGTCGATGACCGGCGACGGCCATGCCGGCATGGCGCCGCAGTTCACGCTGAAACGCGGTGTGACCTGCCATCTCACCATGCGCAACGAAACCGCCTGGTGGCACCCGATGCATGTCCACGGCTTCAGCCTGTCGGTCATCTCGCGCAACGGTTCGCCGGTGCCGCACCGCCAATGGCAGGACACGGTGCTGCTCGCCCCCAAGGATGTGATCGAATGCGCCTTCGTCGCCGACAATCCGGGCGACTGGATGCTGCACTGCCATGTCGCCGACCACCAGATGGCGGGTCTGATGACCGTCTTCCGCGTGACCTGATTTTTTCGCCACCCAATCACCCAAGGAGAACTGCAAATGAAACTGCCCTACTCAATCGCCGCTCTCGCGGTCGCAATCGCAATGCCGATGCCTGCATTCGCCGCAACGATCCAGGCGGTGATGTACAAGAACCCGAGCTGCAGCTGCTGCGAGACCTACGCCGCCTATCTCGAACAGAACGGCTTCAAGGTCGAGCTCAAGCCGACCAACGACCTCAGCCAGATAAGCGCTGGGCTCGGCGTTCCCGCGCAATTGCAAGGCTGCCATTCGGTGGTGATCGGCGACTACGTGGTCGACGGCTTCGTGCCGGTCGACTTGGTCAAGAAGATGCTGACGGAACAGCCCCAAATCACCGGCATCGCCATGGCCGGCATGCCGATGGGCTCGCCGGGAATGGGCGGCGAGAAGACCGAGACCTGGAAGGTCTACGCCTTCACCAAGGACGGCAAGGCGCCGACCGTCTACGCGACGCAGTGACGGCCGGCGATGAATTTCTGGAACTCGAGGAGACTGCCATGAAACTGACCTACTCGCTTGCGGCCTTCGCCGTCGCGATCGCCATGCCCCTTCCGGCCGTCGCCGCGACGATCGAAGCGGTGATGTACAAGAACCCGCAATGCAGCTGCTGTGAATCCTATGCTAACTATTTGGAGCACAATGGCTTCAAGGTCGAGATCAAGCCGGTCAACAACCTCTCGCAGATTAGCGGCGATGCCGGCGTGCCGGCCGACCTGCAAGGCTGCCATACGCTGATGGTCGACGGCTATGTCGTCGACGGCCTAGTGCCGGTCGAGATCGTCAAGAAGCTTTTGACCGAAAGGCCAGCAATCACAGGCATCACGCTGGCCGGCATGCCGACGGGCGCGCCCGGCATGGGCGGCGAGAAAGACGGGACCTGGACGATCTATGCTTTCACCAAGGACGGCAAGGCGCCGACCGTCTACGCGACGGAGTGAAAGGCACCGCGATGTTGACCGACATTTCCGATTGTCCGGCCAGAACCTGGCTTGCGATGACCTTCCTGTCCGTTGCCGGTTTCCTCGTGCTGCTGGTTCTGGTGCTCGCCGTCGCGGCACTCGCAAGATACGTGCTGACGGGTCGTCGGACCACAATCGGCCGGGTGCATCATGACCAGCGGTGACGTTCAATCCGATGCGGGACCGGCAGCCATTCGGCGCGCCTTGCTTCGACGATTACTGGTCGTCCTGCCCGTGATGATTTTCGTCGGGCTGGCCGTGTTGCTCGCCTGGGGGCTCACGCGCAATGCATCCGACATTCCATCGGTGCTGATCGGCAAGCCGGTGCCCCAATTCAGCCTGCCGCCGGTCCAGGGTCGCACGTTTGGTTTGTCGAGCGGTGACCTGCGGGGCGACGTTTCGCTGGTCAACGTCTTCGCATCCTGGTGCTTGGCCTGCCGCGAGGAACATCCTGTGTTCATACAACTGGCGGCGAGCAAGACGGTGCCGCTGCATGGGCTCAACTACAAGGACAGGCCCGATGATGCCGCACAATGGCTCGACACGATGGGCGATCCTTATACGCGTACCGGCGCGGATCTGAACGGCCGCGTCTCCATCGATTGGGGCGTCTACGGCATACCGGAAACTTTTGTCGTGAGCGCCGACGGCCGCATTGTCTACAAGCACATTGGCGCGGTGACGGAAGAGGCTCTTGAGAAAACGATCATGCCGCTCGTCGAGCGCCTGAGGGCCGAGGCGAAGGAGCGGCAACCGTGAAGATGCTCACTCTCGCGCTCTTCGGCGCCTTGCTCACGATGGCGCAGCCCGCATCGGCCGTCGAGCCGCCGCAGGACTTCGCCATTCATGAGGCTCCCGTCCCCGTGCCGGAAATCAGCTTTGAGGACGCCGACGGTCAACCGAAAACGCTTGCGGATTTCCACGGCAAGGTCCTGCTGCTCAACATCTGGGCGACATGGTGCGCTCCCTGCCGCAAGGAAATGCCGACGCTCGACCGGTTGCAAGCCAAGCTCGGCGGACCGGACTTCGAGGTCATCGCGCTGTCGATGGATCGCGGCGGTCCGGACATCGTGAAAAAGTTCTTCGCCGAGATCGGCGTCGAGCATCTCGCCCTCAACATCGACACAACGGGCAAGGCGATGTTCACGCTCGGCGCCCTCGGCCTTCCCATGACATTGCTGATCGACCGCGAGGGCAAGGAAATCGGCCGGCTGATCGGCCCAGCCGAATGGGATTCACCCGAAATGATGGCGTTCATCCGCAGCCATTTCGGGGCCAACTGAGAAAGGAAAAGACATGACCACAACAGAATCGCCCGAAACCTCGCAGGCTTCGCTTGGCCGCAGCATTCTTCACGCCATCCGCCACTATCTCGGTGACCGGCGCGGACTAATCGCTGCCGGCACGGTCATTGCCGTCGCCGGCCTCGCCTTCAACTGGACATGGCTGGTCGCCGCGGGCATTGCGCCACTGCTGCTCAGCGTCCTGCCTTGCGTGGCCATGTGCGCGCTCGGCCTGTGCATGAACCGGATGACAGGCCGCACCTGCCAAACGGAAAACGCTGCCCCAAAAGCGGATGGGGAAGGCACCACGAAAGGCAGCGGTTGATGCCTATCCAGACCCAAAACGAGCGGCAAGCGCTCTCGCCGACTTTGGGCACGCGCTTGCTGTGCGGCCTGATCGCACTGGCGGCGCTGATCCTCGGCCTTTTTCACGGCGCGCAGGCGCATTCGCTCGATGAAGTCGACGCCATGCTCAAGGGCGACGAGAAGTATTTCCAGCCGATTGATAAGCCGATACCCGATTTCACCCTGCGCACCGCTGAGGGGCGTATCGTGCGGCCGACCGAGTTGCATGGCAAGGTCGTCGTCCTCCACTTCGTCTACACGTCGTGCACGGACGTATGCCCGCTCCACGCCGAGAAGATCGCCGAGATCCAGGCGATGGTGAACGCCACGCCGATGAAGGACCAGGTCACCTTCGTGACTATCACCACTGACCCGACGCGGGACACGCCGGACGTGCTGCGCAGCTACGGGCCGGCGCACGGGCTCGATCCGGTCAATTGGTTGTTCCTGACCACGACACCCGATCAGCCGGAGGACGCGACCCGCAAGCTGGCGGAAGCCTTCGGCCACAGATTCAGCAAGACAGATGACGGCATTCAGGCGCACGGCATCGTCACTCATGTCATCGACAAGGAAGGCCGGTGGCGCGCCAATTTTCACGGCCTGGATTTCGCGCCGGTCAATCTTGTCACCTTCGTCAACGCGCTCACCAACGGCGTCGAGCGTCCGCACCATGAACAGGAAACGGGTGGGGAGCCGGACGAAGGCTGGCTGGCAAAATTGAAGAACTTCTTTTGACGCGCAATTTCGCCGGCGGCATGCCGACCGGGCGCCTCGACGGAGAACAAGGAGAGATGCATATGACGATCAGCGTAAAACAGGCAAACCGATATGGGAGCTGGCTTGTCCGCGCCCTGCTGCTTGCCGCCGTGACCGGATGGTTCCTGCTAAATCCGGGCCTTCAGGGCGCCGGGCGATCGGCGATGGCGGCTGGCGGAATGTCCCAGGACCAAATCGACCAGCGCATCCACGACTATATCCTCGCCCATCCCGAAGTCCTGGTGCAGGCGCTGCAAAGCCTGGATCAGCGCCAGCGCGAGGCCGAGGCGGCCCAGGTAAAGGCGGTTCTGGTGTCGCGCGCGGACGACATTTTCCGCGACAAGCAAAGCCCCGTCGGCGGCAATGCGCAAGGCAACGTCACCATGGCCGAATTCTTCGACTATAATTGCCCTTATTGCCGCCAAGTGGCGCCGATCATGGCGCAAGCCGCGGCCAACGACCCGCAGTTGCGCATCGTCTACAAGGAATTCCCCATCCTCGGCCCTGATTCCGTATTTGCGGCCAAGGCAGCGCTCGCGGCTCAGATGCAGGGCAAATATGCGGAGTTCCACAAGGCCCTGTATGACGCCAAGAGCCGGGTGAACGAGACGATCGTTCTCAGGATCGCGGCCGAGGTCGGCCTCGACGTCCCTCGCTTGAAGACCGATATGCAGCATCCGGGCATCCAAGCGGCAATTGACCAAAATGCGAAACTGGCTCAGGCGCTGAAAATCGCCGGAACGCCGACTTTCGTCGTCGGCGACCAGATTTTTCAAGGCGCGACCGATCTTGCTTCGATGAAGAAATTGATCGGGCAGGCAAGGGCCCTGAAGAAGTGACGCCGGCAAGCGGGAACAATTGACCGATGCCCGAACTCTCCAACATCGGCGTGCTGACCGCCTTCGTGGCCGGCATCGTCTCGTTTCTCTCTCCTTGCGTGCTGCCGCTGGTGCCGGGCTATGTGTCGTATGTCGCCGGCAGGACGCCGATGGGCGGGTCGGCGCGCCTGTCGGCGGCCGCTTTGAGCCTCTGTTTCGTGCTCGGGTTCTCGACCGTCTTCATCGTGCTAGGCGCCAGCGCCACGGCGCTCGGCCGATTGCTGCTCCGCCACCGCATCGAGCTCAACCTTGCCGGCGGTGCGATCGTCATCCTGTTCGGCCTGTTCCTCACCGGTCTGCTTCGCCCATCCTGGATGATGCGCGAAGCGAGATTTCATGCCGATATGCCCGGTGGCAAGGCGACGTCGGCCTATGTTCTCGGCCTCGCCTTCGCCTTCGGCTGGACCCCGTGCATAGGCCCGATCCTCGGCGCCATCCTGACCGTCGGCGCCGCGTCGGCCACCGTCGCCGAAGGCGTGACGCTGCTCGCCGTCTATTCGCTCGGCCTCGGCCTTCCCTTCTTGCTTGCCGCTCTGTTCACCGACAGTCTGGCGCGGCGGCTGAAGGCGATGCGCCGGACCGGCTCGATGTTGCAGTTCGCCGCCGGGGGTATCATGGTCGTCATGGGGCTCGCCATGGTCACCGGACGGATGTCGACATTCTCGTTCTGGCTGCTCGAACAGTTTCCAATATTCACGCGCATCGGCTGAAGACCGGGAAAGGAATTAGTCATGGTCCGGACAATGTCCCCAAACAGACGAATGGTTGTTTTCGGCGGTGTTTTCGGCGCCGCGATGGTTGCCGGCTTTGTCAACGAACCGGATTTGGCAATCGCTGCGGAGGACCCCGGTATGGCGGGTCGCTTCAAAGACCTCAGCGAAAATGGCAACAGCACGTGTTCGGCCAAATTCACGGAGTCGATCGCAACCATGCCAAGCACGTCGCGGATCAAGGGCTCATGTTGCAGCCCGATGGAAATGAAGCGCTACATCGAGCAGTTGAATGGGCTGACCAAGTATCGCGATATCGCCATGATACCCGTCGATCCATACGACATTCCGGCTGGCATCGCCCAAAAATTGATTCCTTACTACGATGTGAAGCTCTCCGGCGATGAGCAGCAGGCCTACGACTACGCGAGGGCCAATTCCAACGAGAAAGGCCCATGCTGCTGTCAATGCTGGCGCTGGAAAGTGTATGGCGGGCTGGCGAAGTTCCTGATCCGCGAGCACGGTTTCACCGGCAAGCAGGTCGTCGACGTCTGGGATCTCTCCGACGGCTGCGGCGGTGGAGAGTAGAGCCGGGCGACGCCTCGGATGCGGTTCAACAAGCGCTCTCAACCTGTTCTAGCTTCTTGAAAGGAGCGCTTGACCTTCCGGTGGCTGGAACGGTTAGGCTCATTGCCAACTTCCGGAGATCGTCCAATGGCGGACCGAACCATGAATTTCGAAAGGCAGCTACTGGCCCTGTTCAGAGAGGCATATCGGCAAGGCAGATCAGATGTCGCGGAGCATTTGCTGCGAGCGCTGGAGGCACTGGATCAAAGCCCTGCCGTTCCCGAGTTACCGCACGGCCAGCATGTTTTGGCCGAAGCCTACTATGAACTCGTTCGTCGATAGCATTGAACATGCCCTGATTGACCGGCAAGCCACCGCCTTCGTGGGCTGATCGAGTTCGCCTTGACGGGCGTACATGGCGAACTAGTTCCCCTCGCAATCGCCGGTGGCAGCGGCGGCCGGAGGGATGATTGTAATGATGATGGACGGTTCAATGTGGATGATGGGCGGCATGGCGCTCATTTGGGTCCTGGTGCTTGTCACCCTCGTGCTCGCGATCGCGGCGCTGGTCAAATATTTGCGAACCTGACGGCATAGGCAGTCGGGGTCAAAAGAGCAAAAAGGACGGAAAGTTGTAGGCGTCACCGGAAGCAGCAGCGTCATCGGGTCGGCGTCGGAACTGGTCCGGCCCTTCGGCTCTTAACGTCTGTCGCCTTCGGCCCTCTCAGGAGTGGCAAATCGCCGGCTATGAGGTCTGGATGGCGAAGCGCAAAGACACGGTTATTGTTACCGGTAGCACCGGCTTCATCGGCTCGGCTCTGGTCAACAGCTTCGCCGACCGGTTTGCTCTCGTCGGCCTCGACCGGGCGGCGACGCGTCAGCCGCCGCCGGCCGCGGAGTGCGTCTGCATCGACCTGACATCGGAGGACGCCGTGGCAGCCGGCTTGGCGCGCGTGCGGACGGCCTATGGCGCCCGCCTCGCCTCGGTGATCCATCTTGCGGCCTATTTCGATCTCACAGGCGAACGGAACCCGCTCTACGAAAAGATTACGGTTGGCGGCACCGAGAAGCTCCTGCGCGCCCTGAAACAATTTGAGGTCGAGCAGTTTGTCTTCATGAGTTCGATGCTGGCGCACAAGGCTGGCCGACCAGGCGACATCATCGATGAGGATTGGCCGCTCGAATCGAACCTACCCTACCGCACCTCGAAGATCGAGACCGAGCGCCTGATCCATGAGCAGCACGGGGCGATCCCTGTCGTCTATGCCAGGCCGGCCGGCGTCTATGATGATCTTGGCCGTAACGCATTCCTCGCCAATCAGATTGCGCGTATCTACGAAGAGGATCCGACCGGGCATGTATATCCGGGTGACCTGCGCACCGGGCAGTCGTTCCTGCATCTGGAAGACCTCATCGAGGCGGTGGCGCGCCTTATAGATCGGCGCAAGAAACTTCCCACGGAGCTGGCGCTGCTTCTCGGCGAGCCTGAGGTCATGGGCTACGGCGAACTTCAAGCCGAGATTGGTCGGTTGATCCGTGGCGAGAACTGGGAGACACGGGAGGTGCCGAAGGCGCTCGCCAAGGCGGGTGCCTGGGTCCAACAGGACGTGCTGGGCGAAGAATCATTCGTTCGTCCCTGGATGGTCGATATCGCCGACGACCACTACGCGATCGATATCAGCCGTGCCCGCAATGTCCTCGGCTGGCAGCCCCGGCATTCCCTGCGCGAGACGTTGCCGCGGATCGTCGACGCGCTCAAGGCAGATCCCGCCGGCTGGTATCGGGCCAACAAGCTCAACGCCGCCAAGGTGGCCGGCAGCGGAACAAAAGCGCGAGAGAAAGACAAGGCGTTCGAGGCCAAACACGACAAGATGAAACCCGGACACATGGCCGAGATGGCGGGGATGGGCAAGCAGATGCTCTGGGCTCATTTCCTGGTCATCACGCTTGGCGTGTGGCTCCTCACCAGCCCGCTTCAGTTCGCGCTGTTCGATCCGGCGGCTGGCACTGTGCGTGACGTCACGCAAGAGCGTGGACTGTGGGAACCGGTGCTGCGCAACGCGCTCACCGGCTGGAGCGACATTGTCTCGGGCTTGCTGCTGATGCTGTTTGGCGGGCTCGCACTGTCGCCGCGTTTTTCCTGGGCGCAATGGGGCACGACGATCGCCGGCCTATGGCTGCTGTTCGCGCCGCTGTTCTTCTGGACGCCGAGCGCCGCCGCCACCATGAACGACACGATCGTCGGCGCGCTGGCCATCACTTTCTCGGTGCTCGTCCCGATGATGCCGGGCATGAGCCACGAAGGGATGATGGACGAGAGCACCGTTCCGCCCGGCTGGACCTACTCGCCGTCATCCTGGCTGCAGCGCCTGCCGATCATCGCGCTCGGTTTCTTCGGTTTCCTTATCGCCCGCTATCTCACTGCCTACCAGCTCGGCCATGTGGGTGCTGTCTGGGAGCCGTTCTTCCCCGGCGGAGACGGCAGGAACGGCACGGAATTCATCATCACATCCGACGTTTCTCGAGCCTGGCCAGTCGCTGATGCCGGGCTTGGCGCCGTGGCCTATATGATCGAAACCCTGATGGGCGCGATGGGCACGGCGACCCGCTGGCGCACCATGCCCTGGATGGTGACCTTCTTCTTCATCCTGGTGGTGCCGCTCGGCGGCGTCTCGATCTTCTTCATCATCATCCAGCCGATCATGATCGACACCTATTGCACACTGTGCCTCATCGCGGCGGCGGCCATGCTGGTCATGATCCCGCTGACGCTGGACGAGGTGGTCGCCATGGGCCAGTACATGCTGCGCAGCGTGCGGGCAGACCGTCCGTTCTGGCGCACCTTTTTCCAAGGCGGGCCGGAGCCGAACGGCGAGGCGGACAAGAACGATCCCGGCTTTTCCGCCGCGCTTGCCGCACAGTCCGCCGCAGCCATTCGCGGTGTCACGTTTCCATGGACGCTGGTCGCATGCTGTATCGTCGGCGGTTGGCTGATGATCTCGCGGCTGGTCTTCGGCACGGCCGGCGCCATTGCAAACAGCGATCACCTCTCGGGCGCCATGATCATCACGATCGCGGTCTGCGCCATGGCCGAGGTGGCACGGCCGTTGCGTTTCCTCAACCTGCCGTTCGGGTTATGGCTGATCGCAGCGCCCTGGCTGCTCGACGGCGCGACCAGAGGTTCGACATTGAACAATGCCGTTGCAGGGCTAGTTGTGATCGGCCTCAGCCTGCCTCGCGGGCTCCGAAGCAAGGAGCACTACGGCTCATGGGACCGCTATGTCGCCTAGACGAAGCCGGGAACCGGCTTGGTCTTGCCGCTCAGTTGCGCGCCCAGCGTCAGTGTCTGCGGGAAATTCCGGACGATCGCTGCCATCAAGGTGGCGCTGCCGGGGCGAAGGGCAATTCCGGCAACGGCCGCGGCGGCGTAGACCCGTGTCGAGAACAGTCTTTTCCAGGCCGCCCCGTAGCGTGTGGCGGCAGCCTCGCGCCCTGCCCGGCCACTTGGCGCGCATGCGAGTTCGCAAGCCAGCAGCCAGCCGGACTGAAGCGCCATCGAGATGCCCTCGGCGATGACAGGATGAGACTCTCCAGCTGCATTGCCGACGCGGAAGATGTCCTCTTCGTAGCACGAGCGAATTCCCGGCCGGATCGGACCTGCGGCAAGCCACGAACCGTCGAGGAGAGCCGGTTCCAGGGCGTTCCTGACGCCTCGGCACGAGTCCACGAGATGGCGCGAGACCGCATCGGCGGCCGACACGTGGCTCCGTTGTTTGGGGCCATATTGTTTACGCAGCCGCGCGAGCATATCGCGCCGGATGCAGCACGAGATCGACAACCGGCCATGATCCGCCGAAACCATGCCGCCATAGCCGCCGGGGAAGGCCAGCAGAGGCATCAAATCCGGCGGCAGGGACGACCCGGTGAAATGCGCCTTGAAGCCGAGCAGGTCCGACGGGCGATTGGCCTTTGCGAGCTGGCTGGGCAATGGTCCCGGTTCCCACGAGCCGTGTGCGGCGACAATCACCGGCGCTCGCAATATCGCCGCTTCATCCCCGGCTTGAATTCGCACCCGTTGCATCTCGCGATCCCGCTCGATGGCGACGGCGCGGCAGGGTTGAAAGATTTCGACACCCGCCGATCGCGCCGCTTGCAAAAGCAGAGAATCGAGAATGTCCCGGCCGAGCGCCCGGCCGAAGCTGTCTTTCCCACGAGGCCCAGCTCCTGCACGTGGCATTGCCGCCTCGACGCAGGTCTCGCCGGAAAACAAGCCGACGCGGCGGATTTCGGGGCCGGCATTGGTACGCCAGGCATCGCCGATCTCAAGCCGGTCGAGAAGCGCAAGATTGCTTGCCGAGATATATTCGCCGCAGACCTTGCGGCGTGGAAACGCACTCTTTTCCACAATTGCCACGGCCCATCCGCGCCGGGCCAGCGTGAGCGCGACGGAGGTGCCCGCCGGGCCGGCACCAATGACGATCGCGTCATGGGTCGACAATCGCGTCATGGGTCGTTGCCGGCGCTGGCGCCGACGAAAATGTGGGAAAACAGGCCGGCGCGTCGTTCCTCGACCGGTTTGCCGTTGGCCTCAAGCCAGAGACCGGAAAGCTCGCTGCCGCGAAAGCCGGCACGCACGCTTTGCGCCGCGTCGTTTCGTGTGACGTCGTTGGCGCCGATTGCCGGCAGAAGACGGGTCGCGGCCAGCGGCAATTTCGCCCGCAGCGGCTCTGTCGCAATGAGCAACGGGGCTTTCGGCCCGATCAGCGAAAATAGACGCACGAGTTGCGCATCGTCGAGATGATGCAGAAACAGATTGACGGTGACGGCGTCGAACCGCGCGCCCTCGATCTTTCCTGCCCAGTCGAAGACATCGGCGGTGACGCCTTCCGCCCTCCATCCCAGCCGGTCAAAATCGCCGCGCAATTGCGCGGTGAGGAGGCCGACGCGGTCGAGCATCACCAGTTCGACCCCGGGCCAATGCCTGGTCATGCGCCGCGCCACCGTCAGCATGAAGGAGCCATCGCCGGCGCCGATCTCCAGAATGCGGCGTGGCGGCTTTGGCACAAACCTCCTGAGCAACGACGTCATGATCGGCACCTGAAACATCAGCATATTGATGCGCCGAAGGTCGCGGCGCGCGGCCAGCGCTCGCGGATCGTCGGCCGCAAGTCCGTCGAGGATTTCCGGCGCAAGCTGCCGGTGCTCCAGGCCGCTCATGACACCGTTCGAAAGAGCATGGTTTCGGCCGTCAGCCCGGGTCCGAACGACATGCCGCAACCGAGCAGGCCGGGTGGCGCCTTCAGCATCTCCTTCATCACGAACATGACGGTCGCCGACGACATGTTCCCATACTGGCGCAACACCTCGCGCGATGGTTCCAGCGCGGTGGGCTCCAGTTCCAGGGCCCTTTCGACGGCGTCGAGCACCGAACGTCCACCCGGATGCACGGCCCAAAGGTCGATGTCTTTCGCCGATCGGCCTCCGAGGACGGCGGCCTGGCTGTTCCGCAACGCTTCATGAATCGCTGCCGGCACCTGGCCGGAAAGAACCATTTCGAAGCCGTGGTCGCGAATGTTCCAGCGCATCAGGTCCCGCCGTTCCCTCGCCACCAGACAGTGAAAGCTATCGAGCTCGATGCCGGCCGGCTCGGCAGTGATGAGCGCAGCCGCGCAGCCGTCGCCCCAAAGGCAGAACGACAGCAGTTTTTCCAGTTCGGTGGTCTGTCGCAGATGCATCGTGCAGAGCTCGATATTGACCAGCAGGACCTTGGACTGCGGGTCGGAGCGGACGATGTGGCGGGCCAGCTTGAGGCCGTTGATCGCCGCATAGCAACCCATGAACCCGATCATCGTGCGTTCGATCCCGTTCGGCAGCCCGCAACGCGCAACCAGCTCGAGATCGATGCCCGGCGCCGAAAAGCCGGTGCAGGTGGTGACGATCAGATGGGTGATGCGGGAAGCGTCGTCGCCAAGCTGCAATCCGTCGATGCCCTTTTGCGCCAGAACAGGTGCGGCATCGTCGAACATCGCCATTCTCGCCGCCGTTCCGGGAAACGCGCCCCGGATGAAGGTTCCGGCCAGGTCGGCGGACGGTCCCTCGGGGTCGGACGCCGGCGCAAAGCAGGAATAGCGGTGCTCGATGCCGGCAAGATCGGCCATGCGTTCGAAGATCCTCCGGCGATCGGCCGCGAGCATGGAGGCCGCGAAACGCAGGTAGAATTCATGAACCTCGTGCTCCGGTGCCGCTGTCGCGATCCGGTTGATATAGGCCTTGACGGGCATGTTCTGTCTCCTCGGCGTCTGCACGGTGTTGCGTCGAGCCAGCGCCGGAGGGTCTTTGCTCATCGGCACCCGGTGTCGAACACCGGGTTTTGAGCACTGTTCGGTAAAAACGTTTCCGAGGACCGATTTCTTCCCGAAGGTTCAGTATGTACTGGCAGGCAAACGGTTGGAGCGGGCGGGCGGTTGCGTCAGGCATCCAAAATCGCCACATCATGTTGACCTTCCATCTACTGGAAGGTCTATTTCCTCCGACAAAGGAGATTTCCGCCATGAACATCGGCGTCGCATCCGAAAAATCCGGCTTGCCGGCCAAGACGATCCGTTACTACGAGGATATCGGGCTCTTGCACCCGGCCCGGACGGACAATGGCTATCGTGATTACTCGACGGCCGATATTCACCGGCTGCGCTTCCTGCAGCGCTCGCGAAGCCTGGGGTTTTCGGTCGACGAATGCCGCCAGCTGCTGTCGCTGTACCAGGACAGGGAACGTGACAGCGCCGACGTGAAGGCGATCGCGAAAGCCAAGCTGGTCGAGGTCGACAGGAAGATCGCCGAACTGGTCGGATTGCGCGGCTTGCTTCACCAATTGGTCAGTCACTGCCACGGCGACGAGCGGCCGGATTGCCCGATTATCGACGAGCTGGCAGGACAAGGCGTCGCCCAGTGAGGTGGATTGAAAATCGGAGCGGCTGACGTGCAAACTTCGCTGTCATGCCGGCTTGTGCTGCCGCACGACCTTCCATTCATGCCAGATCAGCACCATGACGACAGCATCGAATACGGTCAGGACAAGCAGGCCGAACGAATGAGTGTAGGAGTAGCGGTAGACTTGATAGAACATAAATGCGCCCAGCGCCGCAAGCGATGCCGGATACGACCACAGCTTGCCTCTCAAAAGCCCGACAACGAGCAGCAGTTTTAT
>NZ_JAMYLG010000056.1:0-28579 GCF_040317865.1 Mesorhizobium sp. M1365
CTTCAGGCACGGTCCGTTTCTGCACGGCGGCATCGCGGTTGAAGGCATCCAACAGATTGGGATCGCTCACCGCCCGATGGTGAGATGCCGCAAGAGGGCTCTGCGCTGGCAATTCCATGGCGGTTGAAGGGTGACGTGAGGCAGACGCTTCACTGCAAGCTGAGGGGTTCTCGGCTGAAGCCGGAAGTTGGGTTGGACGGGATCTTAATATCGCGCCTCCATTTTTCAGCCGCGGAAACAGCAGCCAGCCCGCCGCCTCAGGATCTTAGGACGCTGCTCGCCGTGAAAAGAACTGTTCCGGCATGTTCTGCCGGGCGATGCGCACCAGATCGCTAAGCGCCGAGCGGATTTGCGGCCAGGGGAACTCGGAGCATTCCCCCCAGGCCTTACCCTCGTGCAACACGGCCTCAAGCTTGCCCGCCACGCCGGCGACAGTCGTGGCAGGCGTCGTTGAGAACGCTTCCAGCAGATCCTTCGCCCGGTCGCCAGCCTCGCACTCGGCCTTGAGCGCGGCGGTGTCCGCTCCAAGCGGCCGACATCCTTTGCCCGCAGCTCAAGCGCCGGCAAATCTCCGCCGCCAGCCTCGCGCCGAAAGACTGTGTGAGATATCCGGGCTAGATATGCGCCACATTGATGCGCGCCTGCCTTGGGTGACTCCGAAGGCTGTGACAATCCACTTTGGTCTGCTACGTCGGTCCAGCATAGCTGCAGAAACGACTTCATGTCCAAGTTCACGCAGCTTGCGCGCGAAAGGCGTGATCTCACAGCCTCCATGCCAGCCGCCCGCCACGATAACAACGTTCGCCATCCGTCAACTCCTCGTCAATGCCCTGCCGTGGGGCACGTCAAGCCCTGCCGCCGTGCAATTGCGAAGGCTTTTGCTGTGGATAGGTTCTGACGTTCGACCATTGCCAATACCTGCTCAGGTTCGCAGGCCGTGAAGGTTGAATCCACAAACAGTATTGCGTTACAGCCCGGAGATATCCGGCTTGCCCTGGACGACGAATGTTTCGAGCATCGCCCAGCAATTGTCGCGCAGGTAGGTTTCGGTCCCGGCGAGCCTGTCGCGCCATTTCGTTAGCAGCCCATCATGCATCTGGGAGACCAGGGCCTGCTCATAGCCCTGATGAAGGTCCCAGGCTGTTTTGCCACTGCGCCCTGGCGGATGCTGCTTCAGGAAGGCGGGAAAGGACAGGCTCGCGTAGGCCTGTTCCGCCGCCTCGACGAGGTCCTTCACCAGTTCGACCTGGGTCTCGACATCCGCGCGGTTTCCAGGACGACTGACGTGGCCGGCGACCAGCGTCTCGAAGTCGTAGGCAAGAACAGCGCGGTGTGCTTCGACGAAGCCGGGAATATCGACGGCGACGCCGAGATTCTTGTAGGGCATCCAGCCGGGATAAACGACGTCGATGAACATCAGGGTCTTCTGGCGTGGCGCGAAGATGAAGATGTTGTCGATCGAATGGTTGATGCCCTTGTAGGCCAGTTCGAGGCGTTGGTTTCCCTGCTCAAGGGTATAGGTCGTTTCGAAGGTTACAGTTGGAGCCGGGCGCCGCTGGTCCTTCCGCGATGAGAGCAGTTCGGCTGTCCGGGCGTGGGCGACGATCGTAACGTCCTTTGCAAACAGATGCGCGCCGGCGATATGGTCGACATGTTCGTGGCTGTAGACCAGATGCGTCACCGGCTTGTCCGTGACGTCCGCGATAGCCCTAAAGTAGTTTTCCCCAAGGCTGGGTGGCGCATCGCAAGCGATCACCCCGGTCGAAGAGACAAGAAACATGGTGCTGTAGGCACCATCCGTAACCCAATAAAGCCCATCGCCAATCTGCTGGACAAGGTAGCCTTTGCCAGGGTCGACCACAGGTCCCGCACCAGGCGTCGTAGTCGTGCTGCTGGCCGCAAGGGCGGGATGAATGCCGCACCCGCAGAACCCGGCCCGGGCGGCTGTCGCACCGGCCACATATTGCAGGAAGTGGCGGCGACCTCGGTCGGCGGCGCCTTTGTTCAGTGTGTTGCGATCCGGCAGATCCTCAGGGTTGGCTATTTCGGACACTCAGCTCCGCTCCTCATCCAGGTTTCGGCATCCATCACGAATTCCTCATAGGGGATCGGCGGGGTCGTTCGTGCTTGCCCGGTCCGATCGGTACCTGGTGACCAGGCCCATCTCACAAGCGCCGATCTGAGATGGTTGATGACCTGATCGCCAGTGCGGTTTCCGTTGTGCCGCGGGTCTTTCAAATGTTCGCAGAGCTCATTTGTCGAAAGGCCGTCCCAGCCCATGCTGAGTGGCGCGAGGCGCCAGTTCTCGTCGGCGCCGGGGACGCCGCTGGCCGCATTGTTCGATTTTCCATGACAGGATGAACATGGCAGGCCCGCCGCACCATGATCCGCGGGTCCACGCGCCACACGAAACAGATGTCGATGCCGGTCGTCGCCCTGGCGCGGATAGTCAGTCAATGTGTGGCAATTCTGGCAACGCGGGCTTGTCATGACGCGGGCGACCGTCGCGAAGGCGTCGGCTGAGGCCGTACTGCTGCCGTTCGTTTGCGACCACAGCGGCTGCACGAACGCCGAGACGGCGGCAATCGTCACGCCGACGAGCGCTCCCAGCGCAAGCCGATGGCCAGTCATCACGCATCACCCGCAGCGTGATGCACCGCGGCGCGGATGCGGGCATAGGTGCCGCAGCGGCACAGATTGGTGATTGCCGCATCGATGTCTTCATCCGTCGGATGCGGCTTGTCGTTGATCAGCGCGGCGGCGGCCATGATCATGCCGGACTGGCAATAACCGCATTGTGGAACCTGCTCTGCGATCCAGGCCTGCTGCAAGGGATGCGAGCGGTTATCCGAAAGTCCCTCGATCGTCGTGACATGTTTGTCCTCAGCTTCACCGAGCGAAAAGGAACAGGAGCGCACGGGCTGGCCATCGACATGCACTGTACAGGCGCCGCAGGCAGCGATGCCGCAACCGAATTTAGTGCCCGTCAGGCCGAGGTGATCGCGCAATGCCCAAAGCAGCGGCATGTCCGGCTCGGCGTCGACCGTGACCGCGCGACCATTGACGGAAAATCGTGTCATTGCGTTGCTCCCGTCAGATCTGCTGATAGCCGCTACGCGAAATCGGCAGGGCTCGGATGCGCTCGCCTGTCGCGGCGAACACGGCGTTGCAGAAAGCGGCGTGCGTCGGCACGGGACCAATCTCCCCGACGCCTGTCGGCTTGGCGCCGCTCTCGACGAACCGAGTCGTGATGACAGGCGTCTCGGACACGTGCAGCGGGTCAAACTGATCGAAATTCGTCTGCTCGATCTCGCCGTCTGCGAAGGTTACCTCGGTGCGCAGGCCGGAAAGTCCCCAGACCACGCCGCCCTCGATGTTGGATTTGGCAATGCCTGGGTCGAGGGTCTGGCCGATATCGACGGCGCTCCAGACATGGTGACACTTGATGGTCTTGTCCTTGACGGAGAGTTCGACGACTTGCGCGATATAGCCGCCGAATGCTTTGGCGAGCGCCAGACCGCGGAATCGCCCCGCCGGTAATGCAGCCTGCCAGCCGCACAGCGCGCCGACAGCGTTCAGCACCGCGACCGCGCGGGGATCGGAAGCGGCAAGTCTCAGCCGATACGAAAGCGGGTCGGCATTGGCGCGGTGCGCCAACTCGTCGATGACGCTTTCCAGGACGAAATTGTTCGGTCCGTGGCCGGTCGTGCGCCAGACGGAAACCGAGAGCGGCGTATCGACGCGATGTTGTTCGACCGCATAGTTCGCAATGGCGTAAGGCGTCTCAGTCAGGCCCTCGACGGCCATGCCATCGTATGCCGCCGGCGGCATGATCGGCCGCGCCCAGTCGCCCTGTGCCTTGATGACACCGCGCGGGAATATGTAGAGCATGTGGGACGGCGAGACGACACGATGCGTCATCGCCGCCGGCAACCCGTCATTGCCGAGAGACGCCTTCACCGCATGGACCATTGGCGGGCGGTAGGCGTCGTAGCGGAAATCCTCTTCCCGACTCCAGATGACCTTGACCGGGCGGCCGGCGGCCTTTGCAACCAGGATCGCGATCTTCGCGAAATCCGCGAGCAGCCGCCGCCCAAAGCCGCCGCCCAGCAACGTTCTGTGGATGATGATCTGGTCGTCGGCGAGACCCAGCATCTGCTTGGCGACAGCGTGGGTGATCTCGACGCCCTGTGTCGGGATCCACAACTCGCACCGATCGTCCGTCACATGGGCCGTGCAGTTCATCGGCTCCATCGTCGCGTGCGCCTGCACCGGGATTTCGAAGATAGCCTCCAGCGGGCTGTCGGCAGCCGCCAGAACGGCAGAAGCGTCGCCCGCTTTGACTTTCGTGTCGAACGACGTGGATTTCAGCAGCGCGCTATATTCGGCCCTTTGGCCACTGGTTGAATATCCGGCGAGTGGACCCGGCTTGAATGTAAGCTCTGCGCCATCGAGAGCCCGCTTCGCCGTCCAGTAGTCATTGGCAACGACAGCGAGGCCGGACGGAATTTCGACGACGGCAAGCACACCGCGCTCAGCCTTGATCGCCGTTGGGTCGAAGGCCGCCAGCGATCCCCCTTGCGAAGGAGCGCGGCGGATGGCGGCCACCGCCATGCCGGGCACTTTCACGTCGATGCCGAAAATCGCCGAGCCATCGACTTTCGAGGGTATGTCGACGCGTGGCTGCGGCTTGCCGATCAGTTCCAAGCTGCTTGTCGGCCTGAGATGAGGATCCTTTGGGATATCGAGCCTTGCCGCGTCAGCGGCAACCGAACCAAAACTCACCACCCGGTCAGTCGGATCATGATGGATGCGGCCCTGGTCGACGCGAAGGCTCGCAGCGGCAACCCCCAGACGCGTCGCGGCCGCGCCGACGAGCATCTCGCGTGCGGCGGCGCCAACGGTGCGCATGATCGGGAAGAAGGTCGAGATCGATTCGCTGTTGCCGGTGAACATCCATTGATATTGCGGGTGCCGGTATGCGGGATCGAAATCGGCCCATTCAAGCGCGACGCGCGACCAGTCGGCGCCGAGTTCGTCGGCGAGCACCAAAGGAAGGGTGGTTTGGATGCCCTGTCCCATTTCCGACTGGGAGAGCATGATCGTCACCATGTCGTCTGGATCGATGCGCAGCCAAGCATTGATGAATTTGTCGGGGAGTGAAGATGCGGCCCGCGCTTTGACGGTGACCTGCGCCGACAAGAGCAGAGCGCCGGTCGCGACCAGCAATTGCCTTCGATCCAGCGATCCGACCTTGGTCGGTGCGCCCAGTGGACTATCCATCAAGTTCAGCGATCCCTTCTTGCGACCGGCCACTGCCACGACCGAACCTCTCGCCTTCGATCATAGGATGGGTCATTATTCGTTCAACTGAAATCGCTGGATATGTGATATGAACAATTCGGATATCATGGCCGAACAGGATGGCTGGTGCAGCAAGTAGGAGATGCAGTTGACTAGCAAAGCCAACACCGATCAGCAGAAACTGCGCCGGCTCGACTTCACCATGCTGACGATCTTTCGGGATCTCGTTCGATTGCAAAAGACAACGCTTGTTGCGGCTACGCTGGGTGTCAGCCAGTCTGCCGTCAGCCATGCGCTGGCTCGGCTACGGGAACTCTTCGGCGATCCCCTGTTCGTCAGGCGCCCGAACGGTCTGGAACCGACACAGCGTGCCTCACAGCTTCTCCCACAAGTCGAAGTCATTCTTCGACTTGCCCAGGATGCACTCAAGGTTCCCACGCACTTCGACCCCGAAACATCCACGCGCTCGTTCCGGCTCGCCGGCAACGACCTTGTCGGCGCCGTGATTGCCCCGCCGCTGATAAGGACGTTGCGTGCCGAGGCACCTGGATGCCGGGTGGCGTTTCAATTCGCTGTCGGAACCGAAAGCCTGAACGCCCTGCGCACCAACGAAATGGAGATGGCGATCGGGCGCGTCTGGGATCTGCCCGACGAGTTCCGGGCCGTGCCAGTCTTCGAAGAAGACTTTGTCGTTGTTGTCAGGAAAGACCATCCGGTCGCTCACGACGCGGCGATGTCGCTCGAAGAATACCTATCGCTCGATCACATCCTCGTCTCATTCAGGGGTGGATTTCATGGGATGGTCGATCAGGCTCTGAAGAAGCGCCGGCTTCGGCGCCGGGTTGTCGCCAGCGTCCCGATGTTCATGACGGCCATGGGCGTTGTGGCGAGCGGCGATCTCTCTTCAACGGTCCCGGCCCGGCTCGCCGCCAAATACGCCGATCAGTTCGGGCTTGCGGTCCTGAAAACGCCACTCGCCATTGATCCGTTTACGTTCAGCCTCGTGCGGCATGCACGATCGACGTCGGACGTTGGCCTGGATTGGTTGTCGGCAAGGATAATCGAGAGCGCCTGCCCGCCCTGACCCAAAAAGGAATAAGAGGAAACCATGGCCTTGTTTGGGATTTGACGCACACCGGACTCTTGGTCACGCTGGACCGATGACAAGGGGCGTGCTGCTGGACCTCGCAGGCGTCAACCATGGTGGTAAGACCGCTATACTAGGCGAGGTCGACGCCGTCGCGCAGTTGCGGCAGTCCGGTTTGGCCGACGCATAGTAAGCAATGCCACGCGCTCTGCTGGTTTGTCTACGCTCTTATAGCCGTGCAGTACGAAAACTACAACAAACTTGAACATGTTAGTGGCAGCGCAATCGTACAAAGACCGGCATTGGGAAACAACAGTAAAGGTCGCCTGACAAACTCCCAATTTGTAGGTCACAGGTTCGATTCCTGTGGGATCACCACTCAGTCACAGCAAATATGGCCCAAGCTAAATTAGAGCAAGGCTAGGCGATTCCGTTACCGGCCATTCTGGTCGGTGACCCACGAGCTTTCAAAGCAGCCATCAGCATAGGCCCGACCGAAAACTCCCGGGCCCTCGCCTTCTCAGTCAGCACGCGCAGATACATCGCCGATCACATGGACTTCATGGAGCCGCAGAAAATTGGTTCACTTTTTGTTCTTTTCCGAAAACGCGTGGCGAGATATATAGTCTGGCGTGTCCTTTAACTGATTCCTCAGGGAGGCAGCGCGCAGATGACCGTCCAGCCCATCAATACCATGCTGCAGGGGGACAGGATTCTCAATGAACCGACAATCAGCTGCCCAAGCTGCAAGACGGAAATCAAGCTCAATGAGTCGCTCGCGGCCCCTTTGATTGCCGCCACGCGTGAAGAATACGAAATGCGCCTGGCGCAGAGCAAGGCATCGATGGCTGCCAGAGAAGAGGAGCTCAAGCGCCAGCAGGCCGAGATCGTCGCCGCCAAAGAGGACATCGCCAACCAGGTGGCTGGGCAAATCAAGCTTGAGCGTGCCGGAATCGCGGTCGAGGAAGCCCGCAAGGCAAAATTGCTGCTTTCGGTAGACCTGGAGGACAAGGATACGAAGCTTGCCGAGCTGGAGGCGACGTTGAAGGCGCGCGACGAAAAGCTCACCGAGGCCCAGCAGCAACAGGCGGAATTCCTGAAAAAGCAGCGTGCGCTTGACGACGAAAGCCGGGAGATGGCGCTGACCATCGAAAGGAAGATCCAGGAGGGGCTGGACGCCGTTCGCGTCAAGGCGAGGTCGGAAGCGGAAGACGGGCTCAAAATGAAGGTCGCGGAAAAGGAAGAACAGATCGCAGGCATGCAGCGTCAGATTGAGGAGCTGAAGCGCCGTGCGGAACAGGGTTCCCAGCAGCTGCAGGGTGAAGTTCTGGAGCTTCAGCTGGAAGCCCTCATTGCCGGCCGGTTCCCGATGGACGTCATTGAACCGGTTGCCAAGGGTGAGTTCGGCGGAGATGTCCTGCACCGCGTCGTCGGACCGGCCGGCCAGCCATGCGGCGCCATTTTGTGGGAATCGAAACGCACCAAGAACTGGAGCCAGGGTTGGTTGGGGAAGCTCAGGGCTGATCGGCGGGCCGCAAAGGCGGACATTGCGCTTATGATCTCGGAAGCTCTGCCTGCCGGTGTGGAAACCTTCGATCTTCTGGACGGGGTCTATGTCGCCCATCCCAAATGCGCGATGCCGATCGCAATCATGCTGCGACAATCACTCATCGAGCTGGCGAACTCCCGCCTCGCCCAGGACGGCCAAGCCACTAAAATGGAGCAGGTCTATGGCTATCTGACCGGTCCGCGGTTCCGCCATCGCGTCGAGGCCATCGTCGAAAAGTTCTCTGATATGCAGGAGGACCTGGCCAAGGAACGCAAGGCCACAACACGCCTGTGGGCCAAGCGGGAGGCTCAAATACAAGGCGTAATCGAGTCGACCGCGGGGATGTACGGCGACTTGCAAGGCATCGCTGGAAAGGTGATGCAAGAAATTGACGGCTTGCAGGTCCTGGCCATTGAAACATCTCCGCCCGGTGCCGAATAGGCAATCGGTATGCAGCTCAACAGGAAAACGATTGGCAATCTGGAGCGGCTTCCCCAGACATACCCATCGGACTCCTCGGATAGGGTAAGCAAAAGAAGCCCGCCCACCCGAGGCAATCGTCGTGCCTAGCCGACAGCCTCTTACCTAAGGTCTTGACTCGTTAATCGCCATATGGCTATATAGTCATATGGCAATATATGGACCCACCGGCGACCGTCTGAGCAAGGCATTCTCGGCCCTCTCCGATCCCACGCGACGCGCGATCCTGGCCCGCCTTGCGACGGGCGAAGCCACGGTGTCGGAACTGCTGGCACCATTCGAACTCAGTCAACCCACGATCTCCAAGCATCTCAAGGTGCTGGAGGATGCGGGTTTCATCGAACGCGGACGTGATGCGCAGCGGCGACCGCGCAAGCTGGTGACAACGGCTCTCAAGGATATTGCCGACTGGGTAGAGCCGTTTCGCAGCCAATGGGAAGACAGGCTCGACAATCTGGATCGCCACCTCGAAAAAATGGGCAAAAAGGAGAAGTAGCATGCTGGCAGGGATCGCGAACACCGACCTGATACTCGACCGGGACAAGCACACGATCATTCTGACGCGCGTGCTTGCTGCGCCCTGTGAACAGGTCTTCGAGGCATGGACGCGGCCGGAGCATGTGGCATGCTGGTGGGATCCATCAGGCGAACCGCTCGCACAATGCGAGATCGACCTGCGTCCGGGAGGGGCCTTCAGGTTCGTCAACCGGCACCCCCCTGGCGCCAACCAGTTCGCTGGCGTCTATCGCGAGATCGCACCGCCGCGTCATCTCGTCTTCGAAGCAATGGGGGCGATCGGGCGTGTCATTCTCGACGAGACTGGCGGCAAGACGTTTCTGACGGTGAGGATCGAGTGCGGCTCGGCGGAACGGTTGGAGCAATATCTGAAAATGGGCATCGACACCGGAACGGCCAAGACATTGGACAACCTTGCCGCACATATTGGCGCGATGGCACAACGGACATCCAGCTCTCCGTCAACTGCTCCGAGCAGCGGCGAGTAATATTAGATGCAACAATCAATCTGGACAGCGGCAGATGCGGCTCTGGTGGCGTATGCCATCACCTGCGTCGTTCTATGCCTTAATCTTCTGATGCTCTGGGCTTCCAGCGGGGCGATCCGCGCGAAGGGTGGCGTGGCAATCAATCCGGAGGATGGGGCTCGCTATGGTGTACCCGTGTCAGAAATTGACCCGCCAACTGTCGCGCGGCTCCTGCGCGCACACCGCAATGCCGAGGCCACGATCTATCCATTTCTGCTGCTGGGCCTGCTCTTTGTTTTCACGGGAGGAAAGGCAGCAATTGCAATTCCCATTTTCGCAATTTTTGTAGTCGCCAGGATCGTACATTCGATAGTCTATCTGAAGGCCATGCAGCCTTGGCGCACGATCGCTTTTGCAGTCTCCCTGCTCGCAATCGTTGTCCTGATGGGCGCCGTAGTCCACGATTTGCTCTTTGCCTGAGGTAGAACCGTATGTCAGTACCGAAAGCTCCAATCCTGTCGTTCACGGACGTCGTCGCCATCGAGGCCTGCGTGTCGACTAGCGAAAGACTGACGAGGACGTCTGTTTGGGGTCGAACTTGCCTATTGGGAGAGCGGACATTCGCGGACCGCCACACTGCTATAGTCAATGCTATGGATCGACTCCAGCACCTGGTGCACGCGCGGCGGCCGTGATGATTTTGTCGGGATCGTCGGTCCAGACGAAGGGCTATGACTGCAGCTTGTGGTCGATGACGAAGCGGTTGATAGCGGAAACCAACCTGCCCTCAACACAGGACTGGTGATAGCCGGCGCACCGCCTGTCGTGCTGCCGCCATCGGTGCTCTTCGTTTTCTGAAGCGCTTTTTCGTGGACTCAATCGTAAGAGCATCGTCAGGGCGACCTGCGGTTTTCCACTATTATGATCGGCTCGTGCCCGAATTTTCTACCAACGTCGCCGCGATTCGAGTATTAGGTTCGACTTATGGAGCGTCGACACGCCATCCGAAGGATCAAGGACGGGCTTTGGGAGGTCTATGACATAGACAATGAAAAGGTTGCCTTCGTGGACAGCGTAGCTCTGACCAATTTGCGGGACGAAGAGGCACTCGATGCATTGGAGTTGCTAATGGGTGGATTTCTTGTTGCGAGCAGGTTTCCAAGGCTCGCTTGATGGTTTCTCCAGGAACGCGCACGTCAGGCGAAAGCGCCTCAAGCCTCTCATTGTGGGTTCCATCAGAACCGCAGGGCACGAGTTTCCAGCGCCGGTTGCCCTGCGGCGGGAGGTTGGGGTGGCACCAAGCAGGCAGGAAGGACATCGCCATTACGCACCGATTTACGCGGCAAATCTTGGCTCGGGAACTCCCGTCACGCCGAGGCCGGTGATGGCAAAAAGGCTGCCTCGTAAAACTCCGTCGCCCGGAAAGCGCGGCAGCGGCGGCTTGGCCATCGAAGTGACGTACAGGGTGTCGAGCCTCGGCCCGCCGAACATGACGCTGGTGATCTTCTTGACGGGCATGTCGATGATGCGATCAACGCTGCCGTCGGGCGCGTAACGCACCAGCCTGCCGTCATAGACCAGCGCGTTCCAAAGGAATCCTTCCGCATCGACGGTCGAGCCGTCAGCCGCCCCGCCCCGGCTGGTATCGACACGCGTGAAGGTGCGCCGGTTGGTGGCGGCACCGGTTGCGATGTCGTAGTCGTAGGCCCAGATCTCGCCGGTCCAGGTGTCGGCGAAATAAAAGGTGCGGTCGTCCGGGCTCCAGCACGGACCGTTCGAGCAGATGATGCCGGAATCTATTCTGGTAACCGAGAAATCCGGATCGAGCCGGTAGAGTCCGCCGGAGGGTCCCTCTTCCATCGTGTCCATTGAGCCGGCGAAGAAGCGGCCGCGCCGGTCGACCTTGCCGTCATTGAGCCGGTTCATCGGCCTGTCCGGCTCCGGATCGTGAATCGGCGTCACCTCGCCGGTGGCGAAATCAAGCAGATGGAAACCGCGCTGCAGCGATACCACCGCGCCACCTCCGTCCTTGCGCAATGCCATCGAACCGATCTTCATCGGCACGTCCCAGCAACGGATCTCGCTCCCGTCGGCGGTTGCCCGAAACACACGCCCGTCGAAACTGTCGATCCAGTAGAGGCGCTCCTGTTCAACGTCCCACAGCGGTCCCTCGCCCAGCGTGGTCTTCACGTCCACCACGACTTCGATCTTCATGCCGTCCTCCTCTGTTCGAACCTTGCAGAAACCGGTCAGAACGCGACCTGATCGCCGCCCTTCAATGACAGGATTTCGCGGGCCTCGTCGGGCGTTGCCACTTCCATGCCGAGGCCTTCGACGATCTTGCGGGCGAGCACCACCTGCTCGGCATTCGACTTGGCAAGCCTGCCCCTACCGGCCCAAAGACTGTCTTCGAGCCCAACGCGAATGTTGCCGCCAAGCGCTGCCGATTGTGCCGCGATGCGCAACTGGCTGGCGCCCGCACCCAGCACCGACCAGCGGAACTGGTCGCCGAACAGGCGATCGGCGGTGCGCTTCATATGGGCGACGTCTTCCGGGTGCGTGCCGATGCCGCCGAGCAGGCCGAACACCGACTGCACGAAGAACGGCGGCTTCACCAGCCCGCGATCGGCGAAATGGGAGAGGTTATAGAGATGGGCGATGTCGTAGCACTCGAACTCGAAGCGCGTCCCATTGTCGTAGCAGGTTGCCAGTATGTATTCGATGTCCTTGAACGAGTTGCGGAAGACCAGATCACGCGTCGCTTCCAGATGCGGCTTTTCCCAATCGAACTTGAACGTCTCGTATTTGTCGGCGAGGTGATAGAGCCCGAAATTGATCGAGCCCATGTTGAGCGAGGCGACCTCCGGCTTGAATTGGGCGGCGGGGCGCACACGCTCCTCCACCTTCATGTACGGACTGCCGCCGGTGGTGATGTTGATGGCGGCATTGGTGCCTTGCTTGACGCGCGGCAGGAAACGCGCGAACGCCTCTGGCGTCTGGTCGGGCTTGCCGGTCTGGGGGTCGCGGGCATGCAGATGCAGGATCGCCGCACCCGCCTCCGCCGCCGCGATCGCCTCGCGCGCGATCTGGTCCGGCGTGATCGGTAGATAAGGCGACATAGTCGGCGTGTGGATCGCCCCCGTCACCGCGCAGGTGATAATGACCTTGCCGCTGGGTTGCTGGGCGCCGGGCTTGCGGCTTGTTTGCGTCATTGTCCAAACTCCTGATCCGACTTTTTCTTGTGCGCCGCCAGCGCCATCAGCCGGCGGTCGCGCCAGACCTGCCGTTCGCCGAGTTCTTCCCGCGGCAGGCGCTTGCGGCGCTCGGCCTCGATCGTCTCCATGACCTCGCCGGCCCAGTCGACGCGGCGCAGCATCTGCGGGAAGATGTTGGAATAGATCGCCTGATAGCGCTCGACATAGTCGCGCACACCACCGGGTGCATTGAGGTCGACCGTCTCGAACGGACCCATGAACGACCAGCGCAGCGCCAGCCCGTCGCGCAGGCCAGTGTCGACGTCCTCGACGCTGGCATAGCCGTCGGCGACGAGCCGAAACGCCTCCTCCAACAGCGCGCCTTGCAAGCGGTTCATGATGAAGCCGTCGAGCTCGCGCTTCATCACCAGTGGCGCATGGCCCGCCTCGACAAGAAACGCGCGGGTCCTTTCCACCGTTTCGGCGGAGGTCCATGGCGCCGGCACCACCTCCGCTGCCGGGATGAGATAGGGCGGATTGATCGGGTGCACGACGAGGCAGCGATGGCGCCCCTCAAGATGATCGGTGAATCTCGACGGCAACAGCGCCGAGGTGGAACTGGCGATCACCGCCTGCGGACCGGAAAGTGCGTCGATGCGGGAGAACACGTCACGCTTCACCTCGAGGTTTTCCGGCGTGTTCTCCTGGACATGGACGGCATCGGCCAGGGCCTCGCCAAGCTCCTCCACAATGGTGATGCGGCCAAGCACGGTATCGACCGCCTGTCCCCGCAGCAGATCGTTGGCGGCAAGGTCGCCGAGCACCCCAGCGATATAGTCGCGCGCACCGCTGGCCGCGGCCGGCGCCTGGTCCCACATGCGCACATCATGGCCGGCACGAGCGAAGCTGATCGCCCACGCTCGCCCGATGAAGCCGCTTCCGACAATTGCTACCTTCGCCATGATCTCCCCCTCAGAGTGTCTCGACGTTGCCGTCGACGCCGAGCGACTGGCCGGAAATGTTGATGCCCGCATCGGAAAGCAGGAAGGCCACCATCGCCGCGACATCGTATGGGCTGGTCATGCGGCGCAGCGAGATGTTCTGCAGATAGCGTTGTGTCATCTCCTCGTTTGAAACGCCGAGCTGCTTTGCCCGGTCGGCAATGACCTTGTCGATGCGCGGCCCTTCGATGATGCCGGGCAAGATGGCATTGACCCTGATCCCATGCGGTCCGAGTTCCTTGGCAAGGCTCTGGGTCAGGCCGACAACGCCGAACTTGGCAGCCGAGTACGGCGTGCGGAACGCGTAGCCATGGCGGCCGGCGGCCGAAGACATCGAGACGATCGAGCCGCCGCCCGCCGCCTTGATCAGCGGCACGGCACGGCGCGCGCACAGGAACTGGCCGGTCAGGCAGATATCTATGCAGCGCCGCCAGTCTGCCGGATCGATCTCATCGACCCCGCCGGTCGGCCCGGCAATGCCGGCATTGTTGATCAGGGCGTCGAGCCCGCCGAGCTTCTCCTTTATGGTCTCGAACAGCCGGTCGACATCGTCGTCGCGTGAAACGTCCGCTTTGACTGCGCCGGCGAGTGTGAGCCTCTCTGGAGCGTCGGCCAGCGCCTCGTCGGAAATGTCGCAGATCACGACACGCGCGCCGAGCCTCGACAGCGTCTCGGCAATGGCAAAGCCGATGCCGCCGGCGCCCGCCGTGACCAGCACGCGTTGGCCTTTGAGCCCGGTCAGGAATTCGTCCGCCGATGCCGGTGCGCTGGAGCTCATTATTCCATTCCTTTCATTGAATCCGCCTTTCGCGCAGCGCCATGACCGCAGCGAGCACCACCAACCCGAACAGGATCGCCCGCGTTGCATAAGGCAGCGTCGTACCGGCGAGCAGCATCTGCAACGCCGTCAAAAGCAGCACGCCCCCCAGCATTCCGAGATAGTGGCCGCGCCCGCCGGTGATCAGCGCACCGCCGACGACGACTACGGCGATCGAGGGCAGCAGACAGTCGTCACCCATGCCGAGGCTGGCCTGGCCGGAAAAGCCGGTCAGCATGATGCCGACGAGCCCCGCGCAGACCGCCGACAGCACATAGACGAGGATGAGCGTGCGCCCGACCGCGATGCCGGAGAGCTGGGCCGCGCGCAGGCTGTTGCCGATGCCATAAACCCGGCGGCCAAAAGGGGTGCGGCCAAGCAGCAGCACGGCAAAGACGACGAAGGCGATCATGAACAGCACCACCGGCGTCACAACGAATACCTTCCCGGTCATGAACCAGCGCAGCATCGGCGAGGAGAAGCCGGCCGGCGTACCCTGCGAGTAAAGCAGCGCGACGCCTTGCAGAATGCCATTGGTGGCCAGCGTCATCACGATGGGCGAAATGCCGAGGAAGACAATGCCGATGCCGTTGGCAAGACCGATCAGGCAAGCTGTGAGCAGCACCGCCGGCAGCGCATAGGCAAGTGCACCATCCGAGCCGTTGACCATGCCGGCAAGCAGGATGCCCGAGAGACCGATCGTCCACGGCACCGACAGGTCGAGCCCGCCGGTGAGGATTACGCTGCCTTGCCCAAGCGCCAGGACGGCGAGGAAGCTCGACAGCACGAACAGCGAGTTCCAGTAGGTGACGTTGACGATGGCGCGTCCGAGCCAAATCTGGGTGACGATCACGACGACGGCCAGGCAGACATAGGCCGGCAGCGCATAACGCAGCGTCTCGGCATTGCGAATATGGAAGGCCGGCTGCGGCGCCTGCTGATCGTCGGTGCTGCCACTGGCGATCCTCAGCCGCCGGTCGGTGCGATCGATCTGCGAGGGCAGCATTCCGGCGCGCCATGCGGCCGACCGCGCCCGCAGCGCACGCAGTTGGCGGGCGAGCACGGAGCCATGCGACAGCGAGCCGGCAAGCACGGCAAGGATCAGGATCGTGCCCTCGGCGATCGTCGAATAATAGGCCGAGACGTTGAGTACGAGCAGGATGTTGACGACCATCATCAGGATGTAGGCGCCGAAGACGGTACCAACCGGCCCGCCTTGACCGCCGCCCAGCCTTGTACCGCCGACGACGACCGCCGCGAACATCGACAGCAACAACGGGTTGCCGACTAGCGGATCGCCGCTGCCCGTCTGTGCGCTGATGAAGACGCCGGCGAGCCCGTAGCAGCCGCCGGCTATGACATAGACCAGGAAGCGCACGAGAACGACGCGCACGCCGACTGAAGCGGCCGCGTCCGGATCGCTGCCGACGGCATAAAGCGCCGTCCCGAAGCGTGTGCCTTTTAGCCAGAACCAGCCGAGCAGGACGACGCCGATGGCCACCAGTGGCATCGGTATCCAGCCGGCGATAGCATCACCGAGATAGAAGGCGCCAAGATCGGGCGAGACGAAGCCGCCCGGCTTGTCCATGACCAGCAGTGTTACCCCCTGCAGGATGAACATGGTCGACAGCGTGACGACGATTGGCTGCATGCGCAGGACGGCGATGAAGAAGCCGTTGAAGGCGCCGACCACCATGCCGACCCCAATTCCGGCCAAGGTCCACAGCGCGACACTGGTGCCGGTCGCCATCGGATCCATACCTTTTGCCAGGACGACATTGACCAGCGAGATCACCGCGCCGGCGGACAGGTCGAAACCGCCGGACAGGATGACCACCGTCTGGCCGATCGCCGCCAGCGCCGAGGTGGCGCCGCCGCTGGAGAGAAACGAAATGTCGAAATAGGTGAGCCGCCCGGCACTGACCAGATCGACGATAAGCAGGAGCACCGCAAAGACGATCGCCGCGATGATCGCGCCGCTGTGCCGCGCGAGAAGCCGCGTCAATGTCGCGGCCGGTGCCGCGGCGGGCAAACTCGTCACGCTCATTCCGCCGCCTCCCGGACCAACTCGCCTTGCCCCAGCGCCGGTCGCATGATCGCGCCTTCCGTGATGTGGTTGCCGGCAAGCTCCGCCACCAGGCGACCGTCATAGAGGACGAGCACTCGGTCGCATTGATGGACCAGCTCGGGAATTTCGGTTGAATGCAGAAGGATCGAGCCGCCGGCCGCCACATAGTCGCGCATCGTCACATAGAGCTCGTGCTTGGTGCCGACGTCGATGCCGCGGGTTGGGTCGAAGAGCAGCAGGATGCGGCTCTCGGCGACCAGCCATTTAGCGATGGCGATCTTCTGCTGGTTACCGCCCGAAAACGCCCCCGCCCTCGTCCACATGGCGCGGTGGTCGACCTCGACCGCCGAGAAGGCGGACTGGACGGCCCGCGCCTCCTCGTGCCTGCTGATCAGGCCACATCGGGTAAAACGCGCGACGACCGGCAGCGATACGTTTTGCCGGCCCGAGAGCTTCAGGAACAGGCCTTCGGTCTTGCGGTCCTCCGGCACCAGCCCGATCGCCATGTTGGCCTTGAGCGCATCGGCGGGCGAGCCGAGCCACACTTCGCGCCCGTCGACCAGTATATGGCCGCGCTCGATCTCTGCCATGCCGAAGCAGGCGAGGAACAGGTCGAGCTGGCCCATGCCCTGAAGCCCGGCAATGCCGAGAATCTCGCCCTTGCGCAGGTCGAAACCGACGCCGTCGAGCTTCATGCCGGTCTTGAGATCGCGTACGCCGAGCACCGGCGGACCGAAGACCGCCTCGCTTTCGGGTTTCGGCGGAAAGGTCTGGGCGATGCTGCGACCGATGATCTTTTCGATCACTTCTCCATCCGGGACGTCGGCCACCGGCGCCGTCACGATGTGACGGCCGTTTCTGAGAATGGTCAGCGTGTCGCAGAAGGCCCGCACCTCTCGTATGCGGTGGGTGATGAACACGACCGTCGTGCCGGCGGCCTTAAGTCGCGCGATGATGCCGCCCAGCCACTCGACATCGCCGCCCGACAGCGTCGAGGTCGGTTCGTCGAGCAGGAGGATGCGCGGCTTGCGATAGAGCGCGCGCGCGATTTCGATCTTCTGGCGGACGGCGAGATCGAGGGTCGCGACCTCGGCATCAAGATCGACCGAAAAGCCGAGATCTGAAATGTGCTGGCGCACCGCCCTGCGCGCGCTCGCCCGCCTGATCAGGCCGCTCGGGCCGACAGGCGCGTAGGGCAGCAGCATGTTGTCGAGAACGCTGAGATCGCGCACCAGCGTCATTTCCTGGAAGGCTGTCTGCACGCCTTTGGCGTGCGCGGCGCGCGGCGAACCGAGTGGCGCCGGTTCACCAAGAACGGTGATTTGCCCTTCGTCGGGCCGCACCAGTCCCGACAGCAGCTTGACGAGCGTCGACTTGCCGGCACCGTTTTCGCCGAGCAGCGCGTGCACGCTGCCCGAAACGATCTCAAAGGAGACGCCATCGAGGGCGACCGTCGCACCAAACGCCTTGCGGACGCCCTCTATGCCGACAGCTGTCGATTGCGCTGACATCATGATCCCAGTCCCGGCCTGCACGGGGTGCGTGGGAGGGCCTCCAAAGCACCCCACGCCCCATTCGGAGAGCCTTACTCCTCGGGCTGGCCGACAAGGGCGGCCGCGAGACCGATTTCAGGTGTCTGGTCGGAGAAGATCGAGGCGAACCAGCCGGGGTTGGAGACCAGCGACGGTTTGAAGGCGTTACAGCCAGCCTTCATCTCTGCCCAGGTGCCTTCGTTACAAAGCTTTATCGTGTCGTTGGTGACGACCGGCAGTGGCAGGATCGTCTTCTTGGCAACCTCCTTGCCGTCAAGTGCCTCGACTGCAAGCTTAAGGGCAAGCGCGCCGGAATAGGGCGGCGATGCATAGGAGATACGCGGCGCGCCGAGCGGCGCATAGGGAGAGGCTGCGCCCTCGACCTCCGTGCCCTCCGGCAGCATCTGGATGCGCCCGCCATTGGAGCCCTCGCCGGCGCAAGGCAGCAGTTCGCTGCTCTTCTTGCCGGCCTCGAGCTGCATGGAATTGGCGGTGAAGCAGCCGACCTGCATCCACAGCCCATTTATGTCGTCCCAGCTGCGCGTCGCCAATATCTTGGAAAGTTCGGTGCGGGCCACCGCCTGGCTCCACATACCGACAGCCTCGCCCACGATCTTGATGTCGGGATGCTTGGCAAACACCTCCTTTGCGGCCTTGGTGCGCAGATCGTCGACCGAGGTGCCGGGAACGCCGGTCACTGCGATGATGTTGCCCTTGCCATTGAGCTTCTTGACCAGCCACTCCGCCGTCACGCGGCCAGCCTCTTCCTGATCGATATGGACGTTATAGGCGCAGGGCTCTGTGATCTCGGCATCGTAGGCAAACACCTTTACCCCCTTGTCGCAGGCGTTCTTCACCACCTGGTTGAGCGCTGTCGGCGAGATCGGGAAGATCACGATGGCTTCGGCACCTGCCTGCACCATCGCGTTGATCTGCTGGATCTGGCGCTGTGCGTTCGGCCCGGCCACCTGAACCTGGAGGTCGACCTTGTCGGCCATGCTCTTGTGCGACGCCATCGCCTTGACCATGTTGGCGGCCTCGGCCTGCCAATCATTGCCGATGAAGCTCATGCTGAGAAATATTTTGTGCTTTCCGGCCGCCTCGGCCGCCGACATCCCAAAGGCGCAAACAGCCATGCCGGCAAGCAGCGCGAGCCGCCGGGCTTTCGATCCGATACCCATTCGAAACTCCTCCCAATTCAGACGACCAAATGCCTCCCAAGGGCACGAAACGTGCTCCTTGTCATTCGATGCAGCTGACCGTATCATGATTTGATCAAAGATCAATGATGAAGTGCTAATGGGTAAAGCCGGATACGCCGGCGCTTGACGCGGCAATCCGAACCTTGCATTCCGGGCACAGGCGCCGGGTAGGACAAGAGCGTCGCCGTTTGGGGAAAGGTAGGCACAGATGGCTGGGGCGGCATTCAGGAAGCCGGGCGTCGAGATTACGCCGCTGTCCAGGGAAACCCTGCAGGACAGGGTCTACCGGCACGTCACCGAGTTGATCCTCGACGGCAGTATCGTTCCAGGTGAAATGGTGACGGTGCAGAGCCTCGCAGACGCTTTCGGCGTCAGCCCGATGCCGGTTCGCGAGGCACTGCGGCGTCTGAGCGCCGCCAACGCATTGATGGTGGTTTCTGGCCGTTCGATCGGTATCCCGGCATTAAGCCGCGCGCGACTCATCGATCTCAGGAACGTCAGGTTTGAGATCGAGGCGATCGCCGCCGCATGGGCGGCCGAGCGAATGGACGATCCCAGCGTGGCGCTGCTGCGCCAGCATCTGGACGCACTCGAACAGGCCAATGCCGCCGGCGACGTCAAATCCTACCTCAGGGCCAACTACGCCTTTCATTTCTCCATCTATCGAGCCGCGGGTTCGGAAAACATGCTCAACATCATCGAGAACCTGTGGCTGCAGATCAGTCCCTATTTCAACATGCTGCACGATTCTGGAAACTATTCGACCGCCAACCAGCACCATCAGCAGATGTTTGCAGCGCTGCGAGACCGCAACGCGGAAGCTGTCCGGGCCGCGGTTCGCGCTGACATCGACGCGGCTTTCACAGTGCTGATCAAACTGCTGAAGTAACATTCAGGTCGCCATAAGCGACATGCCGCCTCCATTGCTGATCAGACTTCCAGTTCTTTTTCCGCCCACTCCGCGAACTCTTCCAACTTGTCGAGCAAGCTCTCGGCTTCGGGTAGTGATTTTGCCCTGATTCCGTATTGAGCTTCGTCCTTCTCATGGAGAATGCTCCGCAACCGGCTGGCCTGCGCTGCAGGAAGGCGATTTCCAAGCGCATCGCGCATGGTTTTCACCACGGCCGCATGATCCGCGCGGTTGATCGTTCCTGCAAATCGGGCAGTGAGCGCACGGCGTATGCTATTGCCGCATTCACGATCTGCGACATAGCCGGATTGCCGATGTTACCCGTTTCAGACATTGCACCTCCAAACGGGCAGCCTTCAAATATGAGCGGGCGATGCGCAATCGCTCCTCGCCAAAGCCTGTCTCGACTACTTTCGTCGCACCTCTTCTGGTCATGCCAACGCCTTCTGGCGAGTTTTTGTTGCGAGTTCGTCCGGGCGTGGACCCAAGACGAGCAGGGCATTTGCTTCGACGCCGCCCCACCAAGGGTCTCCCGTGCTCGACAGCCTCGCCACATCCTGCGGAGTGAGTCCCACCACCGAGGGATTGAAGCCAAGCTCTTCACCGTGGGTCACCAGTGCCTCACGGATCTCTTGGAGCGCGCTTTCTAGCTTTTCGGATGGCGTAACCACTGCGATGTCGAGATCGCTGTCTGGACGGTCCTCGCCCCTCGCCACGCTGCCGTAAATCCAGGCCGCGAGTACGTTCGGCCGAACTGCGGAGACCGCCTCAGTGACTAAAGCGCGAATGTTGGAATACCTAAGCGCCTCCTGCTCAAAGAGGGCTTCCAGTGATGTCGCCAGTGGATGGCGATCATTCAACCGATAAAGACGAGCCCTGCCCGTTCCCTCTGAAGATACGATGCCAATCCCCTCCAAGGTTGCGAGAGCAGACCACACGCTTGCCCTCGCAAGCCCGCTACGAGCCGCAAGCACGTCGACTGCCGGATATCAAATCTGATGTTTTGTTTTCTAAACAGATGTCCTGTTATCTGAGCCTTGGCGGCTGCTGCGCCGCAATCACGAATGTATCCGAAAGATGTTGATCGCCACGTTCATCCAGTCCATCGTAGGAGCAAGAGCAAGATGCCGCTCTATCTTATCCATTTCATTATCTTTTTTTTGCTTCAGTCCGTCCAATGCCCGGTCGGAAAGACTGAGTATTTCGTCAGACGGCGCTTACTCAGACATAACCTATTTTACGATTGCGCCGCCGCGACCGAAAGCCATTTGGCCACATCACATCTCTCAATGCACACACAGTGCACACGAAAGCCAACGCAGGGCCAAATCATGAGTCGTTAACCGGCGAGGACGGCTTGGCGGTAGGTCGGGTTCATGAGGTCTTTGAGGCGCTTACGCTTGAGCGAGTTTGAAGGCTCGCGACGGAGCATGTTGAGCACCCCGCGGCGGATCATGGCGAGGTTGCGCGCCGAATGGTCTTTACGGACGCGGCTCTCGTCTTTGCCGTGCGACAATCAAGGCAACACGCGCTCTCAACTTGATTGTCGCGCGGCACTGCGTCCCTTGCCCTGTTCGACGCAGATAAGCATGCGTGTCGAGTCGATGTCGTCGATCTTGAGTTGCGCGACTTCGGACACGCGCAGGCCCGCGCCATAGGCGACGCCAAGTGCCGCCTTGTACTTGATGCCTTGATGCTGGATGCGGCTTCGAGCAGCCGCGCCGCTTCCTCCACGCTCAGCACGTCGGGCAGCTTGCGCTGACACCTCATGATCACCAGCGCACGCGCCAGATCCCGACGCTTCAGCGTCACGAGGGACAGGAACGGCAGTGCCGAGACCGCGCCATTGATCGTCGCAGAGCCGACGCCGCTCTCATGCTGATGCAGCTGGAATCGACCGATGTCCTCAGCCGTCGCAGTGTCGGGCGAGCGGCCAAGGAACACAGCGAAGCGCCGGACGTGACGAACGTAGTCCTGCTGGGTATGGGAGCCCAGGCCACGCATGAGCATGTCGTGCTGCATGCGCTGGCGAAGCGGAGAGATTGGTGCATCGGTCGACAGGGTAGCCATGGCGAGTTCCTCTCGCGAAGGCAGAAGTTAAAGGTTCAAATCCTGTCGGGTGCAGCATTGCACAGTTCGCTTGCCGACAACTATTCCTGCTGGAATTGACAGGGCCAATCTTCAGGCCTCGTCAAGCCAGAAGGCAACTCGGTCCGGGCGTCTCCGCAAGCCATGTTGAGCTGCCACTGGGACAGACCCGCCGAATTGGAAAGATCGACGCCCTCGATACGGGTCAGAAAGAAAAAGGCGCGGTCAAAGTCTATCGGCGCGGTGAACGTCGCTCCTCGGAAGTCCGCCCGTGCGAGATTGGCAAACGAGAAGCGGCTGCCGCTGATATCGGCGTCATGGAACTGCGCACGCCCCAATTCTGCCTTTGTGAAATCAACATTGGTCAGATTGGCGCCCTGGAAATTCGAGCGCTGTATTTCCGCGCTCGCAAACACAGCGCCCTGCGCGTCCATACGGCTGAAGTCGGTCCTGTAGGCCTCGATTCTGTCGAACCGGGCGCCTTTGGCGGTCGAGTCGGCCAGGGAAGCACGCACAAGCGTTGCCTTCTCAAGATTTGCCGCAAGGAGATTGCTGTTCCTGAGGTCGGTCGAAGTGAAATCAACACCGAACAGGTTCGCTCCGCTCAGGTCTTGTCCTTCTAGGATGAGAAGCTTCTTGTCACACTCGTGCCAATTGACGCCAGGCGTCGCGGCTGCGTCGCAATTGTGAGCAGCAGTGGCGTTCTGCCAAGCAAACACAGTGCAAACCGCTAGAACCAAGCCGGATGCGCCGTAAGCTCTGGTTCGCCTCAAAGTCATTGTTGCTGGACCTCTGCTACTCGCCGACACTCAACCTTACCACATCTGCTGACACTCGAGCCACCGTGACCACCGCCGTCATATTTAGCGCCGCTTTGATGTTGATCAACCGATCAACCCGCGCGTAGGGCGCGATTTGCGAGCGCCTCCCCATATCATCGGAGGCCAGCAGAGATTCATTTGTCACCGGCCAGGCGCATCATTCCGTAGGTATGCTTGACTAAGCCGAGGAGAGCGGTCGTTCAGGCTGGCGAAGTCCCTCCGCTCTGGACGTTTGTCTCGTTAATTGGGAGCCTGCTCGGATGCTGACCGCCACCGCCGCCGTCCGCTGCCGACAAGCGTGAATCCGCTCGGTTCCGCACCGATCGGTACTTCCCGACGGCGAGGTTGACCCGGCACGGGGTGCTCGTCGCATATCCTAATTCCGCTGTCGCATGAATCCCACGACTTCGCTTAGCGAAGCCGAAGTTGATCTCTGCCATCTCCCAGCTCGAAGCATCAACCCCGCATATTTGTGTCGTAAGCTGACGTGCCGCGAATACGCCTTTTTCGGTTGGCGGGCTTTATGGCGGACGCGCAATCTATTCTTGTATTTTTATCAACGTAAACAATGTCGTATGGCGGAGAGGGAGGGATTCGAACACCGCGCTTGGAAAAGGGTCCCTCTTGCGTGCAGGCCGCTTACTCTGGGCGGCAGAGTGCCCTTCCGCGCTTCGCCAAACCTGCCGTGGGAAATGCCTTGCCGTTTTTTCCGGCGGGGCTTTGATCAGATCGTGACTATTAGTGATTTATGCTGGAACTGGTTGCGGAGGTTAGAGTCGGACCTATTTGCGCCGATTAAGAAGTCCCGTCAGCAAACGAACTCGGTTACAGCACTGTATCGGCGGTATCCCTCTACCGACTCCAACCGCGACCGTTTCTTAGTCGCGCCTACCGTTTTGCACGCCCTCCTCTGCCCAGCCGTGGCGGAAGGTTGAACCAGTTGGGCGACTGCTAGGCTTTCGGCAGTTCGAACGATATAGTCGAACGGCCGAAATCGGGGCGCAAAGCTGCCATTAAGCACAAAGATAACAAAAAGCATCGGCGATCGGCTGAAGCCGCTCCTTCTCAGTCTGCTGGCGAACCGCGTAACCGGGGCAGATTTCCGGGCGAAGGGGTTTGCAGGCGAGCGCGTTCGTGATTCACCCTATGCGTGACGCTACCACCGACTGATTCGTTTGAAGGCTGTCGCTCGCGGAACTCCGCGGGTTGGTTACTGCGCTGATCGGCGAAGTGCGCGGTCCAAACATGTTCGAAGTGGTCGATCGCAGGGCCGCGTCGCACGGTGCAGAAGGCCATGCATCGTTGATTATGCGCAAACTGCTATCGCGCGCCTAGTCGGAACTCACGCATCGAACAGTACATCACGTCTTCCGTCCCCAGCGCACCGGCGGCCTCCCCGCTCGCAATCCAAATAGACGTCTTTCAGCTGTTTGATTGGCATGTCAGCGTGAGCGAACGCAAGGTCCTGAGCGTCAGAAGCCGACAATGAAGCCGGACTGATTGCGATCAGCACGGTGCCGAGCGTCACAGGCGCGAGGGACTTAACAACTGACATGATCATTTTGAGATCCTCCCCAGCTCCCGTCGGTCAACATTCAGTCCTTGGGGTCGCAGGTGTAGTGCCGTTCGAAGGTCCCGTCCGCGCGCCGCTGCTTGTCGAAGCCGATGTAAGGCTCGATCGCGCGCTCGTGGACCAGCCAAAGGGGATCTCGGCCGAGGTGTAGCCACTGCCGGCGGCCAACCGTTTCGGGATCGAGGCCGAAGCGATCCTGGTGCGCTCGATCGTCGTGCCGGCCGCGCCTGCCTCCGCATGACGGATGGCGCGGCTTCGCAAATCGCACATGATTTCGTCACGTGAGATGCCGATGTCGCCAAGGACGTCATCGGGTAAACGGCTCAACTGGTCCGTTGCCGACAAGAGAGCTTTTCGCTCGGCGCGGAGGCGTAACCACCTGCGAAATGGACCAATGGCGGCAGCATGAATTATAACCATGATCAGATCGTCACTTCATTGATCTGAATTGACCGGTACGGAACGGCGCGAACGGCACTCCGGGCGAGAGCGTCAGCCGTCCGCGAGGCAAATTAGGCGTAGTGGTCGATGGACTGGTTTTGCCGCGGCGTGCCCATACGGCGGGCGGTGGCTGGCCCCGGGCCACGCATGTAATAAAGCTCCGGGCGGTAGCGCGGCGCGACGAATTTGCGAAACCCCGCAGCAAGTTTTGTGACGGGAGCCAAGAATTTCATGACTGTTCCCTTTCCCTTCGCCGGCTTTCACACGAGCCGGCGGGCCTGACGTTGCAACAAGGATATGACAGTCGAACCAGGCTCGGCTGTGGGAATTCCCACACCGGGGAAACCATTGGCGAAATCCGCTCCCAGTTTGCATCCCGGAAAGCGGGGCCTGCGGCCATCAAATTTCCTTGGATAGGGAGTAAGGTGAAGTACACTTGATTGAACAAGAGACCGTTGTGACAGGCTCTCTGGCCTTCATCTCAAGACTTTGCGATGCCGACCTCGCCGCGCTGACCAAACGGTGGCACGAGCGCAGCTATCGACACAACGAGCTAATCATTTCCCACGGCGACACTGGTCGCGATGTCTTCTTCCTGCTGGAAGGACGGGCTCGCGTGACACTGGTTTCAGCGGACGGCAGGGAGATAGCGTATCGCGATGTCGAACCGGGCGACATTTTCGGGGAGCTCGGAGGCATTGACGGGATTGCACGCTCTGCCAGCGTAGTCGCGCTGGAGGCAACCCGCGCTGCACGGCTGTCCGGCACAGCATTCCGGGATATCGTGATGACCCACCCGACTTTTGCCTGGATGCTGCTTGAGCATCTGTCTGCCCAGCTCCGGCGCATGACCGAGCGGGTATTCGAATACAGCACTCTGGTCGTGCGAAAACGGCTGATCGTCGAGCTCCTGCATCGGGCGGAGAAAGCCGCACTCGTGGACGGCGAGGTGTCCATAAGCCCGGCACCGACGCATTCCGAGCTGGCGGCAACGATGAGCACGCACAGGGAAGCGGTCTCGCGCGAAATGAGCGACCTCGCCAAGAGAGGCCTGATCGAAAAGCGCGGCAGCAGGTTATTGCTGCATGACGTCTCGGCACTACGGGCGCTGGTCGACAAGAAGGAATAGCGAAGGCTGTCGCTGCGGCGGGGGGCACCGCACGTTTCATGCTCCTCGGCCGCAAGTGATTATTCCTTCCGGCAAACCGGGCAACCTAGCGTGCCAGCGCGCGGGTCGGGCTTTGATCGCTTCACCCCTTGCAAGAATCATGACTCGGCTTCTTGATGCGGGCACGGCGTTATCCCCAGCCTGCTTGCAGACTTACAAGGGCGGATCGAAGGGGTGAAGCCGCATGGACGTTAAATACCAGATCTTCGTCAGCTCGACCTACGCCGATTTGGTGGACGAAAGACGGTCGGTCATCGAGTCCGTTCTTAACCTCGGGCATATTCCTGTGGGATGGAGGCATTCCAAGCCAGCGACGACACTCAATGGGATTACATCAAGCGGCGCATCGATGACAGCGACTACTACGTACTCATCGTAGCAGAGCGGTACGGCTCAGAGTTGAAGGGTAAGAACTACACCCAGAGGAGTACGAGTACGCCGTCGCCCAAGGCGTGTCTACCGGTGGCGTTTTTGCTCGAAGGCGGTGCTCGCAAGACGTGGGCCGCGGAAAAGGTCGAGTTCGATAAAAGGCCAAACTCGAGAGATTCCGAAAGCTATATGAAAAGAAGCTCGTCAATATTGGCGCAACAAGGACGATTTGGCGGGTAAGGTTGCGATGGCTATTAGACGTTATGACCGTGGTCTGAGCGGCCGCCCGCCCTTAGTCTTTGCAGCTGTTAAGCAAACGGGGGTTGCTCGGGAGTGCCGAGCCGAGCCCCAAGCGAAGAAAGGACGAGCCATGGAGCAAGATAACGTTTTTTACGTCGGTGTCGATGTGTCGAAAGCCAAGCATGCTGTCGCGATTGCCGAGGGCGGACGCGGTGGAGAGGTCCGGTATTTCTGCGAGGCGTTCCCCGCGCGCCGTCACGGAACGTCGTAGCCGTGAAGCCGAACCGTGCCGGTCCCGTCATCATGAACAAGCGTCACCTCGCCAGTCATCGTGATCGTGTCGCGTTCGGACAGTTTCGCCATCGGCATCGCCCTCGCAAAGGCCGCCGCTGAACTGGACGTGGAAAGCGCCATCATCGACGGTGAGATCGTCGTATTGAACGAGACTGGCCTGTCTGACTTCGGAGCCTTGCGGAAAGCCATCACCCGACGCCAGCACGACCTCTATTCGTCGCCTTCGATCTTCTGCATCTCAATGGTCACGACCTGCGCGACATGGCGCTGGAGGACCGCCGCGAGATCCTTGCCGAGATGATCCCGGACGGTGGCCGTATCCAATTCAGCCAGGCGCTTCCCGGCGAGGCTAAGGCGATCTTCCCACCTGATAGACCAGGCGGGGCTCGAAGGCATGGTGTCGAGGCGCAAGGACAGCAAATACCGGAGCGGCAATTCGACGGCTTGGCTCAAGACCAAAGGCTTACAGCATCGATGAATACGAGTTGCTCGGCGTCGAGCGTGAACCCGGAAAGCCGGCTTTCGCCCTAATGGCCGAGCGTGGCACAGGCCGCTATGTCGGGAGCGACTTTATCACCTTGAACCGGGAGATGCGGGAACGCCTCTGTGAGCGCGTACAGGAGCATTCTGGGCCCGCGCCAAATGATCGGCTAATGCTCATGGACAAGGCCGCCTATCTGGACTTCGTGGTCGAGGTCATCCGCCGATCAACCATATCTCGTGCCGACATGTCAGCCCTGTAATCTTGTCGTTCCCAGGTTTGGCCTCGTCCAGCATGGCATGCCCGCTCTTCTGTGTGTATCGAGGGCATTGAGCGGCGTGATGATCAGCAAGACAAGTTCAGTTGCCGCGCTGTCGTAGTGTGGCGTGCAAATACTTGCGCGCTGCGATTTGGGATCCCGAAGCCGGGCCAAATTGCCAAAAGCTCGGTCCTCTTGCAATATCGCACGCGATATCCAATATGCCTGCATGAGACTGCTTCTCGATACGGCGACCATGGTGGCGGCGATCCGAAGTGACGCTGGTGCCTCGCGCCAACTGTTGGTGGCGGCTTTGGAACGCCGGCTGACGCTCATTGCTTCGGTGCCGGTGATGATCGAGTACGAGGCGGTCATGACGAGGCCCGAGCACCTTGAGGCTTCCGGCCTGTCGGCTGAGGATGTGAACGCGTTGCTAGATGCCGTGGCGTCCGTCGCCGAGCCGGTTCGCCTTCTCTTTCTCTGGCGGCCCGCCGTGCGCGACCCTGACGACGACATGGTGCTGGAAGCGGCGGTAAACGGACGGGCGGATGCTATAGTGACGTTCAACCTACGCGACTTCGGCAAGCTGGCCGAGCGCTTCGGTATCATGGTCCTGTCGCCAAGTGAGGCGCTGAGAGGATTGGAGAAAAAGACATGAGAAGAAGCAATTTCGCACTGCGACTTCAGCTCTCGCTTCTGGATGAGGCGCGCAAGGTGG
>NZ_JAMYLG010000057.1:0-26462 GCF_040317865.1 Mesorhizobium sp. M1365
CGTCGGTGGTGACGACATAAAGCAGGATCCCGCCCACGCATTCGATCAGGGCATGCGCCCCTTTAAGCCAGATGCTGAGCTCGAAAATCTGATGGATGCGGCGTTCGTCTACTGCTTTCACAAAATTCACCTTGCGATCGACAACAGCGGAAACGAGAAACGATGGATGCAGCTCTAACCCACTGGATCAACGCGGCAGCCGGGATCAGCCCTTTTCTTGATAAGGCAATGATCGCCGTCTCACAAATCGGCGTTCCGCTGATGGTGCTGGCTGTTGCCCTGCAATGGTGGGCAAAGGCCGACCGCTACCATGTGCGCCATGCTGCCTTGTCCGCCGGCTTGGCGTTCCTGCTCGGTCTGGCGATCAATCAGTTCATTTTGCTATTCGTCCACCGGCTGCGGCCCTACGATGCCGGCGTGACGCATCTGCTGATTGCGCCCAGCGCCGACTGGTCGTTTCCCTCCGACCACGCGACAGCCAGCTTTGCGGTTGTTGCGGCTCTTGCAACGCAAGGTCTGCCGCGCCGGATGCTGGCCCTCTCCATCATGGCATTGCTGATCTGCTGGTCGAGAATTTATATCGGCACCCACTATCTCACCGACGTGATAGGCGGTGCCATCACTGGCGTCTTAGGTGCCGTTGTGGTCCGATTTGCCTATCGCGAGAACTCCCGACTGGACAGTCTGGTCACAAGAATTCTCTAGCTCCTTATGTGCCAACGATGAGACGAGCAGCTATCATAGCGGTCCTGTCGCTTGCCTGCGTCTCTGTCGTGCTCGCCGCCGCCCATTCGGGTCGTGATGCGGTCATCCAGGCTCGCCAGGCCTCGATGAAGGAAATGGCCCAGGCCGCAAAGACGATAGCCGGGATGTTCGACGGCAAGCAGGCGTACGACGCCGCGGCCTTCAAGGCGGCGGCCGAGACCATCCGCGCCCGCACCGGCCCTGCCCTGATTGCCGAATTCCCCAGCGCGACATTGGGCGCGCCTTCAGGCGCCAGGCCGGATATCGACCCCGCCCGCGCGGAGTTCGAAGAGCTGGCTCGCCACATCGGGACGCTGGCCAGCGCCTTGGCCTCCGACGCCGAGCGGGCGCCGCCGCGCATCACCGACGACATGAGAATGGGTTCCGGCCTGGCGATGGGCGGTGGCAGCCTGCTTGGCAAGCGACCATCACTCGCGGAAGCCGATCCCACTAAATTGCCGGCGGAGCACCTCCTGCATCTCATCTTGCAGGATTGCTCGAGCTGCCATTCGAAGTTTAGGCAAAAGGTCGAGTGATAGCGTCAGCTTCGCTGCAGCTGACCCGCCATGAAATTGCGCCAGCCGCCGAAATGCGAAATCTCCTTTGCATCGGTGAGACCGGCACTTTCGACGAGAAAGCCCTTCGGCGAAGTTCCGTCGTCAAGCACAAGCGTCCCGATGCCGAGCGGCGGCGGGATCGCGGCAACAAAACGGCCGAAGGCTTGCGGCGAGAGCCGCCAGACTTCGACCTCGATCGCTGTCCCCTTGCCGTTGCAGATCCGTTCGAGCCCCGGTCGCGGCACCGACTGGCCGGCGAGCGCGTAAAGCCGGTAGAGCGGCGCCGTTCTTGCAGCCCGGGCGAAAATCGCGCCGAGCTGCTGCAGCTGGCCGTTCAGCGCCATCCCCGACAGATGCGCGCCGACCACGGCCAGCTCGATCGTGCCTTCATCCACGCCCGCCAGAACATCGCCGCGCTGCGGCTGCGGCCAGCCGATAGCACCAAGCGCAAGGCCGCTTGCCGCATGGACATCGCGCGCAAGCGACGCAGTCAGGTGGTCCTTGCCCGCCGCGGCAAGCAAGGTGACGCTCATCGGCAGACCGTCGCTGCGGGTTCCGCTCGGCACGGCAATGCCGCACATGTCGAGCAGATTGACGAAGTTGGTGTAGGTGCCGAGCCGGCTGTTGGTGACGATGGGATCGGCCAGCACCGCTTCGACTGTGTAGTGCGTCGGCGCGGTCGGCACGCAGAAAACGTCGACCGAGGCGATGACCGGCGCAAGCCTGGCCTTATAGCCTTGCAGGGCATAGAGCCCCTTGAAAGCGTCCGCAGCGGAAAGTTTTCGCGCACCGCCGATGATCTGCCGCGTCACCGGATGCATGGCGGCCTCGTTGGCATCCATGAAGTCCCTGATCGCGGCGTAACGCTCGGCCACCCAGGCGCCTTCGTAGAGCAGAGTGGCGGTGGCGTAGAAATCACCGAACGGGATTTCGACCAGCCGGCAGCCCAGCGTCTCCAGCGAGGCAAGAGCGGCCTCGAAACCCGCCTGCATCGCCTCGTCGCCGAAGAAGGTCCAGTCCGCCCTGGCCGGCACGCCGACAGTCAGCACCGGCGGGCGCGCGGCAAGAGCCTGAATGCAGAGGTCACGCGAATAGGGATCGGCGTCGTCCTTTGCCGCCGCCGCCTCGAACACGTGATAGGCGTCATCGACGGTGAGCGCGAAGACCGAGACGCAGTCGAGCGTCCGGCAGGCCGGCACGACGCCGGCGGCTGATAGCGCGCCGACGCTCGGCTTCAGCCCGACGATGTTGTTGAGGCCGGCGGGTATGCGCCCCGAACCGGCGGTATCGGTGCCGAGCGCGAAGGAGACGATGCCGCGCGCCGTCGCCACGGCCGAGCCGCACGAGGAACCGCCCGGCACCAGTTTCGGGTCGATCGCATTCCTCGGGATTGGATAGGGCGTGCGAACGCCGACCAGGCCGGTGGCGAACTGGTCGAGATTGGTCTTGCCGACAACCAGCGCGCCGGCGGCCTTGAGCCGCGCGACGACGGTGGCGTCTTTCGCCGGCAAGTAGGCATATTCCGCACAACCCGCCGTGGTCGGCATGCCGGCAACATCGATGTTGTCTTTGACCGCGAACGGCACGCCCCACAGCGGCTTTGCCGCGGGATCGAACGGGCCGAGCTTTTCCGCCTCGGCAAGCAACTCCGCCCTGCTCGCCAGATGGATGAAGATGCCGGGGTCATCGGCCGCCGCGAGCCGCGCATGGACCATATCGATCACCTCGCCAATGCTGACGCCGGCCTGATAGGCAACGTGCAGGCTCGCTATGTCGAAGCGGATGTCGCTCATTTGGCCTCGCCCAGAATGACTACCGGCAGGTTCCACTGGATGAGTACGACGCAGCCATCCTTGGTCCACACCGAATGCTCGGTTCCGACCGGGTTCAGGATCACGCTGCCCGCGGCATGATCGCCGTTCTCGTCGCTCTGCGTGCCTTCCAGCACGATGATCGTCTCCAGCCCGGCATGGCGATGACGCGGCACGCTGGCGCCAGCCCGGTAGTTCAGGATGGCGACCGACGGTTCCATCGGCCCACCCTTGAGCAGCCAATGCACTGTGATGCCTTCGCGAAAATGCTCGAATGGCAGATCACGCCAGCCCCCTTGGATGAGAGCCGCGTATGCGACGTTAGGCATTGGAAAGTCCCTCGAGCACCTGGTCCGTCGTTGCCGTCCAGCCGACGATGGCGCCCTGCGCCCTGATCATGGCAAGGGCTGCCGCCTTGAACTCCGGAAAATAGCTCTCAGTGGCATCCTCCGCCAGAAGGCATTCATAGCCGCGGTCGTTGGCCTCGCGCATCGTCGTCTGCACACAGACCTCCGTCGTCACCCCGGCAAAGACTAGCTGCTGTGCGCCGAGCCGCTTGAGGTCGTCGCCGAAGCTGGTGGCATAGAACGCGCCCTTGCCGGGTTTTTCGATGACGATCTCGCCAGGCAGTGGGGCAAGTTCATCGAGGATCGCCGTTCCCGGCTCCCCGACGATCAGCACACGACCCATTGGCCCGACATCGCCGATCCTGATCGACGGATTGCCGCGATTGCGCTTGGCCGGCGGCAGATCCGAAAGGTCTGCCTTGTGGCACTCCATCGTGTGGATCACCGGCAGGCCAGCGGCGCGAAACCCCGCGATCAGCCTCTTCACCGTCGGCACGATGGCCGTGACCCGGCTGACGTCATTACCGAGGCTGGCGCCGAAGCCGCCGGGTTCGGCAAAGTCGCGCTGCATGTCGATGACGACCAGCGCCATCGCCTCAGGCTTGAACACAAACGGAAACGGCAGTGCCTCGATCCCAGCCATCAGTGATGTCCCGCCATGTGCTCGCCGATCGTCTGCACGCTCGCCTGCGCGATCGGCGTCTCGTAGACCAGCGCGCCGTCCGACATGACGAAGATGCGGTCCGAGAGCTCGAGCAGCTCATCAAGGTCCTCCGACATAAGGAGCACGGCGGCACCGGCGTTGCGCGCCTTCATGATGCGGGCGCGGATTTCGGCGACGGCAGAGAAGTCGAGGCCGAAGCAGGGGTTCGACACGATGAGCAAATCGACCTCGCCGGTCAGTTCCCGCGCCAGCACCGCGCGCTGCACATTGCCGCCCGAGAGCGACGAAATCGGCGAAGCGAGCGATGCCGTCTTGACCTTGAACTGTTCGATCAGGCGGGCCGCGTAGTCACTGATCGCACTCATCCTGATCCAGTTGACCGGCTTGCCGGCCTCGTTGAGGTCGAAGGTCCGGAAGGCCATGTTTTCCGCCACCGTCATCTTCGGTGCGCAGGCATTGCGCAACGGCTCCTCCGGAATGAAGCGGACATTGAGCGTGCGCGCCTCGCTGCGGCTGGCGCCATAGGGCGAGCCTTTCACCAGAACGTCGCCGCCATTGCGCGCCCGCTGTCCGGCAAGGACTTCGAGAAACTCCTTCTGGCCGTTACCGGAGATGCCGGCAATGCCGACGATCTCACCCGACTTCACATCGAGTTCGCCGATGTCGATGGTTTTCAAGCCGGTGCGGTCGGGCGCCTTCAGCGACTTTACCGTCAGCACCTGTCTGGCGCCGGCCGGCACCGGGGCGCGGCTGTCGAGTGCGGCGATCGGTTGGTCGCCGATCATCATCGCCGCCATCTGCTTGTGGGAAAGTTCGGAGACCTTTCCGGTTCCGGTCAGCCTGCCCTTGCGCAGCACGGTGATATCGTCGGCAAAGGCCGTCACCTCGTGGAATTTATGCGAGATCATCAGCACGGTGAGGTCGCCGGTCCTGGTCATGTCGCGCACCAGGCCAAGCACTTCGTGTGCCTCGCCGGGAGTGAGCACCGAAGTCGGCTCGTCGAGCACCAGGAAACTGCGGCCGAGATAGAGCTGCTTGATGATTTCGAGCTTCTGCTTCTCGCCGGCGGCAAGTTCCGCCACCTTGACGTCGAGCGGCAGCTTGAACGGCATACGCTGCATGAATTGCGCAAGTGCGGCGCGCTCCTTGCGCCAGTCGATGACGCCCGGCACCTTCTCGCGCGAAATGACCAGGTTCTCCGCGCCGGTCAGCGACGGAACGAGCGTGAAATGCTGATAAACCATGCCGAGCCCGAGCGCCGACGCGTCCTTGGGACTGGCGATCGCGACCTCGCGGCCATCGACCAGCATGTCGCCGGCGGTCGGATGGTAAAAACCCATCATGCATTTGACCAGCGTCGACTTGCCGGCGCCGTTTTCGCCGAGCAGCGCGTGGAACGATCCCGCCGGCACCTTGATCGAGACATCGTCCAGCGCGGTGAAAGCGCCGAAGCGCATGGTCATGCCGATGGTCTCGACGCCGACGGCCTTCTTCCCAGTGCTTCCGCTCAAGATCGCCTCCTCACGGCAGTTGCGCGACGAAGGATGCCGAATTCGACACCGCGCCGAACACCCCGCCCTGCATCTTGATCATCTTGATCGCGGCGAGATGATTGCCGTAGTCGGTTGCCCCGCAGCAATCCTCCAGCATCACGCATTCGAAGCCGCGATCGTTGGCCTCGCGCATCGTCGTGTGGACGCAGACGTCGGTGGTGATGCCGGTCAGCACGATGTTGTCGATGCCGCGCTGGCGCAGGATCAGCTCGAGGTCGGTGGCGCAGAACGAGCCCTTGCCCGGCTTGTCGATGATCGGTTCGCCCGCCGCCGGATAGAGGTCGGGGATGATGTCCCAGCCGGGTTCGCCGCGCACCAGGATGCGCCCGCAAGGTCCGGGGTCGCCGATGCCGGCATTGATGCGGCGCGAACGCCAGCGCTTGTTGGCCGGCAGGTCGGCGAGATCGGGCCGGTGGCCCTCGCGCGTGTGGATTATGGTGTAGCTCTTGGCCCGCATGGCTGCGAGCACCGACTTGATCGGCTCGATCGGTGCCCGCACCAGCGAAAGATCGTAGCCCATATGATCGACATAGCCGCCCGGCCCGCAGAAATCGGTCTGCATGTCGATGATGATCAGTGCCGTATTGTCCGGCCGGAGCTCGCCATTATAAGGCCATGGATAAGGGTCGGCGTCGATGTAGCGCTGGGTGATCTCGGCTCTGGCGTTCATCGGAAAAACTCCAGTCATTTGGTGATCGACAATTCGCCCGGCGCGCCGGCAAGCGAGCGGCTCGGCGACGAGGTGGCGATCATGATGATGAGCGTGAGGATGTAAGGCGCGGCGTAGAAGAGGTAGTAGCCCTGCGTGACCCCGACCGATTGCAACGCCGGGCCCAGCGCGCCCGCACCGCCGAACAACAGTGCCGCGGCAAAGCAGCCGAGCGGATTCCAGCGGGCGAAGATGACCAGCGCCACCGCCATCAGGCCCTGCCCCGACGAGATGCGTTCGGTCCAGCTGCCGGGATAATAGAGCGACAGATAGGCGCCGCCGATGCCAGCAAGCGCACCGCCGACACCTGTCGCAAGCAGGCGCACGGTGTTGGGATTGAGGCCCATGGCGCGCGCCGCATCGGAGCTGTCGCCGACGACGCGCACGATCAGGCCGGCGCGGGTGTTGCGGAACGCCCACCATAGGAACACGGCAAGTGCGGCACCAATCAGGAACAGGATGTTGACGTTGAGCGCCGCCTGCACCTGCGGGAGATCCGACCAGCCACCGAAGGCGATGGCCGGCAGGTCTGGTGCCGAGGGCTGGATAAACGGCTTGCCGAAGAAGAAGGCGAGACCGGAGCCGAACAGCATCAGCGCGATGCCGATGGCGATGTCGTTCACCCCGCGGAATTTGCAGATCCAGCCATGGAACAGGCCGAAGCAAAGACCGGCACCTGCGGCAGCCAGCAGACCGAGCCATGGCGAGCCGGTCATCACTGCGACCGCATAGGCGGTCATCGCACCGAAGACCAGCGTGCCTTCGAGGCCAAGATTGATGCGGCCGGAGCGCTCGGTGATGGCTTCGCCGAGCGAGACGAAGATGAAGGGCGTCGAAACGCGGATGGCGCCGCCGAGAATGGCGAGCGGCACGCCCCACAGGCCGATCTCGGTCGCGTCCATCAGGAGCCCCTCTTCCACAGATCGGGATTGAAGACCTTGAAGCGGCCGTAAAAGGTTTCGCTGAACAGGATGACGACGAAGAGCATGCCTTGCAGCACCAGCACGGTCGCGTCGGGCAGGTCCATGCGGCGCTGGATCAGCCCGCCAGAAGCGCCGATACCGCCGAGCAGGAAAGCGACCGGGATGATGGCGAGCGGATTGTGGCGGGCGAGGAAGGCGACGAGGATGCCGGTATAGCCATAGCCGGCGGCGAGCGAGGCGTTGGCGCTGCCTTGAACGGCGCCGACCTCCAGCATGCCGGCCAGCCCGGCGAAGCCGCCGGCGAGCCCGGTGAAGCCGACGATCAGCGGCCCGACGGCAAGCCCTTGCACCTGAGCTGCCCTGACATTGCCGCCGGCGATGCGGGCGGCAAACCCCCAGCGCGTCTTTTCGATCAACAGCCAGGACAAGACGCAGGCGAGAATGCCGACGACCAGGCCCCAGTGCACGTCCATGCCTGGAATGTTGCCGATGCGGTAGGCATCCGCCAGCGGCTCGGTCGAGGGTTTGTTGAGCGAAGTCGGATCGCGCAGAGGCCCTTCGACCAGATGGTTCATCAGCGCGATGGCGATATAGGCCATCAGCAGACTGGAGATGGTTTCGTTGACGGCGCGGTAGTGGCGGAGTGCGCCGACGGCACCGATCCAGATGCCGCCGGCGACCGCGCCCGCCACGCCCATCAGCAGGATGACCAGAAAAGCCGGCGCGCCATTCGCCGCGACGCCGATGGCGGCGGCGGCAACGCCGCCCAGCACGATCGCGCCTTCGCCGCCGATGACGACGAGGCCGAGCCGGGCCGGCAGCGCCACGCAGAGCGCTGCCAGCAAAAGCGGTGCTGCCCGTGACAGCGAGTTCTGGATCGAGAACCACGAGCCGAAGCCGCCGCGCCACATCGTCTCGTAGAGTTGCACCGGCGATTTGCCGACCAGCGCGATGAACACGCTGAACAGCGCCATGCCGACGATCAGTGCCGCGAGCGGTATGACGAAGGCTTCCGCCCGCCGCGCCGCCCATTCGAGCGCCGCCGGATAATTCCTGGCGCCAAACAGCGCCGGTGCGCCCGCAGTGCTGATCGTGTCTGCCATGGCCCCGTCTCCGATCCGGTTCAGGCGGTCGAACCGACGACGCCCTCGACCAGGTAGTCCATGCTTTCGAGTTCGAGCGCGGTCTCGGCGAAGGCCTGGCCTTCGGTCGCGACGACGACGCCCTTGTTGCTCTTCAGCGGACCCTTGATGACGGAAAAGCCGCCTTTCATCATTTCGGCCAGCGTGCCGTCGAACTGTTTGCGGGCGGCGTCGCCGACGGCGGGGCCGAGCGGGCTCATCTTGACGAAGCCGTCGGCCAAGCCACCGCGTGTGAAATTGGGCAGCGGCGTGCCCGCCACCAGATCGTCGACGAACATCTTGTAGACCTTGGCCCAGTTCCATTCCGCGCCGGTCAGGTATTTTTCCGGCGCCAGCGGGCTCTGGTTGGCATGATAGCCGCAGACGAAGGCGCCACGGCCGGCCGCCGTCTCGACCACCACCTTGGGGCTGTCGACATGGCAGGTGATGACGTCGGCGCCCTGGTCGACCAGCGCATTGGTGGCCTCGGCCTCCTTGACCGCCAGCGACCACTCGCCGGTGAAGATCACCTGGCAGGTGATGGTCGGGTCGACCGAGCGCGCGCCGAGCAGGAAGGAATTGATGTTGAGCAACACCTGCGGGATCGGCTTTGCCGCGACGAAGCCGAGTTTCTTGGTTTTGCTGGTGTGACCGGCGACGACGCCGTTCAGATACTGGCCCATGCCGATATAGCCGAAATAGGAACCGGCATTCATCGGATGCTTGTCCTTGTTCCACATGCCACCGCAATGGCGGAACTGCACGTCGGGGAATTTCGCGCACATGGCGAGCATGTGCGGATCGAAATAGCCGAACGAGGTCGGGAAGATCAGCGACGCACCGTCGAGATTGATCATCGATTCCATCGTCTTCTGGACGTCGACCGTCTCCGGCACGTTCTCCTCCTCGACGACGGAAATTCCTTCGATCCCCTTCAGCGTGGCGGCGCCTTCGGCATGCGCCTGGTTGTAGCCGTAATCGTCCTTTGGCCCGACATAGATGAAGCCGACGGTGGCCGTCGCGGCGAAGGCCCTGCTGATCGGAAACGATGCGGACGCAAGGCCGAGCGCCGCTCCGGCGGCGGAGGTCTTGAGCAGGTCGCGGCGGCTAAGCATGAATCTCTCGGACATTGAATGCTCCCTCTGTGGGGCCTTTGGGGCCGGTTAACACCTCAATGAAAGAAGTGTATGCAATCAGCATGCCAGTTTCAGAAATAGGATTTATTCAGCAATATCAATGAGTGTGCCGATGTGGACTGCACAAAGCCGGAGCAATTGCATACACTTTTTGCCTTCAAAATCGCCAATTTGACATGAAGGCTAAAACATAGGCATACAGAGATGCGGAGGAATCGAAGCCGGTGAGTGGCTTACGGCTCTAGCGAAAAGACTGGACGGAGGAGACGTGTCGGGAAAGCGCAATTTGATCAGGTCGGGCACGACCGTCGATCAGATGGTGAGGGCGATCAGCGACCGGATCATCACCGGTTTCCTGCGCCCGGGCGAAAAGCTCGATGAGGCCTCGCTCGCGGCCCGCTTCGACGTCTCACGCACGCCGATCAGGGAAGCGCTCAGCCGGCTCAGCGCCATGGGGCTGGTCGAAAGGCGGCCGAACCGCGGCGCCACCGTCGCCGTGGTGACGCAGGAGCACCTCGCCTCGATGTTCGAAAGCATGGCCGAGCTTGAAGCGATCTGCGCGAGGTTCTCGGCCGAGCGCATGACCGCTGGCGAGCGCCGCACGCTGGAGGCCGAGCACCAGGCCTCGGCGCGCTTCGTGCAGCTCGGTGCCGAAGAAGAGTATGAGCTTTTCAACACCGAGTTCCACACCCGGCTCTATCGCGGCGCCCACAGCAAGCACATTTATGAACTGACAGTCATGACCCGCGGCCGCCTGGCGCCGTTCCGCCGCGCGCAATTCATGCTGCCCGGCCGGCTGGCCCAGTCGTGGCAGGAGCATGACGCCGTCGTCACCGCAATCATGCGCGGCGACAGTGCGGCGGCCGGAACAGCCGCCAAGGATCATGTCTCGATCGTCAGCGAGGCGAGCGCCGTCTTTGCCATCGGCGATCGTCCCAAAGGCAGGACCGAGCCGTTCCCGACATCGGCTTCCTAACCGTCAATCGACCAGCACGGCGACCACGGCAGCGCAGTCGCCGGCCTTGACCAGCCCCGGAAAATGCCGCGCCGCCAACAGACCGGACATTTTGGCCCGGATCTCCTGCGGAGCGCCGCCGGTGCGGCCTATGGAATGGATACGTGCCAGCACCTGGTTCTCTGCCACCGCCTCGCCGAGATCGATCATGGTTTCGATCATCCCGTCGTCCTCGGCGAACGAGAAGCAATCGCCGGACGGCATGTCGAGCCAGCGGGTTGGCTGCATCTCGACCGCGCCGGCGACGATGCCGGCATGGCGCAGCACATTGAGCACGCCGCAACGTGCGATCCGCACCGTTTCCGCGCGCGAAGTCCCGCCGCCGCCAAGCTCGGTGGTGATGAACAGCTTGCCCATCTCTTCGGCGGCAGTGTCGAACATGCCGACCGCGTCGATCTCCAGCATTTTCATCGACCATGGTGCGGAGAAGGCTTCAACCGCAGCGAAACCCTTCGCTTCCAGCACCTTGTCGGGCCGGATGTGGGCGGCGCAGAACGGCACGAAGTCGAGCGTCTTGCCGCCGGAGTGGAAGTCGAGCGCGATGTCTGTACGGGGCAGAAGCTCGCGCTGGAAATAATCGGCGATCTTCTCGGTCACCGTCCCGTCGGGCCGGCCGGGAAAGCTGCGGTTGAGATTGCCCTTGTCGATCGGCGAGGTGCGCGTGCCGGCGCGGAACGCCGGATAGTTCATCGCCGGCACGATGATGATCGTGCCGCTGACTTGCTTCGGGTCGAGCGTACGGGCGAGGTCATAGAGCGCCAGCGGCCCCTCGTACTCGTCGCCATGATTGCCGCCGGTGAGCAATGCGCTCGGCCCCTTGCCGTTGCGGATGACGCAGATCGGGATCATCACCGATCCCCAGGCCGAATCGTCGCGGCTGTAAGGCAGGCGCAGGAAACCGTGCTGCACGCCGTCGCGCTCGAAATCGACGGTCGGCGTGATCGGTGACGGGCGAAGGCTGGACATCGGGCTCAATTCTTCACGACCAGTTTGCGCGGCACATTCGCCAGGCACTCGACGCCCGTCTCGGTGATCAGGATGGATTCGGTGATTTCCAGCCCCATCGTCTCAAGCCACAAGCCGGTCATGAAATGGAAGGTCATACCGGGCTTCAACTCGGTGCGGTCGCCTGGACGCAGGCTCATCGTGCGCTCGCCCCAGTCAGGCGGATAGGAAAGCCCGATCGGGTACCCGGTGCGGTTGTCCTTGACGATGCCGTACCGCTTCAGCACCGCGAAGAAGGCGTTGGCGATGTCCTCGCATGTGTTGCCGGGGTTGGCGGCCGCAAGTCCCGCCTCCATGCCTTCCAGCGTCGCCTTTTCGGCATCGAGGAATTCCTGCGTCGGTTTACCAAGGAACACAGTCCGGGAAAGCGGACAATGGTAGCGGTTGTAGCAGCCGGCAATTTCGAAAAAAGTGCCCTCGCCCGACTTCATCGGCCTGTCGTCCCAGGTCAGATGCGGCGCCGATGCGTCGGCGCCCGACGGCAGCAGCGGCACGATCGCCGGATAGTCGCCGCCAATGCCATCGACGCCGCGCGTGCCGGCATCATAGATCTCGGCGACCAGGTCGCATTTGCGCATGCCGACCTCGATCTTGTCGACAATGCGCTCGTGCATTGCCTCGACGATGCGGGCGGCTTTGCGCATGTAGTCGATTTCGGTCGGGCTCTTCACTGCGCGCTGCCAGTTGACGAGTGCCGTGGCGTCGACGAAGCGGGCATTGGGCAGATGTCTCTGCAGAGACGCGAAGGCTGCGGCGGAGAACCAATAATTGTCCATCTCGACACCGATGCTGAGCTTGCCCCAGCCGCGATCGGCGAGCACCTGCGAGAGAAAATCCATCGGATGGCGCTCGGTCGACTGCACATAGTGGTCGGCATAGCCGATGATGTTGTCGTGCGCGAGATAGGCGGTGCGCTTGGCGCCGTTGGCGTCCTGGCCGCGCCCGTACCACACCGGCTCGCCCGACGGCGGCACGATGACAGCCTGGTGCACGTAGAACGACCAGCCGTCATAGCCGGTCAGCCAGGCCATGTTGGACGGGTCGCTGACGATCAATAGATCGACGCCCTTGACCTGCATGGCTTTCCGCGTCTTGGCGAGGCGCTCCGCATATTCGCCGCGCGAGAATTTCAAATTGGGCTGCATTGTTCTTGGTCCTCGTTTGTTGGGCCTTGCGGCCAGCATCAGCTTTCGAAAATCGTACCGGTCTTGGCTGCACGCGCACGGTCGCGGGCGAGCGTAGCGATCGCCGTGTCCTGCACGCCAGTGCCGGTCAGGTCGGCAATGGTGATGTCGCTGTCCGAGCGCCGGCCATGCCTTTCGCCGGCGATGATGTGGCCAAGCTCGGTGATTTCGGCATCGGACGCCATCACGCCCGCCGCGATAGCATGGTGCAGTTCGCCCAGCCGGCGCGTCTGTTTGGCGCTATCGGCGACGTAGAGATCGGCCATGCGCAGGATCGCCGGCGCGATCTCGTTCTTGTGCTCGGCATCCGAGCCCATGGCAGTGATATGCTGGCCGGCGGAGACGAAGCCGGCCTTGATCAGCGGCTCGGTCGACGGCGTCGTGGTGACGATGATGTCGGCATCGGCCGCAGCCTTTGCCGCGTCGGGCTCGGCGTGAACGGCGATGCCCAGTTTTTCGGACAATGCGTCGGCCGCGGCTTCGGCCTTGGCGGCATCCCTTGCCCAGATGCGGGCTTCCGTGATTGGCCGCACCAGCATCAGCGCCTCGAGCTGCAGTCCGGCCTGAACACCGGCGCCGAAGATCGCGGCAACGGAGGAACCCGCCCGCGACAGATGTTTGGCGGCGACCGCACCGGCGGCGGCCGTGCGGATGTCGGTGAGATAGCCATTGTCGAGCAGCAGCGCCTCGACCAATCCGGTTTTCGCCGACAGCAGCACCATCATGCCGTTGACGCTGGGCAGGCCGAGCTTGGGATTATCGAAAAAGCCGGGGCTGATCTTGATCGCAAAACCGTCGACACCCGGTACATAGGCGGTCTTGACGTCGACCTCGCCGCGATGCTCCGGAATGTCGAGCCGAAGGATCGGCGGCATCGCCACCGGCAAGGTGGCGAGCGCCCGGAACGCATTCTCGACGCAGGCGATGGCATCGAGATCGAGCTTCACGATCTTGCGCAATTCAGCTTCGGTGAGGATCGTCATCCGGCTCATGCTGCGCTCTCCGCAATTGCTTCGCCGCAGATGATCTTGCGGTGCAGTGTCATATCGATGTTGCGGCCGGACAGCACGAGCACCGTCGGGCCGCTCGCCCTGACCTTGCCGGCAAGCACGGCTGCGATGCCGACGGCGCCGGCGCCTTCGACGATCTCGCGCTCCTGTTCATAGGCATGGCGGATGCCGGTGGCGATCTCGTCCTCGCTGAGCAGGATCACATCGTCGAGCAGGTCGCGGCACATGGAAAAGGTCAGCCGGTTGTCGAGGCCTATGCCGCCGCCGAGGGAATCGGCCAGCGTCGGCAGTTCCTCGACCAAAACCGGATGTCCGGCGTCGAGGCTCGCCTTCATCGCCGCACCGCGCGCCATTGAAACGCCCATCACCTTCGTCGCCGGGCTGACGCCCTTCACGGCAGCGGCAACGCCAGCCGCCAGCCCACCGCCGGAAAGCGGCACCAGCACCAAGGCGGCGTCCGGAACCTGTTCGATGATCTCCAGCCCGAGCGTGCCTTGCCCGGCGACAATGGAGGGATGGTCGAAAGGCGGCAGCATGATCAGCCCCTCTTCCGCGACCAGCCGTTCGACCTCCCGCTGCGCATCGTCCTGGCTGTTGCCGACGATGCGGATCTCGGCGCCGAGCCGGCGGATCTCGTCGAGCTTGTTCTGCGGCACCAGCCGCGACATGCAGATCGTCGCGTGGATACCTTGCAGTCGAGCGGCATAAGCCAGCGCCCGGCCGTGATTGCCGGTCGAGGCAGCGACGACGCCACGCGCCCTCTCCTCTTCTGTCAGCGAGGCGATTGCGTTCGAGGCACCACGCAGCTTGAAGGCGCCGGTGGTCTGCCGGTGTTCGAGCTTGAGATAAACAGGAGCGTCCAAGTGCTGGGAAAGACTCCGGGAAGGAACGGTCGGCGTACGCTCGACCTTGCCTGCGATGCGCTCGCGCGCGGCGTGGATTTCGGACAGGCTTATCCTGGACGTGGTCATGGCTCATCAATCAGTTCAGCGGCAGCGTCATCAGACGGCCGAATTCAGGGCGCGGCTCGTCGTCGTCGCAAAGCCGCAGGCAATTCCAGGCCGTCGCCTGGTTGCTGGTGACGACAGGACGGCCGATGGCTTCTTCCATACCGACAACTGCCGCCGCGGACCGCAGTGCCGTGCAGGAGACAAACAGCGCGTCCGAGTGTTCGGCCGTCGCCTCGCGAGCCAGATCGACCAAGGATTTCGGCGCAATCCGCGCCATCTCGCGATCATCCTCGAAGCCGAGGCAAGTGAAGCTGACGATTTCGAAACCATGCACGGTGAAATAGGTCGCCATCGGCCGGCTGGTCTCGACCGTATAAGGGGTAAGAATGCTGATCGTCCTGGCGCCCAGCGCCTTCAGGCCGCGCACCCCGGCCATCGGCGGCGTAACCACCGGCGCACCGGGTTTCGCGGCCTGCACCGCCGCCTCGATTTCGGCATCGCGGATCACGACGGAAGCTGAGGTGCAGGAATAGCAGATCGCATCGAGCGGCTCGTCGGGCAGGATCAGGGCCGCGGCCGCCGTCAGTGACGGCTGCATCTTGCGCAAATTGTCCGGCGTCGTCGGGTTGGCGTAGGGGATGCGTGCGACATAGACCCCGATGCGGTCGCTTGCCACCATGCGGTGAAAATCCGGTTCGCTCGTATGGTCGGTGGCAAGGATGATCAGGCCGACCCGCTTTTCCAGCGGACGCGCGTCGAGCGGCGGCCGGGCCGAATGCAGGCGGATTTCGGGTGCAGCGCTCATCTTTCGATCCGCCCATAACGGTGTTCCAGCCAGCGCAGCAGCACCACCGAGAACAGGCTGATGGCGAGGAAGAAGGCGCCGACCAACGTGATCGGTTCGATATACCGATAATAGGTATTGGCGACGCTCTTGGCCTGGTTCATCAGTTCGAGCACGGTGATCGCCGACAGCAGCGGCGTCTCTTTGAACATGGCGATGAAATAATTGGCAAGCGCCGGGATCATCGGCGGGATCGCCTGCGGAATGATGATGTGCGTCCAGGTCTGGGTGGCGTTCAGATTGCAGGCCTTGGCCGCTTCCCACTGGCCGCGCGGAACATTATCGATGCCGGCGCGGTAGACCTCGGCCGTGTAAGTGCCGTAATGCAGCCCGAGACCGATAACGCCCGCGACCAGCGGCGGCAACAGGACGCCGAAATCCGGCAGCACGTAGAAGATGAAATAGAGCTGCACCAACAGCGGTGTGCCACGGATGAACTCGGCAAGGAAACCGACGGTGCGCGACAGAGCCCTGTTCGGCGACCGGCGCGCCAACGCGATGCCCAACCCAACGATGGCCGCCAGCACCGAGCCAAGCAGCGTCGCCAGGATGGTGATCTTCACCCCCTCGATCAGCGTCGGCAGGATCTGCCGGACAAAATCCCAATCCCATTCCATTATCAGGCCCGGTCCATCATACGCGCACCCCGTCGAGGCCACGAGCCATGCGGCGTTCCAGCGACCGCACGCCCCATGAGATGAGCAGCGCCAGGACGAAATAGATGACGAGGATGGTGCTGAACGGCACCAGAGTATTGCCGGTCTGCGAGCGCACCACCTGCGCCTGGAAGGTCAGGTCGGCGAGCGAGATCAGCGAAACGACGGCGGTGGCCTTGAGCAATTCAATGGCGTTGTTGCCGAAGGTTGGCAGCATCACCAGAAGCGCCTGCGGCAAGATGATATGGTGCATGGCTTGCCAGCGGCCGAGATTGAGGGCGGTGCAGGCCTCATATTGTTCGCGGCCGATAGACTTGATGGCGCCACGCACCACTTCCGCCGCATAGGCGCCGACATTGAGGCCCAGCGCCAGCACCCCGGCCTGCAGCGGCGTCAACGAAATGCCGGCAAAAGGCAGCACGAAATAAGCCCAGAACAGCTGCACGAAAATCGAGGTGCCGCGGAAGAACTCGATATAGGCGGTGGCCAGCGCGCGTAGCACGAAAAACCGCGACAGCCGCCCCAGCCCGGCAAGAAAGGCCATGACCAAGGCCAGCACCGACCCCATCAGCGTCAGCTCGATGGTGACAAGCGCTCCTTGCAATATCAGGCCGAAATAGCCGGACCATTGGGTCATTGGGTCGAAAGTTTCCGCGTTGAATGTCTAGCGACACGTTGCTTCCAGCGTCCTTCTCCCGGTTCACGGGGAGAAGATACCGGCAGGCAGATGGGGGGCAGCGCGAACCAACCGGAGTATGGCGCCGCCCCTCATCCGGCCCTTCGGGCCACCTTCTCCCCGTGAAAGGGGAGAAGGAAGAACGCACCTACTTCGCCGAGCAGAGCTTGTCGCGGCTCGTCGACATTGCCGCCGCCGCCGAGAAGCCGTAAGGCTCGATGATCTTGGCGAACTCGCCGGACTTCTTCAGTTTCGCCAGCTCGACATCATAGGCGTCGCGCAGCGCTTCGTCGCCCTTCTTGAAGGCCGCGCCGTCGCAATAGACCGGCGCACCGATCACCGGCGCGATGACTTCGAGGTTCGGATCATTGGCTTTCTTGACCAGGTCGTTGATCGACAGCACGGGCAGCGAATAAGCATCGATGCGGCCGTCCTGCAGCATTTTCAGGCCGCTCTGGCCGTCCGGCACGACGATGACGCGCTCGCGCGGCACACCTGCGGTGAGCGCCAGCTTCTCTTCAGTGCCGCCACCCGGCGCGCCGATCGTGGCGCTCGCGTCCTTCGCGACGTCCTCGTAGCTCTTGAAGCCCTTCGGGTTGCCCTTCTTCACCAGCATCGCCTCGGCGTCGCACAGCACCGGTTCCGAATAGGCGACCGCAGCACAACGTTCCGGCTTCATGAACAATCCGGCGGTGACGACGTCGAAACGGCCGGCCTGCAAGCCGGGGATCATGGCGCCATATTCCGAGATCGAGGCGACGATATCGTTGACGCCAAGGCGTTTGAAGATTTCACGGGCAACGTCAGGCGCCGCACCCGAAACCTTGCCGTCGGCAGCGACCGCCGTATAGGGCGGCTCGTTGGCGATGGCGACGCGGGCAAAGCCTTGCGCCTTAAGCTCTTCGAGCTTGCTGTCGTCGGCCGAGCCGGCCGTCGAGGCGGCCAGCACCGCCGTCAGCGCAATACCGGCGACGCCGGCCAAAATGGCAAATTTCTTCATTGTTCCCAACTCCTTGTTTGTCTGTCTTCTTGGCTTGCTTGAGGCGTTGCCGCCTCGCATGGCAGTCAGACCCGATGTCCGGCCGCAATGATCTTCTTCAGGAAACCTTGCGTGCGCTCCTGTTTGGGATGGCGGAAAATCTCGTCGGGCTTGCCCTCCTCGACTATTCTGCCGCGATCGAAGAACAGCACCCGGTCGGCGAAGTCATGGGCGAAACCCATCTCGTGGGTGACCAGCAGCATGGTCATGTCGGTCTCGGCGGCGAGCTTGCGCATGACGTTGAGCACCTCGTCGACGAGCTCAGGGTCGAGCGCCGAGGTGACCTCGTCGAACAGCATGATTTTCGGCGACAGCGCCAGCGCCCGCGCAATCGCGACGCGCTGCTTCTGGCCGCCTGAAAGCTGCGCCGGCATCGCTTTGGCCTTCTCGACCATGCCGACCATGTCGAGCAGTTCCATCGCCCGCTTTTCGGCGGCGGCCCGCGGCACGCCTTTGGTCAGCATTGGTGCCAGCGTCACATTGTCGATGACGCATTTGTGCGGAAACAGATTGAACAGTTGGAAGACCATGCCGATCTTCTGGCGCATCTTTGCCAAATGCCGTTCATCGGCCGTCAGTAGCCGGCCGTTGCGCTCCATGTGGTACAGCTGTTCGCCGTCGACTTGGATGTGGCCGCTGTCGATACGCTCTAGCGTCATCAGGATGCGCAGGATCGTCGTCTTGCCCGAACCCGACGGGCCGATCAGTGCCAGCTTCTCGCCGGGCATGACTTGCATCGAGAGGCCGTCCAGCACCTTGAAGGTGCCGAAGCTTTTCGAAATGCCGTCGATCTTGATGATGGGCGCCGACAATGAATTTCCCGTGCTGGAGAAGCTATGCCTTTAACGATGCGGATCGCGGCAAATCATGTCAATCAAGAAAATAATATCATGACAATATTCCGAACTCCGCACAATTCCCCGCCATTTGTTGCCTAGATGGCAAGCAGGAGATGCTCGGGATCGCCGAGCAGAAGCTTGGTGACAACGCCGAGACCGGCACGCAGTTCCCCCTCCGTGGTCGAGCCCAGCGAAATCCGGACAGCGGGATGCCAAGGCATCTGCGAAATGCGAAACGACGTACCGGGCGCAATCGCCACGCCCTGCAGGCGCGCCTGGGACACAAAGCTTTCCTCGCCGCGATCCTCGGGCAGCCGCAGCCAGACATGCAGCCCGTCGCGATGAGCCCGATAATCCACTCCGGCAAGCACCTCGGCGGCTATGTCCAGACGCCGCCGCAAAGCCAGGCGCTGCCATCGCACGAGTTCCATCGCGGTGCCGTCGGTCACCCATTTGGTGGCGATCTCGGCCACCAACGGCGTCGCCATCCAGTTCGAGACGAGATGGCGATTGGCGACCGCGGCGACGTAACGATCGGGCGCCGCGAGATAGCCGATGCGCAGGCCCGGCACCACGATCTTGGTAAAGGAGGTGACGTAGAGCGTGCGCTCGGGGGCAAACGCCGCGACCGGCGGCGGACGGTCCTCGACCAGCGGGCCGAGCACGTCGTTTTCGATAATGGCGATGTCGTGCCTGCGCGCCACCGCAGCGATCTGCTCGCGCCGGGCGGCATCCATCAGCGTTGCCGTCGGGTTGATCACCGAGGGCTGCACGAACACGGCGCGGATGTCCGACAGCCGACAGGCCTCGTCCAGCGCTTCCGGGATCAGCCCATTGTCGTCGATCGGCAAACCCTCGAGGTTGAAGCCGAGATAACGCGCCAGCGGGATCAGCGTGTGGTGACCGATCGCCTCGGTGGCGACGGTCGAACCGGGCGGCGCTACGCTCATCAGCGCTACCGTCATACCGGCGGTGGCGCCGTTGGTCAGGCTGATGTTCTGCGGCGACGCGTCGAGGCCGCAGAGCCGCAGCCACTCGACACCCACCGCACGGTGGCGTGGGAACACCATGTTCGGCCTGAACGACAGCGCCGAGCTCGACGGCAGGTTTTCGGCGAGCCAGCCCAGTGCCTGCCTCAGCCGCTCCAGATGCATCGGTTCGCAGACCGGCTTCAGGATGGAGAGGTCGATGAGCTCGCCCAGCCGCTCCGGCAGATAGGGCGGCTCCGGCTCGCGGCGCTGCGTCTGCACGAAGCTGCCGCGGCCGACCTCGCCGGAAACCAGCCCGCGGCGGATCAATTCCTCGTAGGCGCGGCTGACCGTCTGCACGGAAAGTTGCAGATCGTCGGCCAGTTGCCGGTGCGTCGGCAAGCGCGCGCCATTGGCCAGGCGCCCGTCATGAATGGCGCGCGCGAACTGGTCGGCGAGCGATTGATAGGCCGGCCGCCGGATAAGAGCGGGATCTGGTCGCCAAAATGTCATGACTTATTAGAGATCGAAATCAGTGCAATTGACAATCGAAATAATGCGCCGTCATGGTGTCCGGCACCGGAAGTGGGCGATCATGGCTGCAGCGAAACTCGATCCGATCGATCTGAAAATACTCGACGCCATCCAGCGCGACGGGCGCATCACCAAGCTGGCGCTGGCCGAGAAAGTCGGCCTGTCGCCGACGCCGTGCTGGATGCGGCTGCGCAAGCTGGAAAAGGCCGGCATCGTCTCGGGCTACCATGCCAGGATCGCCATGCGCGCCATCTCGCCGGTCGCTACCGTGCTGATGGAGGTGACGCTTGCCAGCCACCGCCAGGCCGATTTCGACCGTTTCGAGCGCGTCATCCGCGACATTCCCGAGATCGTCGCCTGCTGGTCTGTCGGCGGCGGCGTCGATTACCTGCTGAAGGTGATGGCGCGCGACATCGACGCCTATCAGCGGCTGGTCGACACTCTGCTCGAACGCGAGATCGGCATCGACCGCTATTTCACATATATCGTCACCAAGACGGTGAAGGAGGAGAGTGTGCTGCCGGTGGCGGACCTGTTGCCGGCATCTTCCTGATACCGGAGAGATCGTCTGCGCGCTCGGTGCAATAGAGACAATCTCTCTACGTGCAGGCACGCAAACAGCCTCTCTGTTTGCGCGGCAGAGATAGTCTTGCGGCATCACCCGAACCGGGAGCCCGACGATGTCCGCACATTTTGCCCGCTCGCAGCGCCATGAAGCACTTGACCGCCTCGCCGACCGACGGCTGCTGCGCGAACTCGCCTATGTCGCTGGCCACTGGACGGCGAGCGAGACCGCGGAGAGTTTCGAGGTGACCGATCCGGCCACCGGATCCACCGTCGCTTTCGTTGCCGCGCTCGATGCCCGGCAGACGACATTGGCGATCGATGCGGCATCGCGCGCCTTTCCTGCCTGGCGCGCATTGCTGCCGCAGGAACGGTCGAAAATCTTGCGAAAATGGTTCGATCTGATCGTCGCCGCCAAAAATGACCTGGCCCTGCTGATGACGCTCGAACAAGGCAAGCCGCTGAAGGAATCGCGCGGCGAGATCGACTACGCAGCCTCTTTTGTCGAGTGGTATGCCGAGGAGGCCAAACGTCTCAACGCCGAAAGCGTCACCAGCCATTTGCCAAATGCCGAGATGGTGGTGCGACGCGAACCGCTCGGTGTCGTCGGCGTCGTCACGCCGTGGAATTTTCCAGCGGCCATGCTGACCCGCAAGGCGGCTGCCGCCCTTGCCGCCGGCTGCACCATCGTCGCGCATCCTTCCTCGGAAACGCCGCTGTCGGCACTGGCGCTGGCCGAGCTTGGCGAACGTGCCGGCCTGCCGGCTGGCGTGTTCAACGTCCTCACCGGCAGGGCTTCGACCATCGTCGGGCGGATGTGCGAAGACCCGCGCGTTCGCGCCATGAGCTTCACCGGCTCGACCGAGATCGGCAGGCTGATTGCCGCGCAAAGTGCGCCGACGATGAAGCGTCTGGTGATGGAACTTGGCGGGCATGCGCCGCTGATCGTCTTTGCCGACGCCGATCTCGACAAGGCGGTGAGAATAGCCGTCGACGCCAAATTTGCCACCTCCGGCCAGGACTGCCTCGCCGCCAACCGCATCTATGTCCAGCGTCCGCTCTACGATCGGTTCTGCGCTGCTTTCGCCAAACGCGTCGAGGCATTGCGGACCGGCAATGGCCTCGCTGAGGACACCGAAATCGGACCCTTGATGCACGAACGCGGCGTCAAGAAGGTCGAGGAGCAGGTGGCCGATGCGCTCGCCAAAGGCGCGCGTTGCCTGACCGGCGGCAAGCGCCATCCTGCCGGGCCGCTGTTCTACCAGCCGACGCTGCTGGCCGATGTTGACGACGACGCCCTGATCATGCGCGAGGAGACCTTCGGTCCGGTTGCGGCCGTGACGCCCTTCGACAGCGAAGAGGAAGTCGCCGCCCGCGCCAATGCCACCGAGTACGGCCTGGTCGCCTATGTCGTCACTGAAAACGGCGGCCGGCAATTGCGCATGGGCCGCGCGCTCGACTATGGCATGGTCGCCATCAATCGCGTCAGGATCACCGGCGCGCCGATCCCGTTCGGCGGCGTCAAGCAGTCCGGCATCGGCCGGGAGGGCTCGCGTCACGGGCTCGAAGCCTTTACCGATCTCAAATATCTCTGCCTGGACGTGGCCTAGAACCGCGCCCGACACTTTTCCTCAGGAGTAAAAAGATGCTCGACCAGTCAAACGAACTCGCCGCCTGGGACCGCGATCACTTCTTCCATCCCTCGACCCATATGGGCACGCATGCACGGGGTGAATCGCCGACCCGCATCATCGCCGGCGGCGAAGGCGTCACCATCTGGGACAATAACGGTCGCAAGAGCATCGATGCTTTCGCCGGCCTCTACTGCGTCAATGTCGGCTATGGCCGTCAGAAGATCGCCGACGCCATCGCCGCACAGGCCAAGAACCTCGCCTATTATCACGCCTATGTCGGGCACGGCACCGAGGCATCGATCACGCTTTCCAAGATGATCATCGACCGCGCGCCGCAGGGCATGTCGAGGGTCTATTTCGGGCTCTCCGGTTCCGACGCCAACGAAACCAACATCAAGCTGATCTGGTACTACAACAACGTGCTCGGCCGGCCGGAGAAGAAGAAAATCATCTCGCGCTGGCGCGGTTATCACGGCTCCGGCATCATGACCGGATCGCTGACCGGCCTCGACCTGTTCCACAACGCCTTCGACCTGCCGCGTGCGCCGGTCCTGCACACCGAGGCGCCCTACTACTTCCGCCGTGCCGACCGCTCGCTGAGCGAGGAGCAGTTTTCGCAATACTGTGCCGACAAGCTCGAGGAGATGATTCTCGCCGAAGGGCCGGAGACGGTCGCCGCGTTCATCGGTGAGCCTATCCTCGGCACCGGCGGCATCGTGCCGCCGCCGGCCGGCTACTGGGAGAAGATCCAGGCGGTGCTGAAGAAATACGACGTGCTTCTGGTTGCCGACGAGGTCGTCACCGGCTTCGGCCGGCTGGGCACCATGTTCGGCTCCGACCACTACGGCATCAAGCCCGACCTGATCACGATCGCCAAGGGCCTGACCTCGGCCTATGCGCCGCTGTCGGGCGTCATCGTGTCAGACAAGGTCTGGCAGGTGCTGGTGCAGGGTTCAGACAAGCTCGGCTCGCTCGGTCATGGCTGGACCTATTCGGCGCATCCGATCTGCGTCGCCGCCGGCGTCGCCAACCTGGAACTGATCGACGAGATGGACCTGGTGCGGAACGCCGGCGAGACCGGCGCCTATTTCCGCGCCGAGCTGACGAAAGCCGTCGGCGGCCACAAAAACGTCGGCGAGGTGCGCGGCGACGGCATGCTGGCGGCGATCGAGTTCGTCGCCGACAAGAACGATCGCGTATTCTTCGACGCCTCGCATAAAATCGGGCCGCAGGTCGCGACCACCCTTGCGGCAAGCGGCGTCATCGGCCGGGCCATGCCGCAGGGCGACATTCTCGGTTTCGCGCCGCCGCTCTGCCTGACGCGGCAAGAGGCCGATATCGTCGTGTCGAGGACGGCCGACGCGGTGAAGAGCGTGTTTGCAAATATCTGAAGAGCCGACATGAATGCCATGACCAAGACCCTCCCCGCCACCATGGCCGCCGTGCAACTGATCGGGCACGGCGGACCGGAAAAGCTCGTCTACCGCACCGACGTGAAAGTGCCCTCGCCCGCCCGGGGCGAGGTGCTGGTCAAGGTCACCGCTTGCGGCATGAACAACACCGACGTCTGGGTGCGCCAGGGCGCCTATGGAACGGAGGAGGATGCCGCCGCTGTGTCGACCTGGCGTCGTCGGGGCAATACGCTGAGCTTCCCGCGCATCCAGGGCACCGACACGGTCGGCAACATCATTGCCGTCGGCGACGGCGTCTCGCCGACCCGCATCGGCGAGCGGGTGATGGTCGATTTCTCCATCTACAATCGCGACGACGATTCACTCGCCGACATCGACTATATGGGCCACGGCCGCGACGGCGGCTATGCCGAATATCAGGCGGTGCCGGCAGAGAATGCCCATGTCGTCGATACCGATCTCAGCGATGTCGAGCTCGCCACTTTCTGCTGCGCCTATCTCACCGGCGAACAGATGCTGGAACGCGCAGCATTGAAGGCCGGTGAGCGCGTGCTGGTCACCGGCGCCTCGGGCGGCGTCGGCTCGGGCATCGTGCAGTTGGCGCGGGCACGCGGCGCCATTCCCTATGCGGTTGCCGGCAAGGGCAAGGAACAGGCCGTGCGTGACATCGGCGCCGAGGCGGTGATCACCCGTGGCGTGGCCGACCTGCCGGCAGCCGTGAACGAGGCGACCGGCGGGCGGCCAATCGATGTGGTCGCCGACCTGGTCGGCGGCGCGATCTTCAACGACCTCCTGCGCATCTTGAGGCCGGAAGGCCGCTATACCACGGCCGGCGCGATTGCCGGCCCGGTCGTGCAGCTCGATCTGCGCACCATGTACCTGAAACAGCTGCAACTGCATGGCTCAAGCCAGGGCACACGCGCGGATTTCCGCCGCATCGTGCGCTACATCGAGGACAAGAAGATCCGGCCGCTGGTCGGCGGCGTCTACAAGCTGTCCGATTTCCATCGCGCCCAGGCCGATTTCATCGCCAAGGATTTCGTTGGCAAGCTGGTCGTCGTGCCGGATGCGTCGCCAAAATAGCGCGTCGACCAAAAACGCCTATGACAGGCTCGGGCCGTTCGCGGACGCGGTGAGGTCGAGCGCCACATCCAAGCAGCGTTTTCGTGATGGCTTTGTTTATCTGAATGAGCAAAACCCATTCTGATTTGGCTGCACGCCGGCAACAAGGATTCCTGACCCTCTCCTGCGGTGTTATAGGTTTTCGCGATTTCTTATAACTCCCGCTTGCGTCCCTTGAGGTCATGCCGCTATAAGAGAACCGCATTTTTCTTATAACCGGAGCCGCCTGACATGAAGACGGTCGACCTCGTTTACCGCACGATGTATGCGGAACTCGTCCAGCGATCCTTGGACGCAGTCTTCGAAACGGATTTCCCTACGACGGGCAATCTCGTCAAGGTGCCCGTCAAGGGCAAGGTATACTGGTATTTCGAGGAAACGCAGCCGACGAAGACGCGACGGTATGTCGGGCCTGACAGCGATCCCGAGATTGCAAAACGCGTTGAATCCTTCCGTCAGATCAAGGACGACCTCCGCGCCCGCAGGAAGCTGGTATCCACGCTCGTGCGCGAGGCAGGGCTGACAGAACCCGAAAGGTTCACCGGGGATGTCGTCGAGGCGCTGGGGAAGGCTGGCATCTTCCGCTTACGCGGCGTCCTGGTCGGCACAGTCGCCTTTCAGTCCTACGCGGGCTATCTGGGCGTGAAGCTGCCCGGTGCAGCGTTGCAGACGGGCGATGCAGACTTCGCCCTATTCCATTCCGTGTCGGCCGCGGTCGAGGACAGCCTGCCGCCCATCCTCGAAATCTTGAGGGAGATCGACCCAACCTTCAGGGAAATCCCTTACAGATCAGATCCCGGACACGCGACGCAATTCGAGAACGCAGTCCGATACAAGGTCGAGTTCCTTACACCGAACACGGGCAGCGATGACTACGCCGATCATGCAACCTCGATGCCGCCTTTGGGCGGTGCATCCGCGCAGCCTCTTCGGTTTCTCGATTTCCTGATCCACGAACCAATCAGAACTGTGCTGCTGCATCGATCGGGAGTGCCTGTCGTGGTACCGTCGCCCGGACGATATGCGGTTCACAAGCTGATCGTTGCCTCGCGCCGACAGAACAACGCAAACGGCGTGGGCAAGCGGGAAAAGGATGTCCACCAGGCAGCACTTCTGGTCGAGGCACTGAAAGCTACCCGTCGCCAGGACGATCTCGCCATCGCGTTTTCGGAAGCGTGGGACAGGGGGAAACATTGGCGTGAAGCGATACAAAAAGGACTTGGCTTGATTCCCCAGAAACAGCGTGGCGACGTCGAGGCGACGATCGTCAACGCACTTTCAGGAATCGGCGAGGAACTGGAAGGATTCAGCGGCTCATCTGCGAAAACAAAGCACGGAGACTAAACGGCAGCAACGGGTGGATAGTGTTGAAGAAGTCGGCGATGAAGCCGTGGATCCACTCGCACCGAAGCGTCTTGATTAAGGTCGACGCGACCTCCTCGCCT
>NZ_JAMYLG010000058.1:0-26044 GCF_040317865.1 Mesorhizobium sp. M1365
CCTCTACCCGCTCAAGTCAAAATGGCAGTCGCGCCATCTCAGAACGAGGCGCCCCTCCCGCGAAGCGGGTTCGTGCATGAGGCGCGAGGCGGACCTGCCCGATGTTTCATGCGCCGAATGCCCGAGATGCGAGCGCAGCCATTAACCATCGATTAACTATTCGGTCGCCTTTAATTCAATTTTGCAGCATACTGATTTGGGTAGCGTGGCTGCTCAAGGAGATTGGGACAAGAGAGGGTAATTCTCCTGTTCGCGCACCAGACTTTCACTCACGACATTCGAAATTGAAAAAGAAGCGACGGAACACCGTCGTGTCATGGGGAGGCGCCGCATCATGTTTGATGAGGAGCGCCAGAATGAAGATCGAAGACGCAGTTACCGCAGTGACGTCAGAAGCGAGCGCGCTCATGTCTTGCCTCGGCCAGCCCGTTGTCGCCTACCACGTCACGGAAATCATGAGAGAGACAGACCTGGCACACGCCCGCGAGATGCAGCTCGCGCTGGTGCGACGAACCATCGAGGCTCTTGTCGATGACGGCCTGGAAGGCGTCGCCGCCGAACATTTTGCATCCGAGTTCGATGGCAGCATCGGCTTGACCTGGAGACTTCTGCACGCATCCGACGGCGTGGCGCATTGATCAAGACCAGAGCGGTCTTGGTCAAGCTCTGGCAAGGTCAGCTTCTAGCGCTAAGTTGCCCGTTCCGGCGGCCGGCTCAAGCGGCAAAATCTGACCCCGTTGCCGACATCAGTCCGGACAAGTACCAGTTGCAGGGTCTTCAGGAAGAAAGAAGCTTCACCGCTCGCAAGGGGTGAGTTCGCGAGGGAGGTGCGCCGGGCGAAGTCAATGAGGTCGTTGGGTGTCTGGAAAACGCGAACGATACGGACCCTTTCTTCGCCGGAAATAATTGCGACTTGGGTGCCGTCGGAACTGAAAGCTGCGCGTGTAAGGCCCGGTCGGACGGTCACTTCGTCTGGCTGGCAAGGGCAGAGCCAATATCGTTCCATCGACCCCGGATGCGATCGCCTTCACGAGGACGCCCCAGGAAGTGCTTCGGATCGTCTATCTCGACCGACAAGGCCGGCGTCAGCAAGGGCGGCTTCTACCCGAACGGGATGAACGGAACGCTCAAAAGCACCTGACGTTTGCGATGGAGGAAAGGTGGAATTGAATGCAGAGTGATTGGCTGCACAGCGGATTCCAAAGCCGAGAAAGATTCGGGGATCGACCTACGAATTACCTGGCGATGGGGTCCATCGGGTGCCAGTGTCGAGCGGCTACCAAGCAGCATCTTCGCCTGAGCTGGCATTGCGGCATCTCGCCTCAACGGGAGTCGCCATAGCTATTCCACCTCAGCCAGGGGCGCTACGGCCGGTCCGTTCAAAGCCGTGCCATCGACGGCAAAATGCGAGCCGTGGCAGGGGCAGTCCCAGCAGCGTTCCAACGAATTCCAATGGACATGGCAACCGATATGGGTGCATGCGGCCGATCGCTTGTAGAGCGTGCCGTCCTCATCGCGAAAGGCCGCGACTTTGGTAAGCCCCTGGCGGACGATAGCCCCCTGTCCGGGCCGCAGCTTATCGGCGGCATCAATTTCACCAGGCGCGACATACTCGGCAAAACTCCTGATCGCTGTCGCATTCTCCGCCAAGTAATCGCCGATCGCGCGTGCCGTCTTGCGAGAGGGTTCGTAAAGTTCCCGCCAGGGGCTTTCCCCCTTCAGGATCAGGTCGGAAATCAATTGGCCGGCCACAACCCCATGGGTGATGCCCTGACCGGAATCGCCGGTAACAACGAAGACGTGCCCGTTGCCGGGATTACGGCCGATGAACCCGGCGTAATCGACGGTCTCCATTACCTGCCCGGACCATCGATTGGCTTCCGCGCCGATATCGGCCACCAACCCTTTGGTCCAGGCCGCCAGGGCAGCGAAGCGGTCGTCGGCGTCGTCGACCTGCCCTGTCTTGTGATCCTCACCACCGACGATCAGAAAGTCGGTCTTGCCTTCGCCAGGCTGCAGACGGACGTAGTGATAGGGGTCCAGCGTGTCCCAATAGAGTGCATCCGGCAAAATGTCGCGCGCGATCTCGAATGCCATCGCGTAGGTCCGATACGGCGCCTGTTTGGTGTGGAGCGCCACCCGATCGTTGATCGGCGAGTTGGTGGCGACAACGGCCGATTTGGCAGACACGGCAAAGCCCGAGACCGTGGTTACGCGCACGCCGCCGTCAGTCTCCTCGACTTTGTCGACGATGGTATCCGCATAAAGCGCGCCGCCGCGCGCGCGGATGCCGGCAGCCAGCCCGCGGAGATATTTGAGCGGGTGGAATGTCGCCTGATTGAGGTAACGAAGGACGGGCGCGTCCGAAAACCCAGCAAGCGGCACTCCCACGGTTTTCTCGACGTCGACACCGATCTTCAGAGCGGCGTCCAGTTCGCGCTCGATGACGGATTCCTTCCTGCCCGACGCCGGAAACAGAAAGCCTTCGAGGCGGCGGAAATCACACGGCATGCCCTCCGCCTCCTGAATCGATCGGATACGGTCGATAGCGGCCGACTGGCTTTGGTAGTAGATCCGCGCAAGTTCCTCGCCACGCAATTTGATCAGTTCCGAAAAGTAGTCGTCGCAGATCGATGACAGATGCGCGGTGGTGCGGGCCGTCATGCCGCTTCCGATCCGGCCGCGATCGAGCACTGCCACCTTTTGCCCGGCGATGGCCAGTTCGAACGCGACCGACAGTCCGGCAATGCCAGATCCGACGACCACGACATCGACCTGTTCACTCCGCTCGAGCGGAACTGCATCAGGCGCTACTTCGGTTGCCGCCCAAAGGGATACAGTCCTTTCGTCGCTGACATTCATGGCGGAACTTTCCGGACGCGATAGCCGGTAAACGGCCGCGACGGTTCAAAGTTCCTCGATAGCTTTTTGAATGCCGGCAGGGCTATCTGCGCCTCAACCTGGCGTTTTCCTTCTGGGTCATGTTGTCGGCGGCGATGAGCCGCTTCAACGACCGCATGATCGCCCCGCGCGTCCATCCCGCCTCAATCAGCAATCGGCGATCGCCTGGAAGCCGGGCTCCATTGCCTCCTGGCAATCGATCTCGCGGTCGGCATAGTCTCCCTGTCGTATTGGCGCTCTGATCATCAGATCAACACGCTGCTTAGAGATATGCTTCGGCATCAGCCCGGTGCTCAAAGCAGAACCAATGGGATGGCCGCCTCGGCTTGGCGAACCCCCATCCGGCATCCTTGCCACAGTCGGGGTGCTCGCACGTATGGTGCTGAATGTCAGGCCGCGTGACGGGCTCCATGGCACCGGGAAGGCGGATCAGCTCGTCGTTCATCGGCATGCTTTCAAAGCAGCGAGCCTTGTGCAGGCGCCTGCTTCGTGCCTTCGTGGCACGAATATGAAAATCCGACCCCTTGCGGACCATTCCCTGATGGGAGGTTAGGGGAACGTCGCGACCCCATTCCGGACCTCTAGAATGGTGAGATCCAAAGGCCCGTTGGTATGGGACACAGACGTTGGCTCAGCTTACGAAGCTGACAAAGTTGCGCCTTAGGAACAAATTTCTTTAGGAACCTATGAATAAACGTGACCTGTTATTCTATTAATTGAAAGTATCGCCGCCAGCATCGCGAATTCCCTTGAGCATGTGATCGTTGTCGGCGTCGTTCCTGTAGGCCCGCCATCTCACAAATGCGGCGGTGAATCCTGGCTCAACTTTCTCGCATTCTGCCAAGGCCTTTTCCGCCGCAGAGCGCTTGCCGAGATTGGTCAAGCAAACCGCTAAGAATAGAAAGGTCAGTGCATAGTCAGACCGACGACTGGCAGCTCGCTGCAACCAAGCAAGTGCGTCGGCGTACCGCCGGGCGTTTAGGTATGCGCCGCCCAACCATGTCATCGCGTAATGCATTCTGGGCTCTAGCGGGTTGAGCCTCAATCCGGTTTCAAGGAACGGGATGCCCTCTTCGGGACGTCCGGCGACGTCCAGGACGTTCCCTAAAACCACATAGGCGAGCGCGTTGCTCGGATTGCAATCGATCGCCCGTTGGACTTCTTCGATGGCGGCGTCGTGCATTCCGGACCACATGTACCCCAATCCTAAACTGAGGTGCGCAGCCGAATCGCTGTCATCGAGCGAGACAGCCTTTTTTGCCGCGTCGACGACTTTCGAAACGGCCGCCGCGTGGTCATCGACCTGCTTCAAAAAAATCTCTTGAAGATACGTTTGTGCGATGCCGGTATATGCTTGCGAGTAGGCGGGATCGATTTCCAAGGCGCGCCTAAACATATCGCGGGCCTGCTTGTGCGCCTGTCCGGTGAATTGGTGCGCTAGCCCCAAACCGCGCAAGTAATAGTCCCAAGCACCAACGTTTTTAGTTCCGGGAACTGCCATCCGGCGCGTTTCGGCCCTCGTTATCGCCGGCTCCACCACTGCAGCGATCTTTTGGGTTAGCTCGTCTTGCAATTCAAAAATGTCGGTCAGGTGCCTGTCATATTTTTCCGCCCAAACGTGATGGCCCCTGGCGGCATCAATCAATTGGGCAGTGACACGAATACGACTTGCAGCTTTCCGAACACCGCCCTCCAGAACAAATCGAGCATCTAATTCGCGGGCTATCTTGCGAACGTCCACAGCGGAGGATTTGTAGGTAAATGTTGAATTGCGGGCAATGACAGGAAAGGTTCGCCAGTGAGACAGGGCTGTAATAATGTCCTCTGTTAGGCCATCGACGAAATAGTCCTGCTCTGGATCGCCGCTCATATTCAGGAACGGCAGGACTGCGACGGCTGGCCTGTCCAATACATTGACAGGCTTCTGGATTGCTTTTAACGCCAGCTTCATTCTGTAGACGTGAACTGGCTCGGAGATGTTCTTGAGTTCTTTTTCGCCGATGTCTTCGAAATCAACGTTTAATTTCTTCTCGACCTGCCGACGGACATCAGCCGAAATGGCTATTCCGCCGGGCGCCGCGAGACCTTCCAATCGAGCGGCGATGTTGACCCCGTCACCAAAAATGTCTTCGCCGTCCACAATGACGTCGCCGAGATGGATGCCTATTCGGAATTCAATCCGTTTATGATCGGGCCTATCCGCGTTCCGCTCGGCTAATGCTTCCTGAATCTCGACGGCGCATTGGACGGCGGCAACCACACTGGCGAACTCGACGAGAAGCCCATCGCCAATTTCCTTGACGATCCTACCTTGGTGTTCGGCGATTTTAGTGTCGATCGGATCGGAGCGAAGCGATTTGAATCGCTCGTGAGTCCCCACTTCGTCCGAAGCCATCAGGCTACTGTAGCCGACCGCGTCCGCAACAAGGATAGCAGCTAGTTTGCGCTGCACGTGGCCCTTGACCATTTCTGCTCCGTGACGGGTGCGAGAATGCTCCAGTCTACTTTGTAAAAAATGAGCTGTGGAGCGATTGTTCAGCCCGCGCTGAATGTCGCGCACTCTGCCGTCTTGCTTTGTCTAGATCGGGGTTTCGGCGCTGCCTGCTCTTTCCGGTACGCCTTACGACGGTTTAGCGGAATGTGGGCTGTGATTGTGCCAGGATTGTGATAGTCGAGTCACCGACTGTGGCTAAGTTGGTTAGCAAAATCAGCAGGTTACGGTGCCAATAAATTTTGAGGTTCGAGTCCTCGCCTTCATCTTCGTCTTTCAGGCGCCGAGATAGCAGCCAGCCCGCCCGCCTGCGAAGCTGGGGGACGCCGCTCGTCGGCAAAGAATTGTTCCGGCATCGCTGGCTGGGCGATACGCACCAGATCGCTGAGGGCGGAGCGAATTTGAGACCAGGGAAATTCGGAGCATTCCTCCCAAGGCTCGCCCTCACGCAACACAGCATCGAGCTTGCCTGCCACACCGGCGAGAGTCGTGGCAGGCGTCATTGAGAACGCTTCCAGCAGATCCTCCGCTCGGTCGCCAGCCTTGCGCTCGGCCCTGAGCGCGGCAATGTACCCGGTCTCCTCGGCAGCGTCATCCCAGCGTGCCTGATGTGCCGTGAGACCAGCTTCGGCTTTCTGGCGGAGAGCAGCCATATCCGGCCTTCTGCCTAGCAATTCATTGAGTGCCTCAATCGAGTGGACCGTCACGTCCTCGCCCTCGGACACGCGGACGGTCACACAAGGAAAGCCGACGCTCTCGACAAGCCTCGTCTCCAGTCGCTGCTGTCTGCGACAAAGCCGCTCGGTCAGCCGGTGGGCCGTCTGCCATTCCCGCCAAAGCGCGAGCGCTGGGTCGGAGAGGGACACGTTCGTCGCGGCAGCGTTGCCGGTGAAAGTACTTTTTTCAAGCATCAAAGCGGTGGACGCGATCATTCCTCCCGCAAGTACTTGCCTACGGGTGACGAAAGGGAGACTCGTGGTATTGTCGGAATCACCCATGATCCGAGCTCCTAACAGCTTGGTTGTGGTTAGGCCGGGCTAAGCGTGTCAGCGCTCAGCTCGGCCGCGTTAGGGAATCTGATCATACAAATTGATTGACGTCAATCGGATTGTAGCCCATGGAAAATGCGCTAACGATAGAGCAGTGTCGCGGCGCTCGGGCGATGCTTGGGTGGAGCCAAGACGAACTAGCTAGAGCCGCAAAGGTGGCTCGGCAGACGATTGCGGATTTTGAGCGTGGGGCGCGCATTCCAATTGCCAACAACCTGATAAGTATAAGGCACACACTTGAGAGGGCCGGAATCGAGTTCCTGTCCGAGAATGGTATCCGTTTAAGACCCCGCATCTAACAAACTGTTTGCTACTAGGCTTGGCCAATCGTTGCCGGCGATAGTTGCGAGCCAAAAGTGCCACGTGATGGGCGCTTTCACAGCCCCAGCCCACGCTTTCTGCCGAAGCTCCAGTCGATGCCCCCGCTGTCTTGCACGAGCCCGCTGATGTGCTGGCCGACGCGCTTGTCGAGCATCGGCTGCCAGGGAACGAGCTGAAGCCCGAGCCCGTTGTCCAGCATGGCAAAACGCCCGCTGGCAAGGCGGACCGAGTCAAGGAGGGTGCCGCCGACATAGTTGCCGGGCTGAACGGGCGCGAAGGTAAGGCCGCGCGCAGCGGCGATTTCCTTACCGACGCGCGTGACCTCCTGGAGTTCCAGCGTGGCAACAAGGTCGCGCGCGAAGGTAATGGTCCCGCTGGTTGGATCGCGTTCGGCATGGGCCATCCCGACGAGCTGGGCAGCCCGTTTGTCGAGAGCGTTGTCGACGTCGAGACCAAAGCCTGACCGGACCAGCGGCATGGGATTTTTTGCCGTAAGCTCCCGGTCGAGCCAGGTGGCGCCATCGCTGCCGACCTGCGCGTCAAGATCGAACGTCGAGAGCACACGCAGGGAGAAGTCCTTCTCGGCGTTGCGGCCATCATAGGCGATGCCGCGCTCGGACAGGTCTTTTGGAATGCGCCAGTGGTCTTCATCGATACGTTCGACGTGGCCGGCCCGGCGCAGCGCTTCGAGACGGCGGACATGGAAACGGACAAAGGCGTCCGGGTCCTTGCCCTGCTGCAAAAATGTCTCGCGGATCGCCTCCAGGTGTTGGCTCGGGCGATAGATGCCGTCCTCGCCCGCTACGCTGCTGATGTTGCGGTCGGCCGCACGTGGCTCCTGCTTCGGCAGCACCGGATCGAGCGCCACGATGTGGCCGCGCTGGATGTCTTCGAGCTTTGCCGCGTCGGCAGTCTCGACATAGTGGGTGCGCCCGTCGACGCCGTCGATGACGAGCGACAGCCGATCGCTCATCTCATCACCCGCAAGACCCTTGGCGAGCACGCGGCCGACGACCGGCTCGGTGATGGTCTGCCGGTGCATGACATATTGCGCCGCGCCCCGTTCATCGGCGAGGCCGTGCTCCTCCAGCGCCCGGTGCATGCTCTTGATAATGTCGTTGCGCTCGCCAAGCGCCCGCAGCACGTTTTCGGTCCTGTCGGAGATGACCCACCGGCCGGGCTCCATCTCGCTCGCCAGGCCGAAGTGCTCCAGCTTCTTTGCCCGATCGATCAGCAGATAGCGATTGCTGGAAATGGTGTAGCTGTCGCTGGCATTGGGACGGAGGCCGACCAGATCGTGCTCCTGCTGTTCGGCGATCAGCATGCGGTCGAGCCGGGTCAGCCGTTCGGCTTCCACCTCGCTGGCCAGCTTGCGGGCGACCTCGATCTCGCTTTGCAGCCCGAGTTCCCGTTCGACCAGCTCGCCTGCCCGGTGACGGATGCCATGGGCGATGTAGTCGCCGGCGATGTTCAGGATCTTGCCGTCATCGGTGATGCCGCGCACCAGGACGTGGGTATGCGGATGACCGGTGTTGTGATGGTCGACAGCGATCCAGTCGAGGCGCGTGCTGAGGTCGGTCTCCATCTGACGCATGAGATCGCGGGTGAAGGAGCGCAGGTCTTCCATCTCGGCGGCATCCTCCGGCGCGACGATGAAGCGGAACTGATGCCGGTCGCCGCGCCCGCGCTCGACGAAGGCCTTGCTGTCGGCCTCGTCGTCGAAGGCCGAGTACACCCTGCCCTTCTCGCCGTCCCTGGTGACGCCGTCGCGCTGGAGATAGCGCAGATGCGCATCGACAGCCTTGCTCGTCGTCGCGAATTTTTGGGCGCGCCCGGTGATCCCCTTCCCTTGCTTCGGCAGCTTGACGACGCGCGCCTTCACCACGACGCGACGGGAACGAAAGCGAACGCCATTGGAGTCCTGCTTCCACCTACCGCCGTCCTTCGGCAAGTCTGCCGCCACCTTGCCGCCGCGGCCCCGCGCGTTGAAGCGGCCGCTCCCCTGCCCGTCGTTCCTGCTTGCGCCGAGGCGATTGGGATTGCCGCCCTGCTTGCGGATGGCAATCTCGACCTGGCGCAGAAAGGGCAGCGTGCGCGAATTGACCGGCGTGCTGCTGCGCCGGATCCGGCCAATGCGAACCTCGAATCTGTCGCTGTCACGATCTGCCATGACGACAGCATCGGGAGTCGGATTTGGTGCTTCAAGGTGGCCGGAGCGCCGGGCGTTCTACGGCGCGCAAAGACTTGCTGCGGCGTAGAACAACCGATCGCACATCGCTGCGGCATCACACCTTTGCTTTTGAGATCAACAGGATAGCGAACCAGCCGGCGCCATCCGCACCTCGCGCGATTCCGCCTGGCGTCGGCACGAGCAGGAAAAAACAATGTGCAGACAACAACTTACGAGCAAAGCGAGGGCGAGCGCCAGCTCGCTTTATCTTGCCGTCCTAATCGGGCCCCTAATGTCAACTACAATAATGGCTTTCCAGCTGCATGACATCTCCAATTCTGCTTCATAGTCACTGTAAACTCGTGCGCACTTCTTGCAACCACGCTTCCCTCGGCAGGGTCCCTGCTTTACTACGCGCTCGGCTCAAATCAGCCGTCGCATGCTCTCCTTCGGGCCGTATTGATGGCCTCATGACGAGACGGTCCTAGCGATCACGGCGCATTCATCCCGGTGGCGGGCGGATGCCGGCAAGATAGCGGACTCAGTCTCATCCAACGCCCTGCCAGGGCGCCGCCCGTGCGCACGGGAACTCTTCGAACTCAGATCTCAGGACCTCCTCTAAACTGTCGAGACGCGCCCATCGTCAAGCCGTTCTCAGCGCCTTCAGCGTCGCGCGCATCGTCGGCGTGACAACCGCCCCGGCGCCTGGATCGAACACACTGCCGTCAACCCACATACGGTGCAGGATGGCGGCAAGCTTGCGGGCGACTGCTGTGATCGCGCACAGCATCGAGCGCTTCTTGGCGATCTTGAGCCCCCACCCCTTGAGTGCCGAGCCGCGGCGCGAACGCAGCAACATGGCCGCTGCCGCCTCGCACAGCGCCTCGCGTGCAGTCATGTCGCCCTGCTTCGTGATGCGTCCCGTGAAGTCGATCGAGCTGCCGGACTGATGACGTCTCGGCGTCAGGCCAAAATGCGCGCCGACAGTGCGGGAGCGGCTGAATCGATGCGGATCATCGATCGCAACCTTGTACGTCAGGGCAGCTACCGGTCCGACCCCAGGCACGGTCATGAAGCGCCGGCAGACAGGATCGGCAGCGACCGCATTTAGCAACATCGTGTGCAATCGATCATAGCCCTCAAGGACCGCGTTACGGACCGCCAGCAAGCTGTCGATCATCCGTTCGAAGACGAAATCGGCGCCGTCCAGCAGTTCGCGCGCGCGGGCCTCGAACTCGTGCCGGCCGATCGCGCCAACCTTCAAGCCATGCACCCGCAGCGAGCCGCGAATGTGGTTCTCGAGATCCACCAACTTGCGCTTGAGAAGCTTGCGATTGGCCAGCATCGTGCGAAACCGCTGGTTCTCCACGCCCTTGACGTGGACGGCACGAAACCACGCCATGCGCATCATCTGCGCAATGCCGCGCGCGTCGTTCTTGTCGGTCTTGTTGCGCATCGCGCTCAGGCTCGTGCGCATGTGACGGGCCTCGACGACGATTACCGTCAGCTTCCGCAATAGCAGCTCACGCGCCAGCCAGACGCCTATCGAAGACGCCTTGATGCCGATGCGCTGAGCGCGCTCCACGTAGCCCTTCAGTGCGGAGTGGAGCGCGTCCGGATTGCTCTCCACCTTTGTCTCGAATACGATCTTGCCGTCGCAATCGACGATGCAGATGCTTGTTTCATCCAGCGATGCGTCAAGTCCAATGTAAACCGGGTTGTTCATGAATCTGTCCTGACTGCAGTGAACAAATACGCTGTCAGGCTCTCAGATTCCTTGCGCCGCTACCACTCTCGGCGGTCGATCTTAAGGGCGAGCCCGATTAGGAGAGCCGTCCCTCTTTGTTTGCATGTTTGCACGCCCTCTCGCCCTCTCTCGCCGTCAACCCTCCCACTGCAACCCCCGCAACGCAATAAGCCGAAATGCATTCGACCGGGAATGTCACTATCAACGTAACGCTGTAGAAGGGCGCTGGACCAAACGGCTATCTGCGGCGGGTCTCTCGCCAGACAGCGGTTCCACCGACAAGTTATCCAGCCGTGGCTCGACCGCAGTTAAGTCAACTACGGCAAAGTTTGTGGAAGGCTGAATGTTGGGCGGATGGATCGCCGCGAGCACTGTCTCTGCCGCAACATGCGCGCCACAGTCGCCATGCATTGCAAGGACATTCCGGGTGTCGCCCGTGCGCGCGAAAACCAACCAATGAAGTGCGTTCGCCCTGCTGCATCCTCGCCGTGAGCGCATCGGAATGGGAACCGCAGCAATGATCAGCGGTGCCCGTTTCCTAGCGTAATCGACCGTCTCGCGGCGGTGGGCGGCCGGCGCGACATGCTCTTGATTTCGCCATGATCGGAATTGTAGGCGGCGAAAACGCCGTCGCAGCCGAAGCGGTCGAGCTTCTCGCGGAGATGCGCTGTACGTGCAAACATATTGTCACGCGGTTGACAACGGTCGTCGCCGACGCGGACTTGATGCGCAGCTCCTGCCATGTCGGCGGCATGATCTGCATCAAGCCCATCCTTGCTGCACACCAGATGAACATCGCCAACGCTCTCGACATGCATTATGACGCGAAGCAACCGCTCGGGCGATGGCGAAACGTTTCGCGGCTTCCCGGATATGTCGCGATCATGGATCAGCGGATAAAATCGTGCTGCTGGAGCGCTCAGCCGCTCACTATCCGCTCAGGTTCTGCGTAAACAACCGACGCTGAAAGGGTGAGCCAAGCATGCAGACATCATCGTCATGCTGCTGCGGACGACAGTGCATATATCACGCTTCTGATGCGTCGACAGCCTGCGGCCGTGCTCGCTTCCGTCAAGAGCAAGGCTTCGCCGGCCGGACTTGCTTGCCGCAAATTGCGCCGCGATGGGCGTTCTCCGCCATTGGCAAGCGTCCGGCCGCCTGACCTTCGCTGCGCGCGGCGCCCGCCTGACGGGCGATCGGTCGAAGGGCTTGACCGACGCCCGATCGATCGAAGAGCTTGACGCAGCAGAAACGCAGTCGGAGCACCCGACCAGCTTCGTTCATTGCGCCTCGATAGCGGCTCCAAAACAGACTCCGTGCGTCCTTGTTGGCGTCGACTGGAACAGATTGGGGCGGACCGGTTGCGTGAAGACGGTTGTCGATCGAGAGAGATAAGCGCCGACCTTGTCGCGGTGCGATTCCACGCTGCACCAGCCCTCCATGCCTTCGCAGCAGACGCGATGGTCAGGCGCGTTTTCGGCACGGTTGCTGCGAGCCTTCACGGCTCGATCGGGGCCGGATCGTTGGAAACATTCGGCACTGGAAAGGTGGCGTCGGCGCCCAATAGGACCGCGCGACCGATGATCGAAATTTTGGAAGCACGGAAATAGCAAAGCTCAGGTCGTCGCATAATCCCACGGGTGAGAGGCGGTGCCTCGCCCGGGGTGAGGCACCGCGTGTCGATCAGCGGGACCAGATGAGCTTGTGCTCGCCGTTGTCACTCTGGACCAGGGTCGCGTAGACCGGGGCCGTGAAGGAGGGGTCGTCGAGCTTGACCGAAACGTAGTCGGCGCCGGTGTCCTTGGCTGCCTTTCTCCAGCCTGCGCCGAGTTCGACGCCATTGGCGGCGACCCGGTAATCGGGGCCTCGCTCGTTGTCCTTGGCGACGGGCCGGATGGTCGCCTTCATGTTGACGTTGAGGGTGCGGATCGTGCCGGTAAAGGCGCCATCGTCGCTGCGGGTGAAGATGCCGATTTGAGCCATTGTGGTATCTCCTTACTGTTCCTCGAAGCCGCCCAGCGCGGCCTCGATAGCGGTCTTCAGGGCGACGGGACGGCTGGCTTGCACCCGTAGGGCCGCAGCGTGAGCGGAGGGCGGCGGCAGCCGAGCTTCTTGGTTCGCGAGGAATGCGCCTCAGCGCAGGGGAAGAAGGTCAGCGAAGCCGTTGCGGGCCTCAGGCCGGTCTGGCGCCAGACCAGCCATGCAGAGAGGCCGCCTGGGCAGCTCCGGGGCACAGTCGCCCGGGAGAGACCGGCGCGGACCAGCTCCGCCGCGGCAGAGCGGCAGAGCACGATAGTGCCCAATGCATTCGTTGCGTTTGGCGCAAACCGCCACTATGAAACGGACAATTTCGCCGACTGTCTTTCAAGCCGCCATGAGAGTTTCGTGACAGAAGAAGCTGAAAGCAATGCCGACAACCTGATCGAACTCACTGCCGACGTCGTCTCGGCCTATGTCTCGAACAATCCGGTTCCGGTCGGTGACTTGCCGGCCCTCATCAGTCAGATTCACGCCGCATTGATGGGCACCGCCGGCGGCGGTGCTGCGCCGGATAAGTCCCGGGCTCTCAAGGCTGCCGTGCTCGATCAAGAAATCGGTCACTCCGGACTACATTGTCAGCCTTGAGGACGGGAAGAAGTTCAAGTCGTTGAAACGCCATCTCGCGACCCACTACAACCTGACGCCCGACGAATATCGCACCAAATGGGGCCTGCCAGCGGACTATCCGATGGTCGCGCCGAACTATGCCGCAGCGCGCTCGGCATTGGCCAAGACGATGGGGCTCGGCCGAAAGCCGAAAGAACCGGAAAAGCCGGCGCCGCTGAAGCGGACGCGCAAGAAGACCGCGGCCTGATTGCTGCAGATCCATCGGCCTATGTAGCCCGGACACAAAATAGGCGGGAGTAACCAGCCTTCCACAGGCGAAGCTGGGGTTGAACGCTTACCAAGGGTTGCCGATCAGACACTCTCAAGTTTTGGTGCGAGAATAAAATCGAAAACGGGCTCGGGCTGGTCAGGCTTTGGTTCTGGCAAAACCCGGGAAGTTACGGCTGCTTCGGCATATTCTGCAAGCGCGGCAGGTGTCATCCCGAGCGCAGTCTCAAAGAGCCGGCTCGGCACCGTCACCACCTGACGAAAAAGCGCGGCAGCTCTTGTGGCATGGCGTACGGCAGCGACCCGCTTTCCCTCGCGTATTTTTACCCCGGCCGCCGCCAATAGGATCAGTCCCTTGAAGAACAGGCGGTGCTGGGTGCTTCGTTTCGCAGCCTGTCCCAAGCCTCATGGGCTTCCCAGTAATAGCCATGGTTGAAAAGGTCGATTCCCCATCGAAAGACATCCGAGCCTAACGCTTCCCCAAGGGCGACGGTCACGGGATCGTTTCGGTAGCTATGGCCCAAGGGATCACGTACCGGATGCGGATGTTTGCCAGGCAGGTACGCATAGGTCGGAAAACTCTTTTCGGGCAGCAGGCGAGGACGAGACATCGGCCCAGCAAGCATGAAAGCGCGTTGATGGCAATTCATGTCACATGGAGCTGACGGCATAGGCTTCGTATGTCAGAGCTGAGGCCATGGATCGGGCTGAGTTCCGGTTTCTGGAGATTACAGACTGCCAATTATGCGACTTTCGAAGCACAAATCATGAACATAGGATGATGGGGTATTCGGTTCAAATTCGCCGGTGGCGTCAGCTTCGCGCCTCCATTCGGCCGTAGAGATTGGCTTAGCCGCTGCCTGAAAGCAGACGTGGTCAGCGACAGGGCCGGACGTCTTGATAGCGCCAATTGTCGACGTTTGCAGTTATGCCAACAACGTCGCGTCTACTCGGCAAGCAGACTTACGGCCTTGCGGCATTTGGGAGTTTCACTTGACGACCGAAAACTCGAACTGGTCCCCGCGGTAAACGGCCTTGTATTCGTCGTCGCGCCCCGGCGTCCTGAACACATTGCGAAAAATCGCCCCACAGCTTGTCAGTTCTATGGGAAAGGCGTTGCACAAGAAATCGCCTTGCACCCACGAGGTTCCTACGCGGCTCCTCTGGCCAACGGTCTCGCTGACGGCGCCGTCGACCGAGGTTGTGCGCTGCATCGGCAGGAACGTGGGCATTACCAATTTTCCGCGCGTTTCGTGCCCGAACATGAGAGACTTTATTTCCGCCCCTGTGAGCCGGTCCTTCGGATTCATGCCTGCCTTTGCCAATGCCGACAGCTCTGGCACACCTGCCTTGGTCAGCCCGGCCAAAAGGCGTTCGATATCGGCCGTATTCTTGAACACCATGTAATCCTGGGTCATCAACTGGCTCGGCCCCCTGTCCACCCGCCCAACAACCTTCCTAAGCGTTTCCAAAGCCGCCGCGGCCTGGTCTGTGCGCCCAAGATGCCCATAAGCCGAAATAAGGACCTGCAGGGCATAAAATTTCGCCCGTGGATCGGCCGATATAAGGTCCATCTTCTCGATCGAGCGAACCGCGTCCTCAAACTTCTCCTGGCCGAACTCGGCCAGTCCGGCTTGGTAGCGCCTGTAGTCCATCCACGAGTTTGGGTCGACGCGCGCAGCCGCATCGAGATAGCTAAGCACTTCCTTCGGCCTGCCGTTGAAATTCAGAGCATTGGCCAGCGAGAGATAATTCCAAGTATCGCTGGGATCGAGCGCCACCGACTTCAGAAGAACGGTAACTGCGTCGTCCGAGTCGTGCTCGCGGACCATCAACTCGGCGACGAGCTGATAGTAGCCCGGCGAAGGATCCCTGGCCGCCGCTTCCAGGGTTTCATAGATCTTGCCCTGGGCCACGTCCGTCGTAAGTCCCATTACTACGACCCGACCGACATCCGCGTCCCAGTAGGCCCAGGCGAGCTGGGCGTACGCCGCGCCGAAATCGGGGTCGAGTTGCACGGCTTGCTGGAAATACTTCACAGCCTGCGCAAACTCCTCGGGCGTGTTGATACGGTTGTAGATGTCCATCCCCTTGAGATAGGCCTCATAGGCCTCGGGATTACTGGTGCCTCCGGCCCGGGTAGCCGGCGCGCCGCTCACCAGGCGGAGCTGCAGCGCACCCGCGATGCTGCTGACAACGCTGTCCTGCAGCGCGAATACGTCTGCCCACCGGCCGTCGAAACGCTCCGCCCAGAGATGTCTGGAAGTCGAGCCATCGATCAGCTGCGCATTGATGCGCATGTCGTCGCCGACGCGGCGAATCGAGCCTTTCAGCAGGTACCGGACGCCCAATGCCGCCGCAATCTCCTTCGGGTCCTTGTCCTTGTAAGCGGAGCCCGCGTTGGGGGAGAAGACGAAAAGACCCGGCACACGCGCCAGTGCGGTCGTCAGATCCTCGGTGAAGCCGTTGGCGAGATATTCTTGTTCCTTGTCGTCGCTGAGATTGTCGAAGGGCAGGACGACTAGCGAGGGCCGGGTGTCGGCTGCCTCGCTGACGGTCGGAACGGCAAGCGGTGCAGGCCTCTCCCACGGCTGCCACCATGCTACTGCAAGGCCGAGAGCCAGGACGAGAATTCCCGCCGCGGCCGGAAAACGCCAGGCGCGCGGCTGGCGGCGAGCATGGAGGGTCTTGCCCGCTGTCGCGGAATCAAGCAACACGCGATACGCCTGAACGGGTTCGGCTATGTTTTTGACCCTCTGTTCGCCCATTGGCTCAAAGGCGAACGCCAGCTTCCTATCAACCTCCTTGGCCACTTTTCCCGAGATGCAGATGCCGCCCGATTCCGCCAACTGCTGAAGTCTGGCCGCGATGTTGACCCCATCGCCATACCGGTCGTCGCCGTCGACGATCACCTCGCCGAGGTTGATGCCGATCCGCACCACGATCTGTTCCACTGCGGGAAGCGAGGCGTTGCGCTCGGATAGTCCCCGCTGCAACGACACTGCACATTCGACGGCATCGACGACACTACCGAATTCGGCCAGCATCCCATCGCCCATCAGCTTGAAGATATGGCCGTGGTGGCGGGCAATTTCGGGCTCGAACAGTTCCTTGCGTCCGGCACGTAGTCGCTCAAATGTACCGGCCTCGTCGCGCTCCATCAGAGTCGAATAGCCTACTACATCTGCGGCTAGAATCGCGGCAAGCTTGCGGTCCATCGGTGGCCTGGCCCCAGCGGATCATAGTATTGGTTGTTCTGAAAGGAAACCGACCTTACCAGCAAATCCCTTCTCCCGCACGTTTGATGGACCGCTGATACGGCGAGGTGTAACCAATGTCGTAGTCACCACATTCGAGACATTAGAGCTTGCCTGCCGGAATGGCTCGTTTGGGTCAGGGCTTGCCGTTGAGCCGGCCGCCGGAACGGGCAACTAGCGCCAGAAGCGGCCGTCTATGGGTTCGCCGCCAAATGGGGGCTTTGGGGTCAAAAGTTCGCGTTCGCGACAGGCCGGATCGCGCCTAATCTCGGTCATTCCTTTCGACTTGACCGCCTGCCAAAAGCGGACTTGTTGGAACTGACGTTGCGGTTGCCGCTTGTGTTGGCCGAGATCAGTCTCGCCGTTACTAAAACCCGGCATTCTCGGAATTTGGTGAGGGGAAAATTGAGGGTGCAGGGGGGCAGTGACCGCTGTTTGTTCACCGGTGTCATTTAGGTCAAATTAATCCGCTGTAATGCGCAAGGCGTTCAGCGTCTCCGGCGTAATGGTGCCTGTCACCTTGAGATTGTAATCCGCTTGCATTTTCAGGAGGCCGGCCCGCATCGCAGGGCTCATTTTTCCATCCAATTCGCCATTGTAGTAGCCGAACGACAGCATGGCGAACTGAACTTGCAGGACGATCTCCTTGAATTTGGCAGCGTTCCCGGGAAGCACAACCAGAGGTGCTGCAGCCGGCGCAGTGGCAGTCGGCGCCTGGTAGGTTGGCGAGGGCGCTTGATACACTGGTGCCGGAGCCTGATAGACGGGTGCGGCCGGTGGGTAGTAGGTGCCGCCTCCCGTAGAGGATCGATGGCTGCTGTGGGAGCTGTGGCTCGAATGCGAACTATGCCCGGCCAATGTGAATTTGTGATCCAGCTTGAAAATGTCGAACAACGATTTCGACTTGCCTCCATCATTGAATGGAGCAATCGGCATTGCGGTGCTCTCGATTGGCATGAAGCCGGCTGCCAGCAACGACGGAATGGTAAAGAGCCGCTTTTTCACGTGAGGCCTAACCTTTCATATCCATGCGCTTTCGGGTGCCATTCGAAGAAGCCGCCGCAGTCGTCGCGTAGTCCGCAACCAGCGCACTCCGAAACGTAGGATCGCTTCCAATCGGAAATCGTCGACGGAGCCAATGTTCTGTAGTCGGGCGGAAGAGTGCACAACGGAAAATTGTACAGCATCGCGTCGATCCCACGGCTGATGGCGAAATCGAGCGCGTTGCCAACCGCGTCGAAACCCTTGGAGCTGTCGAAAAACAACGAGTGCCAGTTCTGCCTGCCGTAGCCGATATTTTCGAGTTGCATGATTGCCCATTTGTCGACGAACGGCAGCGATGTCGTCACAAACCTGGCCAGATCAGTCATACCAGCTGCATTCGGCTTCATCAGCACCGTACGCAATTCGATTTTCGCGCCGGCGTGGCCAAGGACCGACAGGCCTTCTCTGACCTGGCCGAACGCGCCCGGCTTTTCCACGATCCGGTCATGAATTTCAGGATTGCTCGAGTAGACAGGAACGCCCCAAAGGATCCGATTCAGGTCTAGCTTGCCTAGCTTCGTCACGTCATCGCGGTCAAAGTGTTGAGCGTTGGTTAGGACGTGGAAATCAACGTCGGGCCGCGCCGACAACATTCGTTGCAGGAATTCGAGCAGTTCCGATTTGAACAGCGTCGGCTCTCCGCCAGATAGCCCGATCGTTGCGTTTTCTGGCGAGAGCAGGACTGCCGTCTCGAAAAACGGGAACATGTCTACATGCTGCTGTTTCGGCGGCTGCGAACACATCAGGCAAAGCTGGTCGCATCGTTCGGTGACCAGCAGTGTGTTGTGACGGGAGTTTGCTCGGATGAGACGGTGTGCGGTGCCCCGTCGAGGCACAACAAACAGCACGTCGCCATTTACGTCGCTCGGGTCGATTCCGAAGACACGAAGTGATCTGTCTTCGCCATAGAACTCTGCGCTTTCGCGGGTCGCGTTGCCCAGCACTGCATCGAACGAGCTGAGCCCTGGCGTGTCGTGGGCAACGCCCTCAAAGGAGCGGAGCCGAACCACATAGGGATCGATCGCTTCTGTCTCGATTTTGAGGCGAAGCGGGATCATGTGTGGACCGGAACCATGTGATCCCCCCAGGACGGAACTCTGGCCCATTTGGCGACAGATTGCCGAGCTGCCTCGTCGCGGCGCGTCATCACTTCTACGACTTTGTCGAACAGAGAAATATGCCGCCTGCAGAACCACGTCTCGATGCGAATGAGATCGACACGGCCGTCGCGCGACAAATCGTCGACAACGTCTGTGCCGCAGAAAGGCTGATAGACACAGTGAATGCAGTCGGCATCGAAATTGTTGATCGATGCGCCATTGAGCAGTTGCACCTTCTGCTGATCGATGCCATCGGCCACTGTTCCGATCGCGAGGTCGACGCGCCCGATGCGCGACAGCATCCTGGCCTCGTCCGTCGGGTACAGCTGCCCATCGTGATCGACGACGATATAGTCGGACGCGAAGAAATTCGGATTGCGAAGATCGACGTGATCGTCTGTCCCTGATCTCAAGAATCTCCGTAGGCACTGACTGAAATAGTACTCTTCAACGTATCGGCCGGTGCGATGATTGCGTTCGATGAGATAATCGATGAAACCTGAATGGAGCGCATTCCATCGAGCGATCGCATTTGGATCGCTCTTGCGTCGGCGCGCAAAGCCTTGGTGGTTTATCGGACGGAGATATATCGACTGTATGCCATGGCGCTCGAAGTTGCCGACGAGATCCTCGAAATTCGGCGGGCACTCGACGTCGATGGTTGGCAGGGCGGAAACCTTGCCGGGGCCGAGGCGCCTGACAGCTTCAGCCAAATTTCCGAGGAATGTATCGGTCGCCAGACTGTCGCCAGTCCGCTGCCGGGTGTGTGTCTCGTGGTTCCCATCCAGTGACGTGCTAACGAATGTGTCCGGCTGATCAAGAAAGGCCCACTCCATCTCGCCCATGCGCTGGAGGTTGGTGCAAACGACAAACTGGCTGCGCGGAAATCTTGAGCGGGTGAAAGCTCTGATCTGCTCGAGCAGATCAACGCGAAGCAAAGGCTCCCCGCCCTGAAACTCGAGCTTCATATCAGGACCTTTCAAATTGCCGATGAAGTCGAGGGCCGCGCTCAATGTTTCATTGGACCAGTCGAAGCCCCGCGCGGCCTCAGGGGCCCGGGAAACCTGGCAATAGCTGCAAGTCAGATTGCAACGCAAAGTCGGGACGAGAATGAGATACGAGAGCTCTTGCTGCTTCGATTGCCTGCCAGCCCAACGATAGGCAAAGGATGTCCAATCAGGATCGCCTTCGCGTTCAAACGTATGTCCATTGCCACGAAGAAATCTCTGGTCGTCGGCTGAGAGCGCATCGCGTGCGTATCTCCCTAGAAACTCGTCGCTACCGAGAAAGAACCCACCGGCGTCGTCGCTAAACAGCAGCGTTCCATCCGGGCGATCTCTGAATTTGAGCGGCCATACGGTCATCTGGCGGTGACCGCCCGGATCAACGCTTGTCGCAGCGGAAGCGTTTCCGAGTAGATCTTCTCACGATAAATGGCGTGAAGGACGTTCTTTCGCAAATCGTCCAGCCTGTCCGGCGGAAGCTCTTCTACCGCTACGCCCTGACCCGAGGCCGAAAACCGCAGCGACGGATATTGGACTTGTAGTCGAATTAATGCGCCTTCCGCAAAACGCTGAAAGTCCTGCGGAATCTCGATTGTAACCTGTCCCAGAATGCGCGCCGCCCCCACGTACCAAGTCCTCCGTCCCAACAAACTATACCCAAAACTGGAGTATGGGAATTGTGCAGTTCAACTTCGATTTTTCAGTGACGGCCGATATCACTGATGGTTGGGCTTGTTGCTGAACGGACGGCAGTTTTGCGCCTCATCCCGATGGCTTAAGCAAGCCTTGCCTTTGCCCAAAAGCGGATGTTCGGCCCGAATAACTTGCGGCGCCGGTGCGGTTCAAGCCGGACGTTAGCGTCGGCCCTCTTCTTCTGCTGAAAGCGAAGATTTTGCTCGGGTGTGCGAAGCTTGTCAGGACAGAAGTTCTTCGAATTAAACTTTATGATTGCATGTTTCTCGCACTCTTTACATTATCATTTAGATTACAGGGTACGATTGCGCCGACCTCGGACCAATCGCCTTGTCGACTCAACTGAAACTTGACGTGCCGACATCAACGACTTGGGGGAGATCATGCGTTACGTCATGCGGGCACCAAGTCCGCCAGCAGCCCTCGGGGACTCCCTTGCGAGCGGAAGGCGGCAATCTTTTTTTCGGTATCTGCAGCTCGATCCCTTGAAGCGCGAACAGACCCGCGTTCCGATTATGCAGTTCGAGTCACGGGAGATCATGCGTGATCTCTCGCACATGTTCCTTGGGAAATGCGCTTTCTGCGAGCAGGCTTCGAAAAGCATGTTCCTACACCGTTTCAGGCCAATGAACGATGCCGAGCCAACTGTCGGCAGCGAGGAGGACGGCCGGGCGCGCGATGCCCATCTTTATTACGGCTGGCTGTCGGATGCCTGGATCAACCTCTATGCGATCTGCGGGGACTGCAGGCCGAAGCGAACCACGTACTTCCCGGTCAAAGGACAAAGGGCGCACATCCCGACGCCGGAAGAATACGCCGGGTTCGTCGAGAATGGCGATGGGACGTGGCCGGACCTAGAGCTCGACGAGACACCGCTCCTGGTCGATCCCTGTCTCAACGACATTACCCGCCATCTCGTCCCGCGCGACGACGGATCGCTGGAAGCCGCAAGCCCGCAGGGTGAGGAGACGATCAAGCATTTCCGGCTCAATCGGACGCGATTGAGAACCAGGCGAAAGCAGGCCTTCGACGACTACGCAACACTCGAAGGCGATGGACCGAACGACACCAATGAATTCGTCGGCCTCTGGCGGATGCTGAGGCGTCAGACCGATGCTGGCGACGCAGAGATCGCAGCGATCACCGCGTCTGCGAATATCGTCGAGGAAGCCGACATCGCTGGAGCACGACCTCGCCTGCAGGAAATCCGGCTGACGAACTTCAAGGCGATCGAAACGCTGTCGATTAAGATGCCTGCTGCACCAGACCCGACCGAACGCATAGCGCAGGCACTGTTGATCCTAGGCGAAAACGCTGCTGGCAAGAGCTCCATCCTGGAGGCGATCGCACTTAACCTCATGGGCGCCGACGCACGCCCCGACCTTGTGGAGGATCCGGGTAGCCTGAGGCTCAACCCCAGCTTCATGGGCGCCGAAGATCTGCCGCAGAAGCCAACGGCCAAGGTCCGGCTTCAATTCGACAATGGACAGGTCTCGACACTCACGGTCAGCGCCAAGGGCTATTCTCAGATCGGCGAGAACCGGTTGCCCCTGGTCTTCGGCTACGGCGCCTACCGTCATTATGTGCGCGACCTGCATGACTGGAAACCGTCGCGACCGGTGCTCAGCCTGTTTCATACCGACAGCCTGCTCAGCAATCCGGAGCAATGGCTTCTCGGCCTGACACCGACCGAGTACCGGGCCGTCGTCCAGGCGCTAGGCGTGATCTTCGGGGCTGCCGAAGAGATCGACGTCATCTATCGCGACGAGGCCAAGGGCCGATGCTTCGTCGAAATGCAGATCGATGCGTCCGGCAAGAAGAGCAGGACCCCGCTCTCGAACGTCTCGTCGGGCTTCCGCACCATTCTCGCATTGTCCTGCGACATCATGCGATGGCTCATGGATCGCGACATCAATCCGAGCTTCACGACGCTGACCTCGGCGGAGGGGATCGTGCTGATCGACGAGGTGGAGGCCCATCTCCACCCGCGCTGGAAGATCCACATCATGAAGGGCCTGCGCACCGCCTTGCCGTCAATGACCTTCATCGTCACGACCCATGATCCATTGTGCCTCAGGGGAATGCGGGACGGGGAGGTGGTGGTGCTGAGCAAGGTCGCAAGGCAGCGTGGCAGTGGCCAGATCCCGATCATGGTCGACAGCCTGACGCAGTTGCCGAAGGTGTCGGCGCTGACCATCGAGCAGCTCCTGACCTCGGACCTGTTCAGCCTTTTTTCCACCGACGATCCCGAGACGGATGCAAGCCTCGCCCGTCTTGGCGACTATCTCGCGAAGGCCGAAAGTGTGCCGGACCAGGCCGTTAGGGCTGCGATGGACGCGATACGTAGGCAGGTGGTGGACGCCCTTCCGGTCGGCATGAGCGAGGCTGCCCGGCTCGTGCAGGAGGCCGTTGCGGACTACCTTGTCAACCGGCGTAACCTTGCCGGCAAGCCACGCGAGGACCTGCGCGACGAAACGAAAAGGCGGATCCTGGCCGTCCTGGAGGGCATCTGATGCGGCGCGTCGATCGGGCCCTGGTTTCAGCGCCGGCTGTCCTTGTCGGCGACAAGAGCCGCGGCGGCAAGGAACTGGCGAAGGCGAAGATCTTCTTCGAGGCGAAGGCAAAGGCTGAAGCTGCGGGAGCAGCCGCCGGCGCGCTGGCTCCAGCCACGAAAGCAAAGAAGACGAAGAAGGAAAAGACGTTCGATTTTAGCGCCTATTCCGACGAAGCGGTCAAATACGCGCTCGACAAGCTGTTCTTCGCCAAATGTGCCTATTGCGAAAGCCGATATGCCAACCAGGCACCGGCCGATGTCGAACATTACCGGCCGAAGGGACGCATCGCCGGCGTTGCCAATCATCCCGGCTACTGGTGGCTCGCCATGGTATGGGACAACCTGCTGCCGAGCTGCATTGATTGCAATCGCCGGCGTTGGCAGGATTTGCCGAAATTCCCGGTAAGCCTCGTGCAACTGCTGTCGGCGCCCGAGATGCAAGGGGCCAAGGCATCGCTTGGCAAGCAGGATCTGTTTCCGATCGCCGGTGCAGCCAGGGCGATGGCGGACTTTCCCGGAATCGACGAGCAGCCCGACCTGATCAACCCCTGCGTTGACGATCCGGAAGAGCACTTGGTGTTTCACATCGACCGCGGCGACCCTCTCGGCCTCGTCCTTCCGACGTTCAAAGACAACGTCCCTTCCAGGCGTGGCCTGACATCGATCCATGTCTACGGCCTGAACCGGCTCGGATTGGTTCAGGAGCGAACACGGGTCCTGCGCAAGCTCGATTTCCTGAGCCGGTTGATCGACGAGATCGGCAAGATTTCGGAGACGCTGCTTGCCAGCCTCGATCAGCAGACCAAGACGATGGGCGCGCGGCTCGACCTGCTGGCCAACCAAATCCTCGACGAAATCCGCGCGATGGCGGAGCCGGACCAACCCTATTCGAGCCTCGTGAAGGCTTGGTCGAACACGCTTGAAATCAACTGAGGTAGATGGGACATGAGCGCGCCTGAACTGAGCTGCGACCTCGTCATGAAGGGCGGGATCACAAGTGGGGTTGTCTACCCGAAGGCCGTCGTGAAACTTTCGCGCAAGTATCGCTTCCGCAATATCGGCGGTACGTCGGCCGGCGCGATTGCGGCGGTGGTCACTGCCGCCGCCGAATACGGTCGCGCGGACGGCGGATTTGAGAAGATCGAGGCGCTTCCAAAGCAGTTGTCGGCGACGCTCTTGGAGAAATTCCAGCCCCGCCCGGAGCTTCGTCCGGTCTTCAATCTGATACTGGCGGCGATGTCGAAAAGTATCGCGGGCACAGTCTTCGCACTTTTGAAAGGCTACCCAGTGCCAGCAATTCTGGGTGCCATCCCCGCCATCATTGTTGCCTTCCTGATCCCGTTCACTTGGCATTCGACTTCGGCGGCGATCCTCGCTGTCCTGCTGTTCCCATTCCTGCTCGTTCTCCTGCCCGCCGCCACGGCGAGTTTTGTCGCGGCCCGCGATGTCGCCCGCAGGCTTCCGGAGGCCGATTACGGCCTCTGCAACGGAATGAGCCAACCTTACATGCCCGCCGGCCATCCCGCCCTGACCGAGTGGCTGGCCGATACAATCGATCTCGTCGCAGGGCGTCCGGCCACCGCCGAGCCGCTCGGGGTCAAGGACCTTCAATCCCGCGAGATCAGGGTGCAGACCGTGACCACCGACATCACCTCGCATCGTCCCTACGTGCTGCCGATGGAGAACAATCTTCATTACTTTTCCGAGCGGGACTTCCGGTCTCTTTTTCCGGCCCGTGTCGTCGACGCGATGCTGACGACGCCAAAAGAGGGATCAAGCGACCTCTATCCGTTCAAGATTGACAATCTTCCGCTCGTTGTCCTCGCACGCATGAGCCTCAGCTTCCCGGCGTTGATATCGGCGGTCCCGCTCTACAGGATCGACTATACGCTGGTCGGCGTTCCCGAACAGGACAGGTTGGTGCGTTGCATGTTCTCCGATGGTGGACTGTCGTCGAATTTTCCGGTGCATTTCTTCGACCGCTTCCTGCCGTCGCGCCCGACCTTTGGCATCTCGCTCGGGGAATATGACCATCGGCGGGAGAAGCCGGAAAACACCAAGGAAACCCGGGTATTCCTCCCGACAAAGGCAGGACAGGGACAACTCCTTCCGACCCGAGGATTTTCCGGATTGATCGCCTTCGTGTTCGCCCTCTTTGACAGCGCCAAGGATTGGCAGGATTCCCTCCAGTCCATTCTCGCCGGCTATCGCGAACGGATCGCGACGGTCAACCTCAAGCCTGAGGAAGGCGGCCTCAATCTGGACATGCCGCCCGAACGCATCGACCAGCTTACCGGCTTCGGCGAACGTGCCGGCGACCTGATCAACAGCGATTTCGAACTCAACGAACACAAGTGGCGTCGCTATCTGGTCGAAGTCCGCGCGCTTGACGAGATGCTGCGGCAATTTGCGGACGCCTACGCTGAAGCACCCGAGCCGGGCTCGCTTGGATACGCAGAGATCGCAACCGACTACGAACCGTCATCCTACAAAGATCTCAAACCAGACGAGCGACAGACCTTGCGAGAGCGAGCCGAGGCCATCGCCGCGCTCGGGAAGGGGTTCCAGGCGCTACAACCGCTCGATAGTTTCGATGAACGCATGCCGAAGAGCCGAAGCCGGATCCGCTCGGTTGCCAGGATGGATTATTGACCGCGACGATTGCAACGCGCGGCAACCATGTCATCAGCGTTCTAGAGGCAAGCCAGACTGCAGCTAATCGTCAAACCCGAACAGAAGCGGACGGTCTGGAAACGTGAAGAGTTTCGGGCGCCGGCAGGCGTACGAAAGTCCCCGAGGAAGGAACCCGCGGGCCACAGGCGATGGCTATGGGGATTTC
>NZ_JAMYLG010000059.1:0-25654 GCF_040317865.1 Mesorhizobium sp. M1365
CGCGGGGAAAGTGCTCGGGTGGATCGACGAGCATGTGAAGGCGATGACGCCGATACTGAACTCCTGCGCCGAGAAGTGAGCCGAGTCGCCTTGGGTGTGATATGGCGGAATCATCGCCTTTGGCCCCGGATGGATGGCCGTGGATCGATGGTATGCCAGCGTGGCGCGCAACATTCCGCGCAGTTTCGATGAGGACACGCGAGACCAAGCACGTCAGCTCGCCGGAACAGAAGAGTTCGCAGCATCCCGCAATTAACGCAAGCGGGTCGAGATGCTGTTCGCTCACCTCAACACAACGATGCGGTTCGAACGAATGCGTGACTGAGGATCGCGATCCCACGCTTTGTGTCGCCATTGTCGGGTCCGCTACACGGCTTGTTCCGATGATCCTTTCTTTGGCCTCAAGCTAAATCTCTGAAAAGCATTCACAAATTTTCTTCTCCGGCCCAATCAGCCAAGTTGGCACGAGTCTTGAAACCCTTAGGTGCGAGGCGGCGAGAGCTGTCGGCCGGTATTCATGTCGCGGGCAGCCGCCAATGGAACAAAGAAGGAAAGCTACATGTCAGGTCTGCGTCAGATCGCGTTCTACGGCAAGGGGGGGATCGGCAAATCGACGACATCCCAAAATACGCTCGCCGCCCTTGTCGACCTCGGGCAAAGGATCCTCATCGTCGGCTGCGACCCCAAAGCCGACTCCACCCGCCTGATCCTGAACGCGAAGGCGCAGGATACGGTCCTGCACCTGGCAGCACAAGAAGGTTCGGTGGAAGATCTCGAACTCCAGGACGTGCTAAAGGTCGGCTACAAAGGCATCAAGTGCGTGGAATCCGGCGGCCCCGAGCCGGGTGTCGGCTGCGCCGGCCGAGGCGTCATCACCTCGATCAACTTCCTCGAGGAGAACGGCGCCTATGACGATGTCGACTATGTCTCCTATGACGTGCTCGGGGACGTGGTGTGCGGCGGCTTCGCGATGCCGATCCGCGAGAACAAGGCCCAGGAAATCTACATCGTCATGTCCGGCGAGATGATGGCACTCTATGCCGCCAACAACATCGCCAAGGGCATCCTGAAATATGCCCATTCGGGCGGCGTGCGGCTCGGCGGCCTGATCTGCAACGAGCGCCAAACCGACCGCGAGCTTGACCTGGCCGAGGCGCTGGCTTCCAGGCTGAATTCCAAGCTGATCCACTTCGTGCCGCGCGACAACATCGTCCAGCACGCCGAACTCAGGAAGATGTCCGTGATCCAGTATGCGCCGGACTCCAAGCAGGCGGGCGAATACCGCGCACTGGCCGAGAAGATCCACGCCAATTCGGGCCAGGGCACCATCCCGACACCGATCACCATGGAGGAGCTCGAGGACATGCTGCTCGACTTCGGCATCATGAAGACCGACGAGCAGATGCTTGCCGAGCTTCAGGCCAAGGAAGTGGCGAAGGCGGCGGCACAATAACCGCCGCCGCCGCGCCGCCTTCACCGAGCGGAGTGTCTTTACGAGAACGGCGTCTCGTAACTGAGGCGTTGCCCAAAAACGTGGAAAGAGGTCCCATGAGCCTGGAATACGAGAATGACGGCGCTCTTCATGCAAAGCTTATCGAGGAGGTGCTCTCGCAATATCCAGATAAGGCGGCGAAGCGACGCAAGAAGCACCTCAGCGTCGCAAAGAGCGGGGACGGCGGGGAGGGCGAGCTTCTTTCCGAATGCGACGTCAAATCGAACATCAAGTCCATTCCGGGCGTGATGACGATCCGCGGTTGCGCCTATGCCGGCTCAAAGGGCGTGGTATGGGGTCCGGTCAAGGATATGATCCATATCTCGCACGGCCCGGTCGGCTGCGGGCAATATTCCTGGTCGCAACGCCGCAACTACTACGTTGGTATGACCGGCATCGACACGTTCGTGACAATGCAGTTCACCTCCGATTTCCAGGAGAGGGACATTGTGTTCGGCGGCGACAAAAAGCTGGAACAGGTCATCGACGAGATCGAGGAATTGTTTCCGCTGAACAAGGGCGTCACCGTGCAATCCGAATGCCCTATCGGCCTGATTGGTGATGACACGGAAGCAGTTTCCCGCAACAAGGCCAAAGAGCACGGAAAGACGATCGTGCCGGTGCGTTGCGAGGGCTTCCGCGGCGTCTCGCAATCGCTCGGCCATCACATCGCCAACGACGCGATCCGCGACTGGGTCTTCGAGAAGAAGGACGTCGAGTTCGAGGCCGGCCCTTACGACGTCAACGTCGTAGGCGACTACAATATCGGCGGCGACGCCTGGGCCTCGCGGATCCTGCTCGAGGAGGTGGGGCTGCGTGTGGTTGCCAACTGGTCGGGCGACGCCACGCTCGCCGAAATAGAGCGCGCGCCGAAGGCCAAGCTCAATCTCATTCATTGCTACCGGTCGATGAACTACATCTGCCGACACATGGAGGAAAAATACGGCATACCCTGGATGGAGTATAATTTCTTCGGCCCCGCCCAGATCGAAGCCTCTTTGCGCAAGATAGCCAAGCATTTTGGGCCGGAAATCGAGGAGAAGACTGAGAAGGTCATCGCCAAGTACAGACCGTTTGTTGAAGCGGTCAATGCCAAGTACCGGCCGCGCCTCGAAGGCAAGACGGTGATGCTCTACGTTGGCGGCCTGCGTCCCCGTCACGTCATCACGGCTTACGAGGACCTCGGCATGGTGATCGTCGGCACAGGCTACGAGTTCGGCCACAACGACGACTATCAGCGCACCGGCCATTACGTGAAGAACGGCACGCTGATCTATGATGACGTGACCGGCTACGAGTTGGAGAAGTTCATCGAGGGAGTTCGCCCGGATCTCGTCGGCTCCGGCATCAAGGAGAAGTACCCCGTGCAGAAGATGGGCATCCCGTTCCGTCAGATGCACTCCTGGGACTATTCCGGCCCGTATCACGGCTATGACGGCTTCGCCATCTTCGCCCGCGACATGGACCTGGCCATCAACAACCCGGTCTGGGGCCTCTACGACGCTCCCTGGAAGAAGGCAGTGGCGCCAACCGCGATCGCCGCCGAATGAGAACCTAGTCTCTCCGCCCAGGCGGGGAGGCAGATGAGCGCCCGCGATCCTCATCCGCGGGAGTCCCTTCAAACTCTCGATATCCCTGTGCCACCGCGTTGCGCCGCACTGGAAAAGGTGACCACCAATGCCGCAGTCGGCCGAAAAAGTTCTTGACCACGCTCCCCTGTTCCGCGAGCCGGAATACAGGCAGATGCTTGCCGAGAAGAAGATCAATTTCGAATGCCCGCATCCGGACCAGGTCGTTACGGATCAGCGCGAATTCACCCAGAGCTGGGAATACAGGGAAAAGAACCTCGCTCGCGAGGCGCTTGTCGTGAACCCCGCCAAGGCCTGCCAGCCGCTCGGCGCGGTGTTCGCGGCCGCAGGCTTCGAGCGAACGATGTCCTTCGTCCACGGCAGCCAGGGCTGCGTGGCCTATTACCGCTCGCACCTGTCGCGCCATTTCAAGGAGCCTGCTTCGGCAGTCTCCTCCTCGATGACCGAGGACGCGGCAGTGTTCGGTGGCCTTAAGAATATGATCGACGGGCTCGCCAACACCTACAAGCTCTACGATCCAAAGATGATCGCGGTCTCGACCACCTGCATGGCGGAGGTGATCGGCGACGACCTGCACAGCTTCATCGAGAACGCCAGGGACGAAGGTTCCGTGCCGCACGACTTCGACGTGCCCTTCGCCCACACCCCGGCCTTCGTCGGCAGCCATGTCGATGGCTATGACAGCATGGTCAAGGGCGTCCTGGAGCACTTCTGGAAGGGTAAGGAGCGCGCGGAAGTCGCAGGCTCCATCAACATAGTTCCTGGCTTCGACGGCTTCTGCGTTGGCAACAATCGCGAGCTCAAGCGCCTGCTCGACGTGATGAACGTGTCCTACACCTTCATCCAGGACGCCTCCGACCAGTACGACACGCCATCGGACGGCGAGTACCGGATGTATGACGGCGGCACCAAGATCGACGACGTAAAGGCGGCGCTGAATGCCGAGGCCACGATCTCGCTGCAGCACTACAACACCCGCAAGTCGCTGGAATATTGTGAGGAAGTTGGGCAGGCGACGGCGTCGTTCCATTACCCGCTTGGTATCCAGGCGACCGACGAATTCCTGATGAAGGTCTCGGAGATTTGCGGCAAGGAAATTCCGGAGGCGATCCGCCTTGAGCGCGGCCGCCTGGTCGATGCTATGGCCGACAGTCAGTCCTGGCTGCACGGCAAGAAATACGCGATCTATGGCGATCCGGATTTCGTCTACGCCATGGCCCGCTTCATTATGGAAACTGGTGGCGAGCCGATCCACTGCCTCGCCACCAACGGCACCAAAGCCTGGGAAGCCGATATGAAGGAACTGCTCGCCTCCTCGCCGTTCGGCAAGGATGGGCAGGTCTGGGCGGGCAAGGACCTCTGGGCGATGCGTTCGCTGCTCTTCACCGAGCCGGTGGATCTCCTGATCGGCAATTCCTACGGCAAGTATCTGGAACGCGACACAGGCACGCCGCTGATCCGGCTGACGTTCCCGATCTTCGACCGGCACCATCATCACCGATTTCCGCTGATGGGCTACCAAGGCGGCCTGCGCGTTCTGACGACGATCCTCGACAAGATCTTCGACAAGCTCGATCGCGAGACGAGCGAGACGGGCGTGACGGACTTTTCCTACGACCTTACCCGCTGAGAGGGGGCGGCTGGCTTCCACCGGAGCCGGCCGCTGTTCGACGGAGACCAGCAATGTCCTCGCTCAATACCAAAATCCAGCACGTCTTCAACGAGCCTGCTTGCGAGAATAACCAGGGCAAAGATGTCAAGGCGCGCAAGAAGGGCTGCTCGAAACCGCTGACGCCGGGAGCAGCGGCCGGCGGCTGTGCGTTCGACGGCGCCAAGATCGTGCTCCAGCCGATCACCGACGTCGCGCATCTGATCCATGCGCCGCTCGCCTGCGAGGGCAATTCCTGGGACAACCGCGGCACGGCTTCCTCCGGGCCAACGCTATGGCGGACAAGCTTCACGACCGATCTCACCGAACTCGACGTGGTGATGGGGCGGGGGGAGCGGAAGCTTTTCAAAGCGATCCGCGAGATTAAGGAAGCCTATACGCCGCCGGCGATCTTCGTCTATTCGTCCTGCGTGACGGAGCTGATCGGCGACGACATCGAAGCAGTCTGCAAGCGCGCGACGGAAAAGTTCGCCCTACCGGTGGTGCCGGTCAATGCGCCGGGCTTCGCCGGCTCCAAGAATCTCGGCAACAAGCTTGCCGGCGAGGCGTTGCTCGAGCATGTCATCGGCACGGCAGAACCGGACGACGCCGGGCCCTATGACATCAACATTCTTGGCGAATTCAACCTCTCGGGAGAATTCTGGCTGGTGAAGCCGCTCCTTGATAGGCTCGGCATCCGGGTGCGCGCCTGTATTCCGGGCGACGCTCGTTACTTCGACATTGCCTGCGCGCACCGCGCCCGGGCGGCTATGATGGTGTGCTCGACCGCGCTCATCAATCTCGCCCGCAAGATGGAGCAGCGCTGGGACATCCCGTTTTTCGAGGGCTCCTTCTACGGCATCACCGACACCTCGGAAGCGCTCCGACAGATCTCTCAGCTGCTCGTGAAGAAGGGTGCCGATCCGGAGATCCTCGGCCGCACCGAGGCATTGATTGCAGAGGAGGAGGCGATCGGTTGGAAGAAGCTCGCGGCCTACCGGCCGCGGCTCGAAGGCAAGCGCGTGCTGCTCAACACCGGCGGTGTCAAGTCCTGGTCGGTCGTCCATGCGCTGATGGAGATCGGCATTGAGATCGTCGGCACCTCCGTCAAGAAGTCGACCGTCGAAGACAAGGAGCGCATCAAGCACATCCTCAAGGACGACAACCACATGTTCGAGCAGATGGCGCCGCGCGAGCTTTACGCCATGCTCTCAGAACACAAGGCCGATATCATGCTGTCGGGCGGGCGCACGCAGTTCATCGCCCTGAAGGCCAAGACACCCTGGCTCGATATCAACCAGGAGCGCCAACATCCTTACGCCGGCTATGACGGCATGGTGGAACTCGTACGCCAGATCGACCTCGCCATTCATAACCCGATCTGGCGCCAGGTGCGGGAGCCGGCACCATGGGATTGCCAGCCTGCGGTGAGGGAGGAACTGCCGCGCACGAAAAGGGAGACCACGACCTTGCATGTTGTCCAGGAATTCACCGGCACGACGGCCGACGATCGCGGCGAGTGGTGAGGAGGCGATGGTCCGCATCCTTCCCCAGACCAAAGCGGCGGCGGTCAATCCGCTGAAGTCATCGCAGCCGTTGGGTGCCGCCCTCGCCTTCCTTGGGGTCGACGGCGCGATGCCGTTGTTCCACGGCAGCCAGGGGTGCACCAGCTTCGCGCTCGTACTCTTCGTGCGGCATTTCAAGGAAGCCATCCCCTTGCAGACCACGGCGATGGACGAGGTGGCGACGATCCTCGGCGGTGCAGACCATCTGGAAGAGGCGATACTCAACCTCAAGGCCCGCGCAAAGCCAACGCTGATCGGGGTCTGCACGACGGCGCTGGTGGAAACCCGGGGCGAAGACTGCGCAGGAGATATCGCCAATATCAGGCTGAAGCGCATGGAAGAACTCGCAGGTACGGAGGTGGTACTAGCCAACACACCGGATTTCGACGGCGCGATCGAAGAGGGCTGGGCCAAGGCGGTCACCGCGATGATCGAAAGGATTACGCGGCCCGGCGAGCAGGCGCGGCAGTCGAAGAAGATCGTGATCCTGCCTGGCTGGAACCTCACTGTGGCTGATATCGAGCATTTGCGTGAGATGGTTGAAAGCTTTGGACTGGAGCCCGTGATTCTGCCGGACGTCTCCGGCTCTCTCGACGGTACGGTGCCCGACCGCTGGGTCACCACCACCTATGGCGGCACTAGTATCGAGGATATCCGTGAGCTTGGCACGGCCGAGCAATGCATCGTCATCGGTGAGCATATGCGCCGCCCGGCCGAGCTGCTGCAGAGGTTGACCGGCGTGCCTTACGTGCTGTTCCGGTCGCTGACTGGATTGAAGGACGCCGACCGGTTCGTCTCGCTTCTCTCTGCCGTTTCGGGCGCGGGGGCGCCAGCTGGGGTGCGCCGTCGCCGGGCGCAGTTGCAGGACGCGTTGCTCGACGGACATTTCCACTTTGGAGGCAAGAAAATTGCGATCGCTGCTGAACCAGACCAACTCTACCAACTCGCGAGCTTCTTCATCGGAATGGGCTCCGAAATCGCGGCGGCGGTCACCACGACCGACATGTCCAATATTTTGGAGGATGTACCGGCGCAGTCGGTTCAGATCGGCGATCTCGGCGATTTGGAAGCTCTTGGCGCCGGCGCCGATCTTCTCGTCACCCATTCCCATGGCCGCCAGACGGCACAGCGCCTCGGCATTCCGCTCATGCGGGTCGGCTTCCCGATCTTCGACCGGCTCGGCAGCCAGCACAAGCTCACAATCCTCTATCAGGGGACCCGCGACTTGGTTTTCGACGTTGCCAATATTTTCCAGTCTAACCGGCAGGCGCCGACACCTGAAGAACTCGATCCCCTCCGTAAGCGAGAAACGCCAGATGGCCCCCGTCCGCCGCCTCTCGCTCGTCACTGACGAGGTTCACGCACTGAGACCGGAACCCCAAGCCGGCGCATTGCGCGTGGCGATCGCCACGCGGGACATGAAGAACCTCAACGCCCATTTCGGTTCGGCCAGGCGCTTTGCTGTCTACGACGTGGGACGCGAGGAGTGGAATCTCGTTGAAGCCGTAGCCTTCGATGACGTTTCCGACGAGAGCGGGGAGCACCGAACTGAGGGCGATGACCGCATCACCCCGAAGGTGGAGGCGCTGAAGGGCTGTCATCTGCTGTTTTGTCTGGCCATCGGCGGACCTTCGGCGGCCAAGGTTGTTTCGGCAAAAATTCATCCGATCAAAGTGCCGCAGCCCGAAACCATCCAAGAGGTGCTGTTGCGCACGCAGATGATGCTCAGGACGTGTCCTCCCCCCTGGCTGCGCAAGGTGCTGGCGCAGGCAGGTGTCGCCGAACAGAAACCGTCCTTCGAGGAGGAGGACTGAAATGAGGAGGAAACGAAATGTCTGATGCCACGGTTACCTCCGCTGTCAACGAGAACGAGGCGGCCTTTGCCACCCCGTTCGTCAAATGCCTCCTGCGGCTGATCCGCGCTCAGGATTCCTACGGGTTATGGGAAGGCAAAACGGACGCCGAACTGCTGGCCGACTTCATCATCACCAAGGAACAGCGCCGCGCGATCCCGATCATCGGCGATCCCAATCCGGACGTACTGTGGAGGCTCGAGATTTTTCACGCCGCCGTCGGGCTTGCGATCGAGGAACGCTCCGGCCTGATGGCATCGCCGATGATGGAGGTGAGCCATGAGGGCTTCGGGCGCGTGCTTTTCACGGCCGGGCGGTTGGTCGTTCTGTCGAAGACCCTGCGCGACGTCCACCGGTTCGGCTTCGAGACGTTCTGGAAACTCGCCGCGGCCGGTACGAAACTGGCCGGCGATGCGACCGCAGCTATTGAGGCTCATCCCGAGGTGGCGCGGGCGTGATGGAACCGAGGGAAGGAGATCGTGTCACACCTTGAGGCGCTGCATAGAATCTCCGGAAACCCTCGCGGGCGGGGCTGCGAAGAAGGAATGCGCGACCCTCGCCGAGGACCTTCCCATCAACTTGAGCGAGATCAAGGCCGTCACCAGGAAAACGTTCGACTTTTTGCCGAGGGGACGATGCCAAGGAGAGAACTCGCCGCATTGAGAATTCATGATGACGAGCCCTTCCGTCACCCGCGACGTCCAGAAGGATCCCGGAATATGCGACCGCTGTCAACGCGACGACCTGCATCGGTTGCTGTCGCGGCCTCAAGATCTGCTGGCGCGAGGTCATGGAACTTCACGGCATGGATCAGGCGGGTACTACCGTCGGCTTCTGCGCCGCCCAGGGGGACGACTTCTATGCCGAGACCCATGCGACCGAGGCAGAATTGATGGTTAAAACGGGGCAGCACCGATGAAGCCACTCGTCCTGATCTGTTCGGAAGATCTGGAGTTCTGTCTGGTCCACAGCCACGTCCTCAAGGTGGATGGCTTCAGGATTGAACTGGCCAGAAGCGTGGAGGAAGCGCTGGCATTAGCCAGTGAGCGGGAGCCGCAGGCCGTGGTGCTGGACTGCCAGCCGGCAAGCTCGACAGGGTCCACCATCTGTGCCCAGCTCAAGGCGGAGTTCCGGAACGGAGGCCTGCTGGTTATTGCCCTGATCGCGCCCGGCGCGGGGAACCAAGAATTCGATCTCTTGAAGGCAGGGATTGACGAAACTTTTGTGCGGCCAATCGCACCGGCCAAGCTGCTCGACTGTCTACGGGCGAACCTGGCGCTGGCGAAGCCCGGTTCAAACGGGATTGCAAACGGCAGATTACTCCGCTGTGGCAGCCTTGAGATGAACGTCGATACCCGCCGAGTCCACGGTAACGGCCACGACATCCACCTTGGACCGATCCAGTTCAAGCTGCTGCGGCATTTGCTCGAGGCTCCCGGCATTGTGTTCAGCCGAGTCGAGTTAAAGAACGCAGCTTGGGGGGAAAAGATCCATGTCGGTGAACGCACCGTCGATGTCCATATCAGCCGGATCAGAAAGGAGCTGGAGAGGACGTCGGCCGGGAGCTTCATTCGAACCAGCAGGTCCGACGGCTACTCGCTGGAGGAGGCGGACGTTGAGCCTGAAGCTGACGGTGAATAGGCATCGGTGCGCTGCCACTCGCATCTCCGTCGTGCTGGGGCGCAAGTCTAGCGGCCTCGAACGCGCTTACAAGAACGACAGACGCAGAACACATACGCAGAAAGAAGCAGTCAGATGGCTTTCAGAAGCGTACTCAGTGTGACGGCAGCTGACCTCCGATCAGGATGTCAGAACAGCTGCCGGCTTGGGCGCCGAGGTCGGCCCGCATCTTTCCGTACTGATTATGTCGCCTCCGCCGCTCCTTATGTCGCCTCCGCCGCTGGGCGATGGCATCCCCGAGTGGCCTAGACATCGAGCACACGCCATTGCCGCACTGGAAAAACGGTATTGGCAAATCGAGAGATTTTCACAGGACATGGCCAGACTGGAAACAACATCCAGGGAAATTCAGAAACAGCTGAGAGCAATGCGGCTTTGCTATGACGTCGATACCCACTACTGCGATCAGGCCAGCGTCGGTGACGCGGTGCGACAGCGGGCGCTCTGCAACGACCTGACAATCGTCGGCCCCGCACTTCTCAACGACATTAATCTCGGACCCCTTGTTATCAACGGCAGCCTGTTCGATACCGGAAAGCCGGTGCTTGTCGTGCCGGAGGGCGCTGAGGCGACTCTATCGCCACGGCGCGTGCTGGTCGGCTGGGATTCGCGAGTGGAGGCGTCCCGTTCGGTTCGGGAAGCGCTGGATCTGCTAGCCGGTGCTGAGGAAGTTCGTGTCGCACTAGTCGATCCGGAGGCGACCTGCACCGGAAACGGCGCCGAGCCAGGAGCCGACATCGCTGCCTATCTCACTCGGCACGGTGCTCGGGTGTCGGTTGACCGGCTGCCGAGCGCCGGCAAACCAGTGGCCACGGTGCTCGCGCAGCACGCAATCGACACGTCTGCCGACATGATAGTGATGGGCGCTTATGGCAGCCGACGGCTGCGCGAGCGGCTCTTCGGTGGCGTAACGAGATGGATAGTGGGGAAGCCGCCATTGCCGCTGTTTTTGGCTCGCTAACGGGTTTTGAAGCAGCACCGATGCTGTTCGAAGCTCTACTCCCCTGGGTCACCTATGCTGATGCCAAGTCGGAGAAAGGCCGCGGCAAACGCGCCCAGTTTCGCGAAGCTCCTCGGAGCCAATCTGCACGCGCCGTCGCCGAGAACATCCCGGACGTCTGTTTGATAGCGCGCGTTCGCGGGGCTGCTCGCTTGAGTTAATCCGTGGGCGGAGACCAACGGCTGGACAGAGGTATTGGCACTCCTCAATACAGTCAACACCAGGGCTTCGCAGGTCGGCGTCAGGTCAAGAAAGAGAGTCGTTTCAGCGCGGCAGGCCGAGTTCGGACCCGTAGCGGCATCGCATGGGCGCTATCCCGATCTCCTCAACTTTGGCCGGGAGCTGAACAACGCGATGACCGTGCCGTGGCCGAGGCCCTCAACTGCGAGTCGGGACGGTCGGGCTCTTGCCGGAGTCGGCGGGAATTGATGGCATCAATCACGTTGTCATCGCCTGGGATGGTAGCCGGGTTAGCAGCGAGAACGGCCGCGTCTTCAGTGTTTTCTGTCTGCCCGGCCAATCGCGTGGCGAGCGAGCGGCCTTGAGGCTGGTCAAAATTCCGACAACGCTCACATTCGCACCAGGCGATCCCTGCAGCGCCTGAGCACAGGGAACATAGAAAATATCGGAACAAAGCAGGAATCCCGCAGAGTGCACCGACCGGCACATGCCGGCACTCATCCTGGCCTTTTCGCCACGATCATCATCGTCAATCTGAGGATGGGGGTATTGGCGAGCCGAAGCTGGACCGGCTTCGTTGTGAAAATTCCCAGGTCGCCAGCCAGTTCAATCGCAGGGCGGGCGAGGGGGCACAGGCCGCGCTCGGATGGAACAGCCCTTTGCAATCGCAAATGGCGAGATCCGCTGCCGCCTGAGGGACCGGAACTGCAAGACTCTCAAGCCGGTGGCGTGAAGCGGACGATGATGACGGGCCTGCCGGCAGCCAGCGCAGTCATGATGTCCATCTGCTCGGTCCCTCGGCCCGAATACATGTGGAGTCGTCCGTGGCCAGGCTTTCGGGCAGCCGAAGCGCTAGAGGCATGTCCAAAACCGGACAGCGGCAGGAAAACATGTCGGGTTCAATACAACCGGCCATCTTGGCAGATCGAGGCTTTTGAACGCAAAATCATGGGGTTAACTGCGCGCTGAGCGCGCTGGCACGGCCTTTGCGAATTGAGATGCGGCAACACTGAGGAAGGCTGGCTGCACGCAAACGCGCGAGACGAGCGATGCTCTCCTCTCCTTGAACCCGTGTGCCCCTCTCTAAGAGGCAAACAAGCTCGCGCCTAAAGTCGCGCAACCTTTGGCCATAGCTTTGGAGAACAACATGGTATTGCAAATGGAGTCCCCGGCTCCTTCGATTAAAGTCGAGAACTGGCTGCGTGGCGAGCCCCTCACGAGCTTTCAGCCCGGAAAAGTGTACATCGTCGAATTTTGGGCAACTTGGTGCGGACCATGTGTGGACGGGATGCCCCATCTGATGCAGCTGCAGGAGAAATACAGGGACAGCGGCGTTGAGATCATCGGAGTCGCGGCTTCTGAAGACGCTCCAACCGCCGATGAGGCCCGAAGCAATCTGGACGCTTGGTTGACCGAAAAGTTCTCGAATCTGAACTTTCGAATGGCGTTCGACTCCACAGGCGAAATGAAAAAGCTTTGGATGGAGCCCAGCTTTTCTTTCTGGATTCCGACCAGTTTCGTGGTCGACCGAGACGGCCACATCGCCTTTATCGGTGGCCCGGCGAAACTCGATGAGGTTTTGCCGAAGGTGCTCAACGGCAGCTGGCGCTCCAGCGATGAAGCGAAAGCCGCCGATAAGGAGCGTATCGCCGAAAGCGAACCCATAGCGCGCGAACAAGCGTTGACGAAGCCGATCAATGCTAGATTTCGGGCGGCGGTGAAGACAGAGGATTGGAAGACGGCGCGCTCGGCAATCGAAGAGGGCATTGCCTTGTTGCCGGACAACCTCAATTTCCGCCTGGCTCATGCGCATCTGTTGCTTCACAAAATGCACGACATGTGGACCGGCTTGCCCCTCATGCACCAATTGGTTCGCGACGCGATCGACAGAAACTCCGAGGACTGGATGATCGCGGCGCTAGAGCAACTCTTCCAGCCGAACTATGATCATTCGCGCTTTCCATCTGCTGAGCGGTTCGCGATGGGCAAGGAGCTGTCCGAACACATCCTGGCACTCAATCCCCCGCAAGGCGAAGGCCCAAAGTTCTGGTCTTATCCGGCGGTCGCTCGTTACTATCATGAGAGCGGCAACAAAGATCGGGCGATCGAGTTGATCGAGCTGGCACTGACGTCTGGACGGTCCGGAGCCTATCCCGGACAAACTGAAACAGCACCTTCTACCGGAGTTGCTGCAGGCTCTGGCCAACTACAAGGATGAGAAGGTTTGTCACGGCGCTCTCTGCGCGGCACCGCAAAAGAATCTTTTGCCGAAGGTGTCAAAGCGCCGCCCGTAAAAGGGGGTGACGGTTGGAATGTATACTGTCCAATTCGTCCATTTCCCTGGCGCGGCCGCAGCAAGTCGGTTCCATGCAGCACAGTGTGGATCGCTTGCAGCGGGTTCGAGGCTCCAATCTTGCGATCACCTCCGGCCGCATTACGGCGGAAGCGATGCTCGACGCGAATTCCGGCCGGGGTGGAAGACCTCGCACTCGAGGACGCGTTCAAGGTCGGCCACTGGGACATCCATTGCGTGGAATCGGCCGCCCCGAGCCGGGCGCCGGCTGCGCAAGTCTGCCCGAAGTAGGCGTCCCCGAAAACAGACATCGTGCTTCGAGGAAGAGGACTGAAATGAGGAGAAGGCGAAATGTCTGATGCCGCGGTCAGCCGGGCTATCAACGAGGCCGAGGCGGCCCTTGCCATGCCTTCTGTCAGATGCCTCGTGCGGCTGATCCGTGCTCAAGACTCCTACGGCTCGTGGGAAAGGCAAATCGGACCCCACGCTGCTGGCCGACTTCACCGTCACCAGAAAACAGCGCCGTGCGATCCCTGTCATCGGAGATCCCGATCCGGACGTGCTGTGGAGGCTCGACATGTTTTACACCGCCGTGGGGCTTGCGATCGAGGAGCGCTCCGGCCTGGTGACACCGTCAATGATTGAGATGAAACCCATGGGGGCTTCGGACGATTGCTTTTTACGGCCGGGCGGTTGGTCGCTCTGTCGAGGCATCCACCGGTTCAGCTTCGAGACGTTCAGGAAGCTCGCGGAGGCCGGTACGAAACTGGTCGACGATGCGACTGCAGCCATTGAAGCCTATCCCGACGTGGCATGGGCGTGAAGAAACCGATTTCGAGGAAGGATTTATGTCAAAGCTAGATGAGATGAGGAAGAAAGTCCGAAAGCTTCAGCTGCGCGCGGCAATTGCCAAGATGAAATTGAGCGACCTCGTAGAGAAGCTCCCGGGAAAATGGACGGAGATAGTGGAAGTCGCCGAGGAAGCGTCGGCCGTTTTTGCCGAGTTGGATAGTGCCAGGAGAGAGCTCGCTGCAATGAAGAAGTCACGATGACGAGCACATTCACCACTCGCGACGGCTCCGGATGGGTGCCGGAATATCTCACCGCTATAGACGGCACGACGTGCATCGGCTGCGGCCGCTGTTTCAAGGTCTGCTCGCGCGAGGTCATGCATCTTTACGGCGTCGATGACGCGGGTGAAATCCTCGGCGCCTGCGACGGTGAAGACGACGATTTCGACGGCGAGCTCAATCGCATGATCATGGTCGTCGACCATGCCGGCCGCTGCATTGGCTGCGGAGCCTGCGGCCGCGTCTGCCCGAAGAACTGCCAGATCCATGTTGCGGCCGACCAGGTCGCAGCATGATCTGAGGAGACAAAACCAGGAGAACGGCGTTGCCCTTAAAAATCTTTTGTCGCGTTCTGGGGCTGGTGCTGTGCAGCAACGTTCTGATTGTCTACTTCGCTTCTCATTCCATCCGCACAGTAGTCGTCACGACGCTGGCTTGTTCGTTGCTCCTTCAGTTGGTCTATTTCGCAAGCGTGCTCTTTCTGATCTGGCGGTCTGGCTGCGTTAACCGAGCTGGCCAAAGGGCTGCGCATTTCGACAGTTGCAAGGAAGTTGGATCCGAGCCACCAGACCTTGATGAGGTGACGAATGAATCCGCAGATTTACTCCAGCGCGACCAAATGTTGGCCATATCGCTGCTGCTGCCTTGAGGTGCCATGACAAGGTCAGAGCTCAAGCTGGCGCAAATTTTTGACCAACCATAAACATTGAGCAGATATTAGTCTAGAAGGAATACTGTGCTTGAGAAGTCGATGGTGACCGCAATCCGGTCATTCTAGTTAATCCAGGAGATGCAGTTCTTGAACGCCATACGCATTGGGGTAGTCTCTCGCACGCCGGCGTGCGGTTGCAACTCTCAATGACGAACGAGGCGCTGTAAATAGTAATGGGACTTCTGGCGCCGGATAATGCAGATGACGGTCAAATCAAAGACGCCTCTAGAATGAATCGTGAATGGCCAATTCAGCTCCATCGCGTGTTGCCGGAGAGAAAATGCTGGAAAAGTTCGAACGCTATCCGCTCACATTTGGACCCACGCCCATCGAAAAGCTCGACCGCCTCTCCAAGCATCTGGGGGACAAGGTGGAAATCTACGCTAAACGCGAGGACTGCAACTCCGGTCTCGCGTTTGGCGGAAACAAGCTGCGCAAGCTCGAATACATTATCCCCGATGCGATCGCGTCAAATGCCGATACGCTTGTCTCCATCGGCGGCGTGCAGTCCAACCACACGCGGATGGTCGCCGCGGTCGCCGCCAAGATCGGCATGAAATGTCTCCTGCTTCAGGAGAGCTGGGTACCACATGAGGACGCCGTCTACGACCGGGTCGGCAACATTCTCTTGAGCCGGATCATGGGAGCAGAAGTGCGCCTTGTCGACAAGGGCTTCGATATCGGCATCCGCCGCAGTTGGGAACAGGCGCTCGATGAAGTCAAGTCAAGGGGCGGTAAGCCCTACGCGATACCGGCCGGGGCCTCAGTTCACAAATATGGCGGGCTTGGGTACGTCGGGTTCGCGGAGGAGGTGCGCACCCAGGAAAAACGGCTTGGGTTTGGCTTCGACTACATCATCGTTTGCACGGTCACGGGCTCCACGCATGCCGGCATGCTCGTCGGGTTCGCCAAGGACGGTCGACAGCGCAACGTACTCGGTATCGACGCCTCCGCCACCCCCGCCCAAACCAAGGCGCAGGTGCTAAGTATTGCCCGGAATACTGCGAAGCTCGTCAAGCTTGGCATGGAAATCGTGGACGATGACGTGGTGCTGCTCGAGGGATACGCGTCTCCCGGTTACGGCCTTCCGTCCGAGGCAACGAAGCAGGCCATCCGCCTGTGTGCGCGGCTCGAGGGTATAATTACCGATCCCGTCTACGAGGGCAAATCCATGCAAGGGATGATCGATCTCGTCCAGAAAGGCTTCTTTCCAGAGGGATCGAGGGTGCTCTACGCGCATCTCGGCGGCGGGCCAGCCATCAACGGGTACAGCTACACCTTCCGCAACGGCTGACGCTCGACAGATTGCGATTTCGCCGTCCTGGCGTGCCGGCGAAGCGCCCAAAGTAGGTGCGAGGGCCGCCCAGCAAACTGAGGGAGCCGGCGGTTGATTACCGCCCAACGCGAAGCTGACTGAGTTCATTTGGAAAATTTTGATCGATGGATACTTGCTGAGGAAATCGAAAATCCGCCGAGAGTTATTATAATTGAAAATATTAGAATCCTAGTTGAGGCCGATATCATAAGAGACATAATTCAATATTCTGGCAAGATAAACAACGTTCCTTCAGAATTAAATAAGATGACTTTTTATTTTAAAGTTCAGGATTGGCCAAGAGCGCCAGAAAAGTGGAGGCATGTCCGATGATCTTACAGGAACTGGGCTCTGCCATCCCGGGCGGCAGGGTTTTGGAAATAACGACGACCACCGGCTGCATCGTCGGATGTTCTTATTGTCCGCAGGACAAGTTCGCCCATCGGCAAAGAGCGGTCTCTCATGTAAAGCATCTTCGTCTTGAAGATTTCAAGCGATGTCTGGCGCGCGTACCCACTTGCGTCGACATTAGTTTTGCCGGGTACTCCGAGCCTTGGCTCAATCCGGATTGCACCGAAATGGCCGAGCACGCTTACGCCAGGGGCCATGGCATCCGAATTTTCACGACGCTTGTAGGAATGAAGGGGCGGGATCTACACCGCTTGCAAGCGCTGCGCTCAAGGGTATTCGTGGTCCATGTTCTCGATGATGGCGCATACATGAATAGCCGTCTTGTCGTAGACAAGTATCTCGCTTTAATTCGTCAAGTGGTCGACTCAGACATTGCCTCGATTCGATTTATAGTCCTGGGCGAAGTCCATCCCGATATCGTCGAGATAATCCCCGCCGAAGCGCTAGTTCGCGCGCGGCCTTTGAGCAGCAGGGGTGGAAGCGTCGATCCGAAGATCGTCGAACCACGGCAGCCAGTCATCGGAGCGCTGACATGCGTTGACGGACGGCAGTATCGGAATGTTCTTCTCTCAAACGGTGACGTTACGCTCTGCTGCATGGATTTTGAACGGCGCCACGTATTGGGCAATCTTCTGCGCGACGAATATGAAGATCTTTTTGAAGGGCCAGTTTTTAGCGAAATCCTCGATCGCATGAATGGGACGGATGGTTTTCTGCTTTGCAGGATGTGCGAATATGCCCATGCAAAGGCGTCCCCATGCTGATTGCGGGCCGGCGAACCGCCTGAAAGCGGGGCCGGAGCGAATGTCGATCCTCTTGAGACTGCATAAGGCGGGCCGCTTCCATCTGCCTCGCGTGGACCCGGTCGACGGAGTCCAGTCCCCTATTTTTACGCGGCTTCGACAGACCTGTGGTCGCATCTCCCAGCACAAAGCTGTCTGGCAATCTTTTATTGGCCTAAGACGGATAGAACCGGCTTAGTCTGGTCCCACATACAGATTGTAATATCCTCCGCAGTCGGCTCTTCGAGACCCTGATCCTCATTCAGGCAGAGTTGGTCGAGACGCTTCAGAAGCGGTCCGAAAGCGGCCCCGACATCGAAGAACGCCGATCATCGCCGCTACGCCCCTCGCTCTCTACAGCGCTGTTGAGGGCGCGCTCGCGAGCGGCTTCGCTACCGCCGAGCTACACCACGAGCCGGGGCGATGGTTTGTGTTGCTGCCGAAGCGGCCTGCAACACCTTAGCATGCTGCTGCATGGCAGAAGCGCCTGTCACACATCAGCCGGTGCTAGCGCTGAGCTTGATAGGATTGGCAGGGCGTTTCGCCGGGTACAAGCAGGTGCGTCAACTACCAGATGCCGTAGTATCGACGCCTGCCCGAAAACTCTACAACTTAATTCGTTCCAACGGCCGAGAGATATCGGCATGCAGACCAACATGACGACGGTGGAGGATTCCAGGTGCGTCTGTGCAGCAGTTGAGCTGCCGCGCAAGTCCGGTCTCCATTTTATCGCGGAACTTTTGAGGAGCATGTAACAAACAAATTTCTCGGAAGTCACCGACTCCAAAGGCCCGTCCGGACTGTGCTGACCTTCTAGGTGAAACTGAGGAACAACCGCGACCGCAAAACGCATAAACCACTCTCTCGTTGAACGCGACGCTACATGCAGAGGGATCCGAAAATGAACACCGACGTTTTCACGGCTCATGAGTCTAACGTTCGTCGCTATGGGCGGTCGTTTCCCACAGTCTTCACGAAGGCCCTTGGGGCGACAATCTGGGACGAGGCCGGCAACACATATATCGATTTCCTCGTAGGGTCCGGCGCCCTCAATTACGGACACAACAACCCGAATATTATTGCACCAGCAATCGAATACCTGGTTGGCGACAACATTCTCCTATCGCTCGATATGTATACCGTGGCAAAGCGTGAATTCATTGAAGTGTTTGTGGATTCGATCCTGAAGCCTAGAGGCCTTTCCTACAAAATACAATTTCCTGGGCCGACCGGCACAAACGCAAACGAGGCGGCGCTGGCTTTGGCGCGAAAATATACCGGCCGCCCGAGCGTAATGGCCTTCTCGAACGCGTTCCATGGCATGTCGCTTGGCTCTCTGGCGGTATCGGGTTCGGCGTCAACTAGGGATCTGGGCGGCGTCGCTCGCCACGATGTGATCCGTGTCCCTTATGACGGATATCCGAACCAAGATTTCGATTCCGCGGGCTACATAGACTTCGTATTGGGCGACCCAGGGAGCGGCATAGAAAAGCCCGCCGCAATCATCCTGGAGACCATCCAGGCAGAAGGCGGCATGAACGCCGCATCCGCAGCTTGGCTTACAGAAATTCAGCGGATTTGCCGTAAGCACGGCGTGGTTTTGATCGTCGACGACATTCAGGCAGGTTCGGGACGAACGGGCGATTTCTTCTCGTTCGAGTTCGCGAAGATCGAACCCGACATCGTGTGCCTGTCGAAGTCCCTAAGCGGTTCAGGTAGTCCGTTCTCGATTGTTCTCATTCGCCCCGAAATAGACATATGGAAACCCGGAGAACATAGCGGGACTTTCAGAGGCAACAATCTCGCCTTTGTGACTGCGCGGGCCATGTGCAAGATGTGGTGCGATAGGCAGTTTACTGCTGGCGTCGAGCAGACAGCCGCCAAACTGCAAAGACACCTGGACAGCCTTGTTGCGAAATTTCCCAAGTGCATCGAACAAAAGCGCGGCCGCGGTCTGATGGCCGGCCTCAAGTGCCGTTCGCAGGCCGTTGTCGGCCGTGTGCACGATGTCGCGTTCGAAAATGGCCTGCTGATCGAATCTTCAGGACCAAATCGCGACGTCATCAAAGTCCTTCCGCCGATAACCATCACCGATGACGAACTCGATCATGGCATCGCCATCCTTGATCACGCACTAAAGGAGCAAGCCAATGGAGACTAATCAAGTATCCCAAGCCCCAGCCACCTCGCCTGTTGCGATCAGAGAACGAACCGGCTCGATCAGCACTGCGGACATCATCTCAGTCCTGAAAGGTGAGATCACCGCTCTGCACATCAGGCAAGCTTTCAGCACCGAAATAGCCGAGGAGATCACCGCGAACTTCAGTGGCAGTCCCGGTCTCAAGGAGCGTAAGGATGGCGTTCCCGGACAATATGTCGGCGCATCCCACTACAGGAAGGATGCAGCCACCTATTTCGCAGAGGCGGAAACTGCACGACCGTACGTCGACGCGCTTTTTGAGAATCTGGTTGATCCGGTCCGAGCATTGTTCGACGCGTTGAAGCGCGACCTTCGCAAACAGGGCATTGAATTGCGGCTGGCCCGTTCGGAGCACGGTCAGGCTAATGTTTGTCGCGCTCTCAGTTGGTCTGGCAGCGGCAGGTTCTCCTTGGACCCCCACGACGACGTCGCTCAAGTGTTATGTGCTGGGAACGATTACGAGCTTTCTGAGGTGGCGCACAACACCGTCGCAGCACTCAACTTCTATCCCAGCATGCCCGAGGAAGGTGGCAATCTGCGGCTCTGGAGCCACAAGCCGACAGTCACGGACCGAAAGTCGCAAGGTGTGGAGACTACGGGCTATCCCTATTCGGCAGCCTATCTCGAGGGCGTTCCTTGTCGCGACTTCCAGCTCAGGGCGGGGGATATCGGCCTGATCGATGGCGGTTTCGTTCACGGGGTCACCGGTCAATCGGGCAACGGAAAGCGTCGCCTGGTGCTGAACTGCTTTTTCGGGTTTGCGCGGCCGGATCTTGTTCTCTGGTGGACCTGACAAGGCGGTCGACAGGGACCCACTGATTTGCGCAACAGTGAAGGTATCACATCCGTCATAGCGGTGAGGCGTTTCAGTTACAGACCCTCGCGCTTCGAAAGGCCGGCACTATCATGATTCCCTTGGCGTTTCAGATGCTGCCGGCCTCCGACACGACCCCCAATCGACTGTAGAGGACGCAGTTGCCGAACAGATTTCAAGACACTGATTGTAAGAATGCGATCTCTCTGCCGTAATAGGCGGTTGTGACGTTAAAACAATTTACGCCAAAGCCGCTTCTTAAACTATATAATTCCTAATCTTATGGCGTTTACAGCTGCTTCCGTCCTGTTCGAAGTATCCATTTTTTGTAATACATTCTTCACGTGGAAATTCACAGTATCAAGAGATATTTCTAAAATCTGCCCTATTTCCCATGAAGATTTACCGCTGGCTATCCATGAGAGGCACTCTATTTCTCTTGGAGAAAGGGCAGGGCCGCCCTCGATGCAGCTCGAATTAGCGAACTGACTGACTTTCAGATGAAAATGTAGCGCCGCAAATTGCAAGTACTGGATTGTTCTATTTTGGAGTTCGCCGTTCCGGGCTTGAGCGAAGCTCATGATCGCAAGGCTGCGGTCGGGGCCGTGCAATGGAACGCTAATGCCTGACCTTAAGCCGAACGTCGCAGCCTCGTCGAAAACGCGCCGTTCGTCTTCCGTCGTGCTTACGTCGTTGTACACCTCGCTCCATCGAAAGGCGTCTGCTCGCGTTCGACACGTCTTGATGATGGGGTCTATCCTGTCATAACCCATTTCGAAATAGCGCTCCTGCCATTCCTCAGGAAATTTCAGCAAGACGGCCGGATCGCGCCGGACCGTCTTCAAGCTTTTTTGGTTGGATGAAATTGAGCCATAGGAGACCCACCGGCAATCAAAATTCAGAGCAAAAGCAGACAACAGGTCGAACAACCGCTCGGATTGATCAACGCCGTCGGTCTGGTCTAGAAATCGGCCGAACTCGACCGCAAACGCCCCCCCGATAGCCTCAGGGAAATGCATCGCTGGTAGGTCTCTGGTTGACCGCTCTCGAAGTTGAGAGACTGCAGTCATCCGCGGACGTTCCATAGTCTCTTCTCCGCAGCCATTTCTGCTGGATGGGTCAATGACACCCGATGCCCAAAGCAGCCGGGTGCTAGGCTGTCCGTGCCGCGATGGCAGGCCGGCATCGCCAAATCTCTATCACAGCTATGCAATAGATAAAGTTATTATAGAATAAGTTAATGTGTATACTGTTAAATAAATTTACCACCGTTTCAATTGCAGTGTAAAATAGTCGATTTATCTTGTCACATTGGCCGCTGTGCGCGTTATGATTATGCCGGTTAGCCTGTGTGCGGCTTCTCTGCTTCAAAAAAGCAAGCTCCGACTGTTCGCACATCGGGTGGCGCGTTGGCGGCTGCGCCATCAGCCTTCGTCAGCGCTCAGCGGCGGTTACGAAGGCGGCTATCGCAAGCGGGATTACGGTGCAGATGACAAATGCAGCGACCGTAGGTGAGTTTGAACCGCAAAGGAAAGTTGCAGCCTCAAATGAGCTGACCCAGACATGATCCTGATCAGTAAAAGAGGTTCGCTTTATATTTGGAGGTAGAGCTCCAAATGTGAGATCTGAGCGCGGCTGTTGAAGCACCAGATTCGTTGCTAATCTCGTTGATCTAGCAGTGATCAGTCAGCCGATTGAGCGGGCGGGTTGTCATCTTGGCGCCGGCCGGCGAAGACATTTGGCGATTGGCCGAAGGCGAGGTTGGTGGTGATGATAGAGGTGCGCTCGCAGTCGACTGATCAGCTGGAACAGCCGCTGCCCGAAGACCTGCGCGAAAAGCAGATAGCCGAGTTCGTCGAGAGCGAGGATAGTCGAGACGGATGGGGTAGCCACCAGATTTGCCGGTCCAGCGTCGTCGATGAGGAAGGCAGCGCGCTAGTCGGCGGCGAAGGGGCCGCTGGCTAACTCCCGGACAGCGCATCGTTGACCGTTTCACAGCAAACTCCAAGTCTTCATCCTCCTTGGCCAGTGGCAGCTTGGCCATGATGAGCTGGAATTTAATCGAGCGCGCTTGGTTCTTAGCGACTTCGGCCGTCAACAGTTCGCTGACCGCCGCCTGGCCCTCATATGAAGAAGCGCGAACTCTGACGTCGAGCTGCCATCTGTGCTGGCCATCGGCTCGCCGCAACAGCATCATGCCTGAGCCAAAATAGCCTGACCGGGTTCCTCCCGGCCGGCCAAAGTCTCCTCATTGATCTGAGTCTCTTTCGTGCTTTCGATTCCACCAATGTTCGGCGCGATCACCCGTTAACTGGCGCCACCTGCCGCAGATTGCTTTTGTTCGCCAAGGGTTGGAAAGGGGGTGATCGACCAACCGATTAAGTCGACGGCACGTTGCAGTATCGCCTCGGTCTCAGCATGGCTGGGTGAGGCAGCGATGACATGTCCCATGGTGTCTCGGAAATCGCCTTTCCTGACGATCGGCATCTTGGGTTCAACATACAACTTGACCTCGGTTACACCTGGTAAGGCAACCGCCAGACTGTCGCCCTCAATCCAGTCGAGGACGCCGTCGCCTGCAGGAACGAGGAACCGCACGGCCGCGGTCTGCGAATGCCTTCTGCGCAAATCCCATTCCTCGCCGATCACGAGCTTGAGGTGCTCGGCAATGGGATCGATACCGTAAGCCAGCTGAATCAGCCGAGGAGTGGTCCAACCCGGAAGACGCGGATTGACTTCAATGACGACTGGGCCACGCTTCGTCCAGCGGAATTCAATGTTCGCTGGTCCCCAGCCAAGGTCGAGAGCGCGCAAACAGCTCAGTGAAACATCGGCAATGCGTTTATGCTCGTAATCGGTCAGCGGGGCCGGAAAGATGCTGCCACGAACGACGAAATGGGGTGGGCAGTCGAAGTCGGCCGCACCTACTGCAATAACCTCATTTCCCATTGTGTCAGCGCTATACTGGGGGCCTTGTGCGAATTCTTCGATCAGTATCCTCGGCGAAGACCCCCATGCCGGCTCCTCAGCCAGCAGATAGGCCGTATGTTCGGCCAACTCGCCAACGTTGCTGCACAATCGGACACCGCAGCTGCCGCTACCCACGGCTGGCTTAACAATCACCGGTAGGCCGATCTCCGCGGCAGAGCTTTCCACCTCCGTCGCATCCGCTGCCAAGCGATAAGCAGGTATTGGAATGCCGGCCGCCGCGAGGAGTTGACGTTGAATGAATTTGTCGCAGCATCGTTCGATGGATGCCGGGTCTGGTCCTGGCAGATCGAAATGCCGGCAGAGCTTGCCAACTGTCGCATAGATCGACTCGTCGAGGCCCGAAAAGCCAGTAATGCCAGCAATGTCATAGGTCGAACGTAGCCGGGAACATTCGCGGATCAGCGCATCAAGATCGTCTGTATCGACATGGGCGGCCTCAAGCCCTTCCGCCGCAAGATAGTCGTACTGAGTTGGATCAGCCGCCAGAGTAATTGGATGAACACCAAGACGCTGAGCTGCTTTCATGTATAGCAGACCAACACTCCTGTGACCTTCGAGCAGGATGAGCGCTCTTGTTGCCATTGTCCATTGACTCCGACGTTGCGTGATGTGCGCGGTTCGAGCATAAACGGGCATCGGTCTTATTCGTGTTCGACCTCAGACGTTGCGGTGAAGGTACCATTGTCAGTGATCCGCGCTCGCAAAGATTCTGTAAAGTTATTTGAAGGATGTGTTATGGCCGCGCGGCTTTTCGCATCCCGGTTCACGGATGCGGCAAGCAAAGTCGCGCGGTGTTGTCTTGCCGACCTTGAGCCCGAAGCCGCGCAAAATGCCACGCACACCGTTCTCTACATCCCTCAGCTTCGATTGAATGAGCTTGCGCGCCGTCAGGACCGCCCGCACCTCTTGCGCGGCCAGCGACTTGCAATGCACCGGCCGGAACCAGCCAAGCCGCATCAGCTGCGCGATCCCGCGAGCGTCATTGCGGTCCGACTTCACCGGCATGGCCTTGAAGGCGTCGCGCACATGTCGCGTCTCCAGCAGCTCGACCGCCAGTCCCGCCTGCCGCATCGCCGCAAAGAGCCATTGCGACAGCGGCCCGGCTTCCAGCCCGATCCGCGCCAGAGGAAGGCCGAGCGAGGCAAACCAGGCAATCAATGCCTCCGGCTCGCTCGCCACCCTGGTTTCGCGAACGATCTTGCCGCTTGCATCGACAACGCACACGCTCGAGTATTCCAATGACACGTCGATCCCTGCATAATGCTCCATGGTCGTCTCTCCTTGATGCTTGGAGCGGGCCTGTCCCGACTCCGTTAACACCATCAGTGTGAGGGACGACCACCTCATCGCCAAGTAAGCCGCGAGCGGAGCGCGCCACTCAAGCGCCGTAGCGAAGTGAGCGGCCCGCTTGGCGGCCCGTTACCCCATCTAGCCCGTCTTATTCGCGAGCGGCTTGGTTCCTTTGCCACGGAGCGCGCGGACGTGAAGGCGTGAGGCGTCTTTTTCACCGCGGCTGAGGCTGGACTTGTGGAACGCGCTGGAGGGTGGAAGGTGTTGGGTTAAGCGGGGGCTTTGATGCCCCGGCGCTCATGGTCCTGCGGGCTGCAGGTTGAGGGTGATCGCTCGGAACAGGCTGGCCTCGGGACAGGTGGCGGCGAAGGCCAGGCGGATGCGCGAGACGGTTTCGATGACGCGGGCGCCGAGCTTGAGGAGCCTGAGCCGCAGCGTGGCGAACTCGGCGTTGCTGAGATGATGGGTTCCGGGCACCGCCTCGCGCAGGGTGAGCATCAGCCAGTAGGCGGCGGTGTGCAGGACGAGGCGCACCTGGTTGGCAATCGGTGAGCGGCAGCTGGTGCGGTCCGAGGCAAGCTGGCTCTTGTGCATCTTGATCAGGTTTTCGGCCTGGCCGCGGGCGCAGTAGATCACGTCGTAGACATGCGCGGCGGAGCCTTTGTCGAGATTGGTGACGACGAAGCGGATGTCGAGGCCCATCGAGGTTGCCTCGATGCGGGCGCAGACGCGACGTTCCGTCTTCCAGGATTTCGCCTTGTATCGGGTT
>NZ_JAMYLG010000060.1:0-22813 GCF_040317865.1 Mesorhizobium sp. M1365
GCTGGGCTATCGGGGGGCGGATCGACTATTTGATGCGCGTTTCATCTCCTTCCATGGCTGCGTATCAGGATTTCATGGAGGAATTGCTGCAGGCAGGGCTGGGTATCGAGCAATACTACAGCCTTGTCGTGACGAAACCAGTGAAATCCAATTCACCGATCCCCTTGTCCGCACTGAGACAACGGTAAACTCCCGAAGCCTTGGTTTCCACGGCAATTGGTGCCGATTCCGTGCTTTCGTCGGCTAAAAGTGTGCATTCCCGCGAAACCCGAGACATGTTTGCCACTATGCTGGTTTCACGCGGCTGGCCGAGTGTTCCCAGCCGAGGGATAGCGAGGAGAGGGACGATGCGTTTGAGCAATCTGGGAACCGAGCAACTGCGGGAGAAGGATCGAAGCTTCGTCTTTCATCCGTCTACACTTGGCCAAGCACAGCCGCGGCGAGACGGATCCTGAACCGCCCACCAATTTTTTCAGAGGTTTAGGGCACCTCGTGTTTGTAAGGTTTGTGCCATGTCACATCCATGTCACAAGGGGTCGCATGCATACAAAGCAAGCACTCCAATAGTGAAGTCAATGGATATGGCAACAGAACCAAAAATAGGGGTAGACCCCAAGTGGCCAACGGATTTTCCTGAAGCGCAGGAGACGATCGCCAGGCTGGCAAAAGCTACCCATGCCTTCTTAGCCGATGTGGCAGATCTTCTCGAAGTTGACGTCAACGAGCGCAGTTTGAGCCACCATTTGGCAGGTCAGCGGCCCAAGACAAGCCCGAGGCGAACGGAAGCCGCGGTGGCGGATGCGATCGTGGCGCTGCGCCGACAGCGCCTGACCGGCAAGCACATCGCTATGCAAACCGGCGTGTCGGAGGCGACGGTGAGCCGGGTGCTGGCACGCGCCGGCCTGTCGCGGCTGAAAGACCTGGCACCGGTCGAGCCGGTGCGCCGCTATGCGCGCGACATCCCGGCGAGCTCATCCATCTCGATATCAAGAAGCTCGGCCGGATCGGCTCTGAGCTGGCTGGCCTCCAAACATCAACGAGACCCAGGATCAGTCCGAAAAATGGCCGGCTTCAAATCGGAATCGATGGCCGGCTTCGTCGGAATACGCACTGGAAACGGCTACTCGACCTCAACAACCCCAATCACGGCCTGCTGCTGCCGATCCTGATCTACTGCGTCGACAAAAAGGGCAGGCCCGTGCTCGGCAAGACCAGGCCGGGGCCCGAGACCGCGCACTTCATCGAGCACGAGGCCTACAAAGATATCTCCGTCGTCATCCCCGCGCTGCGCGAACTCCACTACGTCACCCTTAGACCCGGAGTGATCGGCGCCGGCGCGCCTTTAAAAAAGCGACCTAACCATAAACAGGATCTCGGGAAAGGTGCCTCGGCGCATTGCTTAACGCAATAGCGCCGACAACACCGGCAAGATACTCGACAATCCGCCGGCGACAGATGCGATCGGCGGCCGCTGCTGAAAAGCGGGCGGCGGCGGCTCGATGCGTGTTCGGCCTAGCGGACGTCATTTCCGAAATATCGCGCGTGAGCGATACGAAGGATGCGATTGATAAGGCTCGAGTAGCTGTGTCCAGCAGCGATCGCGGCAAGGACCCAGGAGGAGTGCATACTGAGCCCCGGCATTGAGTTGATCTCCAGGACAAAGGGACGGCCGGAGCGGTCGATCCGGACGTCGAGCCGGGCGTAGTCCCGGCACTGGCAAGCACGAAAGGTCGCAACCGAAATTTCCCCTAGCAAGGTCGCAAGGCTACTCTCGATTTTCGCCGGGCAAATTGTCGGCAGCTTTTCAGCCGGCAGGTACTTCCCCGCCCACGTCAAAAGACCAGTTTCACATTCGCCGAAGTCGATTTCCGCCAAAGGCAACACCTCGGGTTCTCCGTTTCCCAGCAGCGCAACATGGATTTCGCGCCCATCGATGTATTCCTCTACGAGCGCATCCTGTCCATATTGCGTGACAATCATTTCCACTGCCTGCCTCAGCTGAGCGGGCTCGTGTACAAGCTGCAAACCGAAGCTGTTATCTTCGCGACGCGGCTTCACTACCACCGGGAATCGCAGGTCGCCGGTGCTCTCGGTGCCGAGGCGCATGATGCAAAACTTCGCCGTCGGCACGCCGCAACTACGCATGAGCCTCTTGCTGATCACCTTATCGTCCGTTAGCCCATGCCCGAGTGGGCCCGACCCGGTGTATGGAACGCCCGCCATCTCGAGCATTGCCGGGACGTGGGTGAAGCGGTATTCGCCCTGAATACCCTCTGCCAAATTGAAAACGATTCCTGAGGGGCGGGCTTGCAGATCGGGTGGCATGAACCGCTCGAGCGTATTGAGCAGTCCTTTGTCGCCTTCGCACAACAGTGTCTCGTGACCGCCCTCTTTCACTGCCGCTACCACTCTTTCGTAGTATCCATTAGAGGGCCAAGGGTGTGGAGACCCTGGATAAGGCTGTCCGAAGCGGTTGATGACGCCTCCAAATTCGCTATTCCGCACGATGGCTACCCGCATTGAGGTACTCCTTTGATATTGCCTTCTGTTATTGGATCGAGCGGAACACTCCGTCTGCGTCCGCGCCCGCTACACGGAATCCGCAGCAATCGGCGTGCCACCAAGAAATGTGCGAAGAAGGCGCGCCGCCGCTTGCCGCGCCGACATGCCCTCGTCCGAAGCCTTCAAGACCCGCGACCGAAGATCCCCGCTCAATGCTCTTCCCATCGTCACCTCCATCGAGGCGGATGTGAATCACACAAAACGCAGCCGTCACATCACAATCGATTCATCGATCACAGGACGTGCTCTAGCTGAAACGGCGGAGTACGGAGATCCCACATCGCCGACGAGTATCGGTAACTGCGCGGCTACGACCCGTACTACAACCTCAGTGCCGATCGGCCACTTCCGCCGACGTACGTCGACGCCGCTCGACGACGGCCAGGTGCTCTATTATCAGCCCGCTCGCTACGTGGCACAGCGTAGGTCCTGCGCCGCTGATCGGGACCCCGAGCTTGTCTTTCGTACGCGGACGGTAGGCGGCCACAGTGGCGCTTCGCACGGGCCGGGCGTGGCCGAGGAAGCAGCGTTTCGCATGGCCTGGGTGCTCGACCAACTCCGACGATCGAGCGGCTGAGCCTGTCAGTCCCATGATGCTGCCCGAGGTGGGGAAGCGCTCAATCGGTGACGGCCGCCTTGCTGAGGTAGGCTGAAGGCTCCAAGTCTTGGTGGTAGCACTAGGAACAGTCCTATGACGAAGCAGCATGATCACGTCCGTTGAGCGCCGCCGACGGTGGTCTCGTGAAGAGAAGGAACGGCTGGTTGCGGCGTGTCTGGAGCCGAACGCCAGCGTATCGGAGATCGCCGCTCGGCGGGCAAGCTGGCAAAGCTTGGCGAGGATACCCGCTTCAAGAAATGGTCGTTCCACGGGACGCGCACGATCGCGGGCGTCGAGGTAGTTTCGATGGCACAGAGCATTTCGACGATATCGCGGGTATCGCCCACTCCGTGTTCGAAATCGGACCCCACATGCCCGAGGACTTCGGCGTTGACGGTAAACCGCTACCGATCCAGCAGCCGTAGGCCGTCTCGCCTGCGAGAAGCCTTGCTTTCAGTTGATTGGGCTTGCACATAATAGGGTTCCTTCTGCGAGGGTATTCGAGCAACTGTATGTTCTGACTGCGATCGACCAGCCGACGCCTGGATGCTGGAGATCGACGAGCGCGTCGATCTCCAGTTCGAGACCGCTTGTGGTGGAGGCGCCTATCGCATTCCGGGACTTATGCGTCGGCCAGAGCAAAAACCTGAATCTCGACGCGGATATCCGGCGCCGCAATCCGCGCTTCGACGCAAGCGCGTGCGGGTGCGTTGCCGGGGGATACCCACTTGTCCCACGAGCTGTTCATGAGATCGAAATCGGCGATATCGCGAAGCCAGATATAGGCGTGAGTGACACGGCTTTTGTCGGTTCCGGCTTCAGCAAGAAGCCTGTCGACCTTTGCAAGCACATCTGCGGTCTGGCCGGGTACGTCGAGCGTGCGGTCGTCCGGAACCTGTCCGGAGATGACTACGAACCGGCTGTTGGCAGGATAAGTGACGATCTGGCTCATTCTCGCGCCAGGCTGCAACCGTTGGATCATGAATGGACCTTTCATTGATAACGGGTTGGGGAAAAAGGAGAAGCATCGATCGCTGTCGACCGTCCGGCGATCAGATCGGCGGTCAGTTGCGCTGCTCCGCGTGCCATGGTCCAACCCAGTGTGCCATGGCCAGCATTGATGAAGAGGTTGTCGCAGGCGATCCGTCCGATAAGCGGAGGGCCATCCGGTGTCATCGGACGAAGTCCGCTCCAGCGTTCTGCAGATGCGACAGCCTCTTGGGAAATGTTCGGAAAAAGGTTCCGCACGACGTAGGACAGTCCGCGGTACCGCTTCTCCTTGCGGGATAGGTCGTACCCGGCGAGTTCAGCTGTCCCGCCCACCCGGATCCGATCCATGAGGTTAGTGATGCCGATCTTGTATGTCTCGTCACCGACGGTGGACCGAGGACCGACGGCATCGCTGTCCGCTTTGATCGTGAGCGAGTACCCTTTCAGAGGATACACGGGAATTCGTACACCAAGTTGACCGAGGACCCCGCTTGACCACGCTCCAAGGCACGAGACGACAAGGTCCGCCTCTATCTCACCCTGCGTCGTCCGAACGGCGGAGATCTTAGAGTCCTTCTTTATGAAGCCCGTGATAGCGATGCCGTTGAAGAACCGCACACCCATACGGGCGGACAACTCCACAAGCCTGTTCGTGAACAGAAAGCAATCTCCAGTCTCGTCTCCCGGCAGGTGAGCCGCGCCAACGATCCCGGCGCTGGAGATAGCGACATTGGGTTCGAGACCGCGCAGCTCGTCAATGCTGACCAGGCGGCCCGGCACATTCATTTTTTCGAGGATCGTCAGTTCGCTGCGGTATCCTTCGCGCTGCTTCTCCGTCCGGAAGAGGATAGTAGTCCCAGCGCTCCGCCCTGCATAGTCGAAAGGGTGTCGGGCTCTCAGTTCGATCATGAGGTCACGGCTGTATTCCCCGAGCGCGACCATCGCATGCTTGGATTTGGCGTACTTTTGGGGGTTCGCACAATTCAGCATTCCGCCAAGAAAACGCAGCATTGCCGCGTCGGGCATGCTCCCGAGCACAAGCGGGGGGAAGCGCTGCGCCATCCAGCCCAATGCCTTTTGAGCGATCCCCGGTGAAGACCATGGTGACGAGAGCGCCGGCGATATTTGCGATGCGTTTCCGTAGCTCGTGCCGAGCGCGGGTCCGGTTTCGCGTTCGATGACCGTTACGTCGTTCCCTGCCTTCGCCAGGGCGAACGCCGTCGTCACCCCGATCACGCCGGAGCCTAATACTATGACGCGCATTTTTTGGTTCCTGTGAGTGCTATTCAGGAAAGCTGAATGACGAATTTCGGAGGAACTCGGCTAATCGCGTGGTCTTAGGAGCGCGGAACATCTCACGGGGATCCCCGGACTCCGCTATTACACCCTTATCCATGAACACGACACGATTGGAGGCTTCGTACGCGAAGCGCATTTCGTGGGTGACAAGCAGCATGGTCATCCCGTCGGATGCGAGATCCTTCATAACGTTGAGAACCTCGCCGACGAGTTCGGGGTCGAGCGCGGAGGTGACCTCGTCGAACAGCATCAGCGTGGGGCGCATCGCTACGGCCCGGGCAATGGCGACGCGCTGCTGTTGCCCCCGGACAAGTGCGACGGATACTTGTCGGCGTGGTTCGACATGCCGACGCGTTCCAGCAGTAGTCAGTAGTCTGATTGGCTTCGGCCTTTGACTTTCCCAGTGTCTTGAGAAGTCCCAGTGTAATGTTTCCTCGTGCCGTGAGGTGAGGGAACAAGTTGAACTGTTGGAAGGCCATGCCCGTCATCGACCGCTGATGCGCTCGCTGGCGCTCTGAGACGGCCTTCCGGCGCCCATCCTTTTCGTGCCGATGGGCTGGCCGTCTAGGAGGATGCTGCCGCCCTGGAAGGACTCCAGCAGGTTCACGCAGCGCAACAGGGTGGTCTTGCCAGATCCGCTTGATCCGATGATGGAAACGACTTCGCCCGCTTTGACGTCCAGGTCGACGGTTTTCAGGACATTTATCGCGCCGAAACTCTTCTGAAGCTTTCCGAATTTCAAGAATAGTACTGCTCATGGGAAGTATCCAAAATCTGAGACGCCGCTCGACCGTCTTGCCAATCCATTCGAGTGTGAAGTTGATGCTGAGATAGATCATACCGGCAACGACGTAGAATTCGGCGTTCATGTAGGCTCCCTGTGCCAACCACCAGCTCGCCGCGCGCCAGGATTTCCTCGAGCTTTCCCTTCTGCTCCTGGGCGAAACCGCTCGTCGCCATAGTTGCAAGCATAGAAAACGAGACCGCCAGTGCCTCAAACCAATCGTTAGTTCTCCCCCCCCAAATGTCCTTTACAGGAGACATAATCTCCTGTAAGAGAGTTTGTACCTTATTGGGAACGCTGCGTCAACTAAAATGGATTTGCCGTAATGACATCCGAACGAGTTCGGGGAACCGATCGCTTACTTGATATTCTTGAGAAGCTCTTTGAGGCGGAAACGCCATACTCACGAAACAGGCTAGCAAGCGCCATGGGCGTGCCGAGATCAACCGTCTATACCCTCGTAGACCAATTGCTGGCACGAGGATGGCTCGAGCAGTCCCCGAACGGAACAATAACCCTCGGTCACAAGAGTGGTCTTTTGGGGCTCGCATATCGGTGTCACACCCATTTCGAGCAGACAGCAAACGAAGTCCTTCTGCAGCTCGTGGAAGAGACTGGGCAGGCCGCCGAGCTGAACGTGGTCGACAATTGGCAACAGCTTGTTGTTCTCGCCGTAAAGGGTACGGAGCACAGCTACTTGCAGCCAATGATGGGTCGGCGTTTTCCCTTGCCGACCACCGTGTCCGCCCGCGTCCTGCTCGACGGAGTGCCGACGGATCGTTTGAGCGCGAATATTCCGGCCACGCACTTCGCTCCGGATAGCGAGACGCCCGACATTGAGGCCTTGGTGTCGCAGATCGAAGATGCCAGAAGTAAAGGCTTCGCCATCGGCCATGGCCTGATCGACCGCCATATCAGCGTCATGGCTGTACCCGTAAGGAACAGCACTAGCGCATGCATCGCCGCCATCAGCCTTATCATGCTGTCCGAGGAGATTGCCACGAAGGCGGAAACGATGCGTCCGGCCATGCTACATGCGGCACAGCGTTTGAGCGATACTCTCCGCGTCATCCCTTGGCCGATGGGAGTTCATAATCTCGCCAAGCTACGGTCGGACTCGGAGTCGGGGCTTTCTCAGTAGACCTCACAACATAGCTCCGGATTCGAGAGGACTGGCGCTGCGTCATCCCGGCCGAGAGATCATCACCCCGAACTTGCGACTTGAGCTGCGGGCCTTCAGGTTGCGTCGTAGCTGGTTGCCCGATTGTCCCCTTTGTCGAGCAGCTACGGTTGGTGCATGAGAAGGTCCGTGAACTGGATGTCAGATTCATTCCTCGCACCGCCCGAATGAAAAGAGCCTGCGTCTGGAGACGATCCCCGGAATCGGTCCAATCACAGCCAGTGCGATCGCCGCAACTGCGGGAGGGCTTCGGATGCGGGGAAAGGCGGGGTTCTGGGACATTGACGAGCGCTATGTGCGGTTGAGCGAGGCGGGCGATCCCTGGTCTGGAGAAGCTGAACGCGCTGGTGCCGTGGGAGGTTTTCCGCAAGCCGCTCGCGAAGGCATGGGCGATGATCCGAGGTGGGAAGCGATGGCGCTTGTAGCTGACTGGCACGAGGTTAGCACGTGCGTCTATCGCGGTAGCCCCTCACAAGCCGTTACCGTAACATCACCATGAGCGGCAATCACCATCTAACTCCTAGATGACAGTAATATCGATTTTGTATTTGCCAATTCCAAACCTGCCACGCAAATCTAAATCTCAGAAAAAAATGGGGAACCGTCACGTCATCAACTCTAATGCTCAAGTGGGGCAGCAGCTGCGCGTTGCAGTAAAGGCTAGGGATTGCGGCGTGACAGAGCTTTAGGGAGGACAGAATGAACGAGTGGTCAATCAGTCGCCGTGCGATCGTCAAGGCGCTGCTGGTGGGATCGGCGGCACCTTGGGTCATGAACTCAAGGGCGTTCGCCTCATCTTGCAAAGATCATATTGTGCGCGTCGGATCAATGGGCGCTCCCGATTCCCTGAATCCATTCGCCACCTGGAGTTCGTTCTGGCCCCTAGTTTTCACTTATGATTTCCTGGTCGGCGTTGACGCCCAACGCCACTCCGACCGGAAGGGGTTCGCGAAGACCTGGTCCGTTGCTGATGACAGCCTCACCTGGATATTCAAGATATGGCCCGACATGAAGTGGTCGGACGGCCAACCCGCCACCGCCAGAGACGCCGCGTTCACTTATAACTATCTGCTTGGCTCCATAGGCAAGCCAGACGAACTGAGCATTGGCCAAAACAGCACGAGCGGCATGGAACAAATTGCATCCGTTTCGGCCATTGATGACGAGACTTTGCAGATCGTGACCAAGGCTCCTACGCGCTGGCCAATTGACAACTACCTTCTAATAATCCCCGAGCACATTTGGAAGGACATCAGCTACTCGGATGCGCGCAGCACTTTCCAAAACGACCCGCCGCTGGTGGGGACTGGGCCTATGATCGTTGCGGAGTTTCAGCAAGCTCAGTTTGTGCGCTTCGCGCCAAATCCGTATTTCCGCACAGGGCAGCCAAAAACGGCCGGCATGATTAACTACCTCTTCACCACGCAAGATCCAATTGCCCAGGGTTTGAAGAGCGGCAGTCTTGACTATGGCGGCGTGACGGCTGCCCAGTGGGCCGACCTCTCGAAGGACCCCGACATCGTGGTCGGTGAATCGCGCGTCGAGCAGCGGGATTATCTGGCGTTCAACACCGCGTCGGGGGACGGGGCAGGCAGCACCAAGGCCCTGCAGGATCCGGCGTTTCGCGATGCGATCGGCTACGCGATCGACCAGAAGACCATCGTTGATCGCGCTATGCGCGGCCACGCCGACCCGGGTGTCGGGCTGGTCATGCCTGTGGCGACCGACTACTACTCGGATTTGGCGGACATCATGCGCCACTTCGATCTTGCCGAGGCGGGCCGCCGGCTCGATGCTGCTGGCTACAGGGACACGAATGGCGATGGTGTCCGGGAGGACAAGGACGGAAACAACTTCCAGCTTGAGCTGATCACAGGAAAGGCTTCGGGTGTGAACGAGATTCCTATCGCAGCCGTGCAGCTTGTTGCTGGCTGGTTGGGACAAATTGGCATTCCCGTATCGGTGACCCAACTCGACTCCGGAGCGCTCAACGCCCGAGTCGCATCTCCAGCGAAGGGCGGCGGTGGCTGGGATCTGGTTATCGCCAGCAATTGGTTGAGTACCTCGCCTCATGACTTGCTTATCATGGGGAGCAGCAACGCCATCGGCCTGCAAAACAGATCGTATTGGACCAACGAGAAGTTTGACAGGTACCTTTCGGAGGTGGATGTCACTGTCGACCTCAAGAAGAGTCAGGAACTGGTCGATCGGGCGGCGCGTCTAATCTACACTGAAGCTCCTTACATTATGCTGAGCTACCCCTTGGTGCTTGAAGCCCATCGGAAGGATTGCTTCGAGGGCTGGGGGTCGCAGGACGCTATCTCGCAGTGGGGCTACTTTCCGCTCGATCGCTTGAAGCCACAGAATGGCTAGCACTGGAGTGGGAGGCCGGACGAGCCAACACATTTGGCGCATCCTAATCAGGGCCATCATCACGCTGGTGATGGTGGCGACGCTGAACTTTATCCTATTCAGGGTCATTCCAGGCGATCCTGCCGACCTTCTGCTTGGCGGAGCCCGCATCAGCTTGACCGCCGAGCAGATGGAAGCGCAGCGCCAGAACTGGGGTCTCGACCGGCCACTGTTCCCGGACCAGGCGATCGACTATCTGTCGGCAACTATCCGGGGCGATTTGGGTTACAGCTTCAAGTTCAGGGGCAGGCATGTCGCTGACCTGATTTTGGAGCGCTTACCGGCAACCATCGCCCTGGTCGGAGTTGCTCAGGTAATTGCAATCGTTGTTGGGGTGATGCTTGGCCTCTATGCGGGCTGGCGCCGAGGAGGAGCCGTCGACCATATCGCCACGGGAGCCTCCCTGGCGCTCTACTCTACCCCGTCGTTCTGGCTCGGCATGCTCCTTGTGGTGATCTTCAGTACGAAATTCGGCTGGCTTCCGGGCTATGGTGCATATTCACCCGGCGTGAGCACAGGCTCCCTTGATTCGTTGCTCGATTACTTGCGGCATCTCGCGCTTCCGGTCACCGCGGTGGCTCTTGGACTCATCGGCCAATATGTCGTGGTCGCTCGTGCCGCGATGAGTGACGTCGTGACCGAGGATTACATGGTAACTGCGCGGGCTAAGGGACTCACCAATGGTCAGATGCTCATGCGTCATGCATTTCGTAATGCGATGCTGCCTGTCGTAACCTTGATTACCCTCAATCTCGGTTACGTGGTTGCCGGTGCCATCACTGTTGAAGCTGTCTTCGCCTGGCCGGGGATCGGCGGCCTGACGGTGGAGGCGCTCAATGCACGGGACTACCCAGTCCTTCAAGGAGTATTCCTGTTGCTCGGTGCCTCGATTGTTCTCGCAAATCTCGTAGCCGATCTTGCTTACGGCCTTCTTGATCCGAGGGTCCGACAATGAATGAGCGTACAGTTCGGTATTCCCCGCGAGGCCGGGCGCGTGCTATCAATGCCTTTCTAGGCCAGTTTCTTGGCCATGGCGGTGCTCGGCTTGGCCTGTTGTGTCTGGTATTCTTCCTCGCTGTGGCAGCGGTCCCCAATATTCTGGTTGGACCGCTCCAGACTGCGATCAATGCAACCGGCGATTTCCTCGTACCCCCATCAGGCGAGCATCTGCTCGGCACGGACGAAGTCGGGCGGGACGTGCTCAATCTGGTCGTCCATGGTGCCCGGATCTCGCTTACGATTGCGCTGCTGGCGACTGTGATCAGCCTCGTCGTCGGGACTACGATCGGTATGGCGGCTGGCTACTATGGTGGCAGGGTTGACGTCTGGCTGATGCGCTTGACGGACTTCTTTTTTGTTATGCCGTCCTTCGTGCTGGCGCTGGTCATCACACCCGTGGTTCTCGAGGTGATGGGGCGCGGCGGCGAAATCCTCGGCTTCCGTCCTTCTCTTCTCGTGATCATTGTCGTTATCGGCATGACAAGCTGGGCGTTCGTCGCCCGTGTCGTACGCAGCCAGACACTGTCGCTTAAGGAGCGAACATTCATTGATCGTGCGCGCGTTGCGGGCAGCAGCAATTTCAGCATTATGGTGCGGCACATCCTGCCCAATCTCGTGCCGCAAATCGCAGCGAACGGAGCTCTGGTCGTCGCTGGCGCAATCTATGTCGAGACATCGCTCTCGTTCCTGGGGCTTGGCGATCCGTTGCAGCCTTCATGGGGCACTTTGCTTTCGCTCGCCCAGCGCGCCGGTGCTGCCAGTGCTGGAGCCTGGTGGTATCTCGGCGCACCGGGCGTGTGCGTCCTCACGGTTTCGCTTAGCTTCGTCCTGATTGGCAATGCCCTCGACGACACGTTCAATCCACGGCGGAGGGTTATTCCATGACAAACTCCTTCCACGACAAGGCACCGCTTCTGGAAGTCGACGGGCTCTCTGTCGACTATGGGGTCAAGGGCGTTTCATCGCGCGCGATCGACAGCGTAAGCTTCGTGCTCCGGGCCGGAGAGGCCGTTGGCCTCGTCGGAGAATCCGGCAGCGGGAAGACCACGACTGCGATGGCGATCGCGGGTTTGCTATCGCCCAACGCGCGGGTCAGCAGCGGCGAGGTGCGTTATCGCGGAGAGCGACTGCCGGTCGACGACGACGCTGCGATGCGGCCACATCGCTGGAGCGAAACGTCCGTTGTCTTCCAGGGCGCGATGAATGCGCTCAATCCTGTTCACCGCATCATCAAGCAGATCGCCGAGCCATGCATGCTGAAGCTCGGGATGCCGAAAGCTGACGCAATCGCCCGAGCAAAGGAACTGCTCGGACTTGTCGGCATTCCGGCGGATCGCGGTTCCGCCTATCCCCACGAGTTGTCGGGCGGTATGCGCCAAAGGGTGATGATTGCGATGGCACTCGCATGTCGCCCCTCAATCATCATCGGCGATGAGCCGACCACGGCGCTCGACGTCATCACACAGGCTCAAATTCTGAAGCTTCTGGGTGAGTTGCGATCACGGCTTAGCCTTGCCCTCATTTTGATCACCCACGATCTTTCTGTGGTGGCTGAGTGTTGTGATCGCGTGATGATCATGTACGCGGGCCGGATCGTCGAGGATGGCACTGTCGCCGAGATCTTCGCCCAGCCCAAACATCCCTACACCCGCCTGCTGATCGACTCGATCCCGAACCCGGCGAACGGCAAAAAGATTATCCGGCCCATCCCCGGTGATCCCCCCAACTTGATGAACCGGCCGTCAGGCTGCGCCTTCCATCCGCGTTGCCCGTCGGCCATGGGGGTTTGTGCGACCAAAGTCCCCAGTCTCGATAAGTTAGGGCGGGGACGCGTCGCTTGTCACCTTCACCGGTCCTCGCAAGAAGCCAAGGTCGCAGCTCATGCCTGACACCGCCGATACCCTGCGTTTGGAGAGCTTGCAGGTCCATTTTCCTATCCAGGGCGGGCTGTTCGACCGTGTCCTGGGCCGACCTGCTGGCGCTGTGCGCGCGGTGGACGGGATCGACCTGGACGTCGGACGGGGTGAGATCGTCGCCCTGGTCGGGGAATCGGGGAGCGGCAAAACCACGGTGGGCCGCGTGATCACCAAGCTTGCCCAGCCGACCGGCGGCAGAATGCTGTTCGAAGGCCGCGACATGACGTCGGTTCAAGGCTCCTCGGCCCTGCGTCCTTACCGGCATCGCGTGCAGATGATCTTCCAGGACGCTTATCAGGCACTCAATCCGCGACATACCGTCTTCGACATCGTGGCAGAGCCATTGCGCTCCCTGCGGCTGGTCGAGAACCATGTCCAACTCACGGAGCGAGTCAGCGAAGCGCTTGCGGCGGCCGGCCTCAATCCTCCCAATGATTTCTTCTCTCGCTTTCCACACGAATTATCTGGAGGGCAGCGCCAGCGCGTCGTAATTGCCGGAGCGCTCGCCGTAAAGCCGGAACTGATCGTTGCCGACGAACCTGTGTCCATGCTTGATGTCTCTATACGCGCACAGATTCTTCAGGTGCTAGTGGACTTGCGCGACAAGCACAATATGGCGCTGCTGTTCATCACCCACGACCTGCCGCTCGCCTGGTTGATCGCCGACAGGATTGCCGTGTTGTATCTTGGAAAATTGGTCGAGATCGCTAGCGCCGACGAGATCACATTTAACCCCCGCCATCCGTATACCGTCGCGTTGCGTAATGCCACGCCGCAGATTGGCGGCAATGCAGGTCGCGCCGAGTCGCCGGCTCTGCAAGGTGAGGTTCCAAGTGCCGCCCGCGTGCCGAAGGGCTGTCGCTTCCATCCACGCTGCCCGTTGGCGTTCGACCGCTGCCGGAAAGAGGAGCCGCCGGCTATCGAAGTCGGGCCGCAGCACTTGTCAGCGTGCTGGCGAAGTGAATGCTGACGGCTTTGTTGCAACGGCTGAAGTTGGCTACAAGGTGTTTTGGGACCTACTGGACAGGCGGCGAATCGCTCGGCCGCATTGGCATCTGAGCTTCACCCCGATAAGCGCTTCTTGGCTAAACCTGGTGGAATGCTGTTTCTCGATCCGGACCAGCCGCTGTCTCCAACAGGGCACTTTGCCAGCACCGACAGCCTGAAAGCTGCAATGTCTGGATCAAATAGTTTCCAGATATATGCACCGCCATCGGCCTGCCTTGCCATAGGTGAGCATTGATCATCGAGAATCTCGATAGCTGGTATCTTTATTCTATACTTGTCATCCCGAGGTGACCTTGCAAGTATGGAACAGTGGAAAGGCAAGGGAGTTGCCGCGAGCTCCAAGAGGGATGGCTGAGAACCGCATGAATGCTTTGGATGCGTACTTTGTCTCCGTCTGACAACACGCAATACGGCGCGCCGAACGCAACACTGCCGAAATCGGAAAGAGAAAGATGCTGGCAATCTCAAGCATGGATTGCTGAGCGGTTTGGACGCTGTTGTCTGGGAGGAAGTCAATGCACAAACTAAGTGGTTCGCGGACTGTCGCAGGGAACCTTGCTCTTGTTTTTCACGTGAGAGCAGTCTGATGGGAGACAAGCGGCTTCTGCCACCTCTTCCTCGTGCCGAAGCACGGATCCGGGTGCTTCATGACGAAGTCACGATTGACCGGTATGGCTGGCTTCGCGATCGGGAGAATCCGGAGGTCCGCGCCTATCTGGAAGCCGAGAATAGCTACGCGCAGCAAGCGACGGCTCACCTGACAGAGCTCAAGGCGGAGCTCGTCGCCGAGATCGAAGCGCGTCAACCTTACGAGGGCGCCTCGCCACCGTTCCAAGTTGGGCCCTTCGAGTACTTTCAAAGACATCAGCCGGGACTGCCTCATCCGGCGTGGTGGCGTCGGCCGGTGGCCGGAGGCAGGGACGAGCTTGTCCTCGACCCGAACGCAATTCCCGGGGCCGAGGTCTTCTACTCCCTCGGCGTCTTCGAGCCGAGTGATGACGGGCGTTACCTGGCCTTCAGCTTCGACGTCATTGGCAATGAAAATTACGAGCTCAGGGTGCGGGACATGGAGAGCGATCAGGACGCGTGGCAGGGCTCGATGCAGGCTGTGATGTTAGCTTGGACCGCGGATGGTCATACCCTTTTTTTTACGCGGGAGCGGCCTGACCTTCGGCGACAATGTTATCAGCTTATCCGTCTGGACGTCGCTGCTGGGGTCTCTGAGGTGGTCTTCGAGGAGGCGGACGAGCGACTAAACGTCGGGATAAGGCGCTCCGATAGCGGTGCCTGGTTGTTTCTCGATGTAAAGGGCGTTCATCGAGGGGCGGTGGAGGTGTGGTGCCTTCCCGCCGACCAGCCGGGTGTTGCGTGGCGCCGTTTGGTGACGCGTGAATTTGGTTACCAGATCGTTGCCGAGCACTGGCAAGACAAGTTCCTGTTCCTAGTCGATGACGCTGGTTCGTACGGGCGGCTCGTGCGGGCGCCTATGGATGACCCCTTGCCGTCGCGCTGGGAGGAGGTCGTTCCGCATCGGGCAGGCGTGACGCTCGAGGAGGTCCACGTGCTCGAACAGCACCTGGTTCTCCTGGAACGAGAAGGTCTTCGTCCTCGCCTCGTGTCACGTGACGGAAGCGGGCGGATCGAGGCCATGGTCGTTCCCGACGAGCCGAGCTGCACTCTCACTGTCGGCTTGTCGGCAGGCGGTCGCTACTCGGTCGCGAGACATCCGTTCCGAAGCTCGAAGCTGACTTACTCGGTGAGCTCGTTCGTGACGCCTGGCACCTTACTTGGTCATGATCTCGGCAACGACCGATCGGCAGTGCTGCATCAGGTCCGCATTCCCGGGTTTGACGCGGCTCAATACGTAGCGACGGTTGTCATGGCGGAAGCGGAAGACGGGGTGCAGGTCCCGATCTCGTTGATCGCACGCCGTGATCGAAAGAGCCCTGGGCCGGTGTTGTTGAATGCGTACGGCTGTTACGGAAAATCGAGATGGCCCTCGTTTTTCCCTTGGCCCTCATCCATGACGAAGCGTCTGAGCCTGCTCGATCGCGGCGTTGCTTTCGGCATCGTGCATGTACGAGGGGGCGCCGAGCTCGGACGTGCATGGCATGAGGCTGCCATCCGCGATAGAAAACGTGTTACCCACACAGATCTGATTGCCGCTGCCGAGGCTGTCGTTGAGCAGGGATTCGCTACCCGCGACGGCATCGTGATTGAGGGAGCGAGCGCTGGCGGGGGTACCGTGCTTGCTGCGGCCGACTTGCGCCCCGACTTGTTCCGCGCCGTGCTTGCTGAGGTTCCCCTCGCCGACATCCTCGATACCGAGATGGACTTCACGATGCCGTATGCCATACAGGAAACGGCCGAGTACGGCGATCCCCACATCGCCGACGAGTATCGGTATCTGCGCAGCTACGACCCCTACTACAATCTCAGCGTAGATCGCCCGCTTCCGCCGACTTATGTCGACAACGCGATTGATGACGGCCAGGTGCTCCACTTCCAGCCCGCTCGCTACGTGGCGCAGCGTCGGTCATGCTCCGCCGATCGCGATCCCGAGCTTGTCTTCCGAACGCGGACGGTAGGCGGCCACAGTGGCGCTTCACACGGGCCGGGCGTGGCCGAGGAAGCAGCGTTTCGTATCGCCTGGATTGTCGACCAGTTCCGACGATCAACGAGTTGAGTTGATTCTCACTACAAATCGTGACGGACGGTCCGATCACGACGTTGGCTTAAGCGCATGGATGACAGCGACATCCGCCTCGGCGTCGTTTCCCCGGCCGACTCGCATGACGATGCCGTCAATCTCAAGCCGGTTGAAGGTGCGCCAATTTCAACGTCGGCGCTGGTCCGATCCGTTACGGACGATGGTGGCCACGCGCTTTGAGCAAGGAGCGAACGTCTCAGCCTTGGCCCAAGAGATCGGGATCAGTCCACCCCCACTGTTCGGCTGGCGGTCGATCGCAGTGGGAAAGAACTCGGCTGAGCGGCGCATAGACGAGTTGCCTGCAGCCGCAGCGCGATTGACGTGTCTAGGCTAGTTTCCGTCCACAAACGTCAAACTGTTGATTTTATTGCCTAAATCGTGACTTTGCGCGGGCAAGGCCCGGCGGTTTCAGGTACACTTTGGTCTCATGCCACTGATTCCAAAGTACAATCTGCAACCGCCGGAGCCGACAATGCGCCAAGAACGCACCGTCCAAGATGGGGTATTCGGCTTGCGCCCCATCTTGGCGGAGCGGCATGGAGGTGCTGAGCTTCGAGCTGATGGTAGAACGTGGTCTGTCCGAAACAGCCACAAGCATCAGGAAAGGAAGCGCAGCATGAAACATCATGCAGGATTGGACGTCTCGGTGAAAGAGACGGCGGTGTGTATCGTCGACGAAACAGGCACGGTTTGCCGCGAGATGAAAGTTCCCAGCCATCCGGAGGATCTTGCGCGGGTGCTCAAGGATCCTGCCTGGAACTTTGAGCGGATCGGTCTTGAAGCCGGGCCCTTATCGCAATGGCTGTTCGAGGGCCTTGCCAAAGCCGGCCTGCCGTTGATCTGCATTGAGACGCGTCACACCAAGGCATTCCTGAAGGCGCAGGTGAACAAGACCGACCGCAATGACGCGCGCGGCATCGCACAGATGATGCGGGTCAACCTGTTCCGCCCGGTGCATGTTAAGACCCTGACGAACCAGAAGCGTCGGGCGTTGCTGACGGCGCGCAAGCTGCTGCAGGAAAAGGCGATTGCCATCGAGAACGACATCCGCGGGCTGCTGCGCAACTTCGGGCTCAAGGTCGGCATCGTCGGTACGGTCAAATTCGAGCAACGCATCCACGAACTGGTTGAAGGCATGCCTGATCTGGCCGAAATCGTCGAACCGCTTCTCGACGCTCGCGGCAAGCTGCGCCAGCACTTTGCCACCCTTCACCGCAAGCTTCTGGCGATCGTCCGGGATGATGAAGTTTGCCGCCGACTGATGACGACACCAGGTGTAGGCCCGGTCGTGGCTCTGGCCTATACCACCACCATCGACATTCCTGCCCGCTTCCACAATTCGAAAGCGGTCGGACCGGTTTTGGGTCTGACACCTGTGCTCCATGAGTCGGGCGAAAGCCGCCGGGTCGGCCGGATCTCGTTATGCGGTGACGATATGATGCGAACGCTGCTCTACGAAGCCGCGCAGGTCCTACTGACGCGCGTGACGAAGTGGTCCTGGCTGAAGGCCTGGGCGATGAACGTCGCCAAGCGGCGTGGTCGGCAGCGGGCCATCGTTGCGCTCGCCCGTAGACTAGCGGTGATCATGCATCGCATGTGGAGCGATGGCACACGGTTCCGCTGGACAAAGGAAAGCACACCGGTCGCCGTCTGAACTGGGCCGTTAAGAAGGAGACAACAAAGTTCCACTTGCCGGTGGAAAAACGTCCTTCGCGGGACGATGGATGAGGTGAGTTCGCTATGCTGGCGGTGCCGATTGTACATCAGGACGCGTCCAAGATTGTTCCACCTCGTTCTGCGGATTCCCCATACTGGGAGGGCCAAGGCGCCGATCCCGAAGAGAAGCAAGACCCGCGAAAGACGTCATGCCGGCGAAGCGGAAAGCTCGAAAGTGCTTGACCTCAAGCCGCCGAATAGAGAAGCCAGCATATTCGATCTTTTCGCCACACACGAGATCGGCCACGAGTTGAAGGCGATGTCGCAATGGCTGGATGAGCATTGCGATCTACTTGGTTTGGTGGCCCGCGATCTGGTTCGGGTCTGTGTCAAGGCCACCGGACGGCAAGGCCTGCCCGCCGAAGCGGTGCTGCGCTGTGCGCTGCTGAAGCAATACCGGCAACTGAGCTATCAGGAACTGGCGTTCCATCTCGAGGACTCCGCCTCGTTCCGCGCCTTTGCGCGGCTGCCGTGGTCATGGAGCCCGCAGAAGTCGGTGCTGCAAAAGACGATCAGTGCGATCCGGCCCGAGACCTGGGAGCAGATCAATCGGGCACTGCTGTCGGGCGCTCGGCAGGCGAAGCTCGAAGATGGCGCGGTCGTGCGGCTGGACAGCACCGTGACCTCGGCACTTATGCATGAGCCGAGCGACAGCAGCCTGCTTTGGGATGCCGTGCGCGTCATGGTGCGCCTTCTGAAGCAGGCCGATGTGTTGACCGGTGGTGCCCGCTCACCATGGCATGATCATTGTCGGGCGGCTAAGAGGCGTGCCCGCAAGATCCAGTTCACACGCGGTCGACCAAATCGGTTCCAACTCTACCGGGAACTGATCGCAATCACCCGCGCGACATTGGCATACCTGCAGCAAGCGACCGAGCGGTTGGTCGCGGCGGGCAGTCCGCTCATCGAACTGTGGCAGGCCCAGGTCTGCCACTATCGGCCGCTGATCGAACGCATCATCACACAGAGTGAGCGGCGGGTGTTGGCCGGCGAGTTGGTGCCGGCCAGCGACAAGCTGGCCAGCCTGTTCGAGCCCCATGCCGATATCATCGTCAAGGGCAGCCGCGACACCGAATACGGCCACAAGCTCAACCTGACCACCGGCAGGAGCGGCATGATCCTCGATCTGGTGATCGAGGCGGGCAATCCGCGCGACAGCGATCGATTGCTGCCGATGCTGGAACGCCACATCGGCATCTGGGGTCAAGCGCCGCGGCAGGCGGCGGCCGACGGCGGCTTTGCCAGTCGCGACAATCTGGCTACAGCCTTGACCTTGGGCGTCCGCGACATGGCATTCCACAAGAAAGCCGGCCTCAGGATCGAAGACATGGTCAGAAGCAATTGGGTCTATCGCAAGCTGCGTAACTTCCGTGCCGGCATCGAGGCCGACATCTCATGCCTCAAGCGCGCTTACGGTTTGGCGCGCTGCACCTGGCGCGGCCTTGATCACTTCAAGAGCTACGTCTGGTCCTCGGTCGTGGCTTACAATCTCGTCGTCTTCACGCGCCTCAAGCCGACCTGACGTCGAGCCATTGCGCGGGTCAGCAGCCCGCCGGCAGGCGCCGGCTCCATAGCCATGACTAACTTCCGTTCGGCGAGTTCTTTCTGGCGCGATCCACTGGACTTCGCGTCGGCCCGGTACCGCAAACGACGTTTCTTCCTGCGGCAAACCTCTGTAAACGCTCACCAAAATGGGCGTTTGTGGACGGAAACTAGGCTAAGGCTAGTTGAGGCCGAGATCGCCGGGAAGAGGATCCGGATCGGGCCGAATGTCGAGGAAGCACATCTGCGGCGCCTTCTGCGAGCGGTGCCCTCGGCATGATCCTGACCTAGTGTGAAGGTTTATCTGGCCAGTCATCCTGTTGATTTTTAGGAAAGGTCCCGACCTGGCGATAATATGTTCGGGTGACTATCACTCGGGCACGCCTCGGCGTAGGTATAGTTCGAAGCGCCCATCTCTGCGACGAACTGCTTCATGGGACGCGCTTCGCCGGTGAGGGGTCGAAGACGTCGACGGTGTCGCCGGCGAAATCGACGAACACCTTCTCGCCGCCGAGATGCGTCTGGCGCATCGTTGGGCGCGCGCGCCCTTCCAGGCCTCGAAGGTCGTGCAAAACCAGGTTTAGCCAAAGCCGTCGGGATTGGCGGCACGATACTCTTCCGATAGCAGCACCCGCGTTATGCCGCGCCGGCGCAACTCCTTCTCCACATAGCTTCAATCGGGCCGGGCGGCGGGGGCTTTGCGACGCCGCCTTCGGCGCTGGGAAGAGCAGCAGCTCGAGGCCTTCGTCATCCATCCCTCGGGCAGCGGCCAGCTCGCCCGGCAAGACGGGCGCGCCGCAGATAACCATGCACGACGCCATTGCTCACCCCGAGCGTGTGCGCGATGGAGCGCTCGGTCAGGCCCTGGACATGCGTTGGACGTAAAACGTCTCTGATCCGGCGCATCGACAATCTCTGGGTTGGCATCAGGCTTCCTCGTTTTGAACGAGGCATCCTGTAGACAGGCTAAGTTGTCGGCCGAAGCGTCCGCACCTCCGAAAAGGTGCTCATGATCGTCTGAAATCGTCGCTCATGAACAACTGACCGGCATGGATGCCCGCCGAGCGGGCGATCTCCGATACGCTGGCACCCGGCTCCAGACACGCCGCGACCAGCCGCTCCTTCTGTTCCCGAGGCCACCGTCGGCGGCGCTCGACGGACGTGATGACCTCCACATGCTGCTTCGTCATAGGACTGTTCCTAGTGCTACCACTAGGACTTGCAGCTTTCAGCCTACCTCAGCAAGGCGGCCGTCACCGGCTTCCGATTACCCACATCGTCGGCGGGCCTATTGCCCCGTATGAATCTGCCGTGATTCTGTCCGTGACGCCGAATCACGGAGGCGTCACGGATGCGAGACAAGAACGGCAGCAGCGAAGCCGCTTGGCAGGAGGAAGAGCTTTCTGCGGCGGCCCTTCCCGACAAGCGTCTGGGCCGTCGGCTGCGACGGTTGCTGGATCAGATGTCAGCTGCGCCGGGCAAGCCAATCCCGGCGGCCTGCGGCGACTGGGCGGCGGCGAAGGCGGCCTACCGCTTCTTTGACAACCCGCCTGTGACCGAACATAGCGTTCTCGCCGGCCATTTCGCCGCGACCGCGGCGCGAATTGCGGCGAGCGAAGTCCGATCCTTATCCTGCAGGACACGACCGAATTTATCGACAGCCGCGCGCAGCCGGGTAAAATCGGTTCACCAAGACCATCAACGCCGGGCGCTACAAGGCCGGGCAGCCCAACGTGCTGACTTTGTGCGGGGTGCTGATGCATTCGAGCCTGGCCGTCACCCTCACCGGCACGCCCCTCGGTCTGACGGCGGTGAAGTTCTGGACACGAACGAAATTCAAGGGAACGCTCGCGCTCAAGCGGCACATCAATCCCACGCGCGTGCCGATCGAGACGAAGGAGAGCTACCGCTGGCTGGAGAACCTGCGCCAGTCCATCGCGCTCGTTGGCGCAGCCGAGCGCTGCGTGCATGTTGGTGACCGAGAGAGCGACATCGACGAGCTCTATTGCACCGCGCAGGACCTTGGCACCAGCTTCCTCGTGCGGGTGCAGACGAACAGGCTGGCCGAGCGGCCTGCCGATGCTGCCCCGCACGATCCTGCTCATCGCGTCTTCGCCCAACTTGCGGCGGCGCCTTGGGCAGGACGTCATCGCATTACGGTCGATCAGGACGAGACGACCTGCCTGCAGGTGAAGTTCGCCGCCATCAAAACCTTGCCGCCCCGTGGGCAAGCAGAAGCCCTACAGTCCGCAGGTTCTGACCTACATCCACGCCCTCGAAGAGGATCCGCCGCCCGGCCGCGAGCCGATCGACTGGAAGCTGGTGACCAACTTGCCGGTCGGCGATCTCTCCGCGGCGGTTGAGAAGCTCGGCTGGTATGCCCTGCGCTGGAAGGCGGAGGTGTTCCATAAGGTCATGAAGTCCGGCTGCCGTGCCGAGGAGGCGAGGCTCGAGACCGCCGAGAGGCTGGCGAAGTTCCTCGCTCTCATCGCGGTGGTCAGCTGGCGCATATTCTTCGTCACAATGTCGGCGCGCGCCAAGCCAGACGCCGCGCCCGACAGCGTTCTCACCTTCGCCGAGATCACTGCGCTCAACCGGATCGACGCGCCCCGAACGCGACCACGCCTCCAACGGCCCACGCTCGCCGCTTACCTACTGCAAATCGCCATGCTTGGCGGCTATCTCGCCCGCAAACATGATCCGCCTCCCGGCAACATGGTCATCTGGCGCGGGAGGACCCGCTTGCACGACATCGCCTCGGCATCTCCATTGGATCAAGCCGACGATGTGGGTAATCGAAAGCGTCACCGTTGGGATACAAACGACCCCAATCAGAGGACTCTGAGGGCGACGCGGTGCCGTCGCGGGAGTGGTTGGAATTAGGAGTTGCCGTAGTCTCCGGGGTGTTCAACCTCGAATCATCCGGCCTTGCAGCGCCGGACAGGAGAATACGCCATGACAAGGACTACCATGAATGCCGACGCCGTTCATCCTGCGGATGAGGCGACGAGCGTAAGCGCCAAGCTGACCCCATCTGGCGCGGCTTGAGGTGATGAGCGAGACATACTGACACTGAAGCAAGGAGCCGAGGAGCTTG
>NZ_JAMYLG010000061.1:0-22452 GCF_040317865.1 Mesorhizobium sp. M1365
GCGATAGCCATTATTGCAACCCGCAGGTCATCGACTGGTGCCGCGCCAACGACGTCGACTTCATCTTTGGCCTCGCGCCCACCACGACCCTGCGCAAGCATGTCGCGGATCTGGAGGCCAGCACGACGGCGCGCTTCGAAGCGTCGGCCAAGACAGGCAAGGTCCGCAGGTTCAAGGAGTTCGTTGACGGCGCCGCTAGTTGGAGCCGCGTCGAGCGCATCATCGCGCGGGTCGAGGTCGGCGCCCAAGGTGGCGATATCGCTTCGTCGTCACCAACCTTGCCGGTGGGAAGGCCAAGGCGCTCTACGAGGATGTCTACTGCCGGCGCGGCGCGGCCGAGAACCACATCAAGTCGTGGAAGACGCATCTTGCCGCCGACCGCACATCCTGCACCAGAGCGACGGCCAACCAGTTCCGGCTATTCCTGCATGCCGGTGCTTACTGGTTGATGTGGGGCTTGCGGGCCGCGATGCCGAGGCGCTCGAGCTTTGCCGTCGCCCAATTCGACACGCTGCGATTGCGCCTCATCAAAATCGCTGCGCGGGTGGTCGAGATGAAATCGCAAATCCGCCTGCACCTGCCGACATCGTGCCCCGACCAGCGCATCCTGCGCATCGTCCTCGATCGCATCCCCCAACTCGCGACATAACGATGGGGGCAGACGCCCCGAAACGAACCCGTCGACCGCAACCTGCAAACCCCCGCCTGCCATCACGACGGAGCAATCCCGGCGCCTGACGAGGCGCGTGGAAAAGCACCGCAACGGCGACCACAACGTCGCTTCAGGCCGTCAAAAGCTTATCGCCGTGCATCAAGGCGGCTAGAAGCGCGCCGGCAGCCTGGCGGGGGGGCTTGGGGTTAGACTGCCGGCGCACGCCACTCATGAAGAGCGGCCCCTTTTTGCGGTTCCGACACCCATAGTCAACCCGGCAGCGTCTGGATGCCCGCTGTGCTCTTTTCAGAGCGGCTCGCGATGCCGGCCATGTCGGCCGATCCTGCCTAGGATGGGGGGGCACTCTCGTCGGCCGAGTTGATGCTCCAGCCAGTATCGCCTTGCCGACCAGCATGGGTTCGCCGTTAGCAATCCATCCTCGCGAGCCAATGCTATCGTGCACGTGTCGCAGCACTCCGGGCGGCTATATCGCCTAAGACAGCATGACGAAGCGTTCCAACTTCCTGTTCGGCGAGCCCGTGTGCAGTTCCTGACTCGGACAGTGGACGAGAATTCTCTTGGCGGTACTGCGCCAGAAGGCATTCGCGTCCAACGGAATCAAGCGACGACTATCAGCCGCAAACGTCACATCACAAGAGCGGTCTTCCACCCATTGCAGATTATCCGACTGATCAGGCGGCGTCCGATATGTCCGACTCTGCCTCAAGAATTCCCACAGGTATGGACAGCGATCTCGCTATCCGATTCCGATAGCCCTTATTGTACTTTAGACCCCGCTCGATGTTTTGGATTTCCTGAGCGGCAAGCCCGCACGCGACCGCGAGGTCCTCGATTGAATACCCAAGGTGCTCACGATAAGCGCGGATGATGTGGGTCCCCTGCGACATAGCCGTCAAGACTGGCTCGGGAATGCGCGAATCCTTCATAAACATCTCCAAGAAGATGGGAGCGCCTGACAAATCGGGAGATTTCCTCCTCGACCCTGGCGCACACCCAGCAAATCAAAAAAATGGACGTCCATTCGGCCGGACCGGCCTCATCCATGGAATGGGCCACTTGAAATTGGCAGCCGGGTCGGAAAATGGCGGCTCACCTGCTTCTGATCAAGTTCTAAGAACCCGCCCGCCATGAGATGGCCTGATCGGCTGTAGCGCATTCGACCTGCGATCCTACACGACTCATTCTCCCCGATGGCTTTCTTGAACAGCAACTCGAACTCTCACTGACGCCTCCAGTGGCTATTCGCGGCACCGTCCACCCAGCCTCGCGGACGCTGATACCTTCGACCAATTTCCACCGCCGATGCAGCGAAGATGGACAAGCATCGCCACCTATAAAGGTTCACAATCACTCGACCGTGACCGATTTTGCGAGATTGCGCGGCTGGTCTACGTCTGTGCCCATGAAGAGCGCCGTGTGGTAGGCAAGAAGCTGTATCGGCAGCGAGAAGATCATCGGCGCGATAATCTCGTCGACAGCCGGCAACACGAGCGTGTGCATGGTGTTGAGTTTCGATGCGGCTGCCCCTTTTTCATCGGTGATGAGGATAATCCGCCCTCCACGGGCAGCCACTTCCTGCATGTTGGAGACGGTCTTGTCGAAAAAGCGATCATGGGGCGCGATGACGATCACTGGCATGTTGTCGTCGATCAATGCGATCGGACCGTGCTTCAATTCACCCGCCGCATAGCCCTCGGCATGGATGTAGGAAATCTCCTTGAGCTTCAGCGCACCTTCCATCGCTAGCGGGAAACTGGTGCCACGGCCGAGATACAGGACGTCACGACACTTTGACAGTTCGCGCGACAGGAACTCGATCTCCGGCTGGATGCTGTTGAGTACCTGGCCCATGACGCGCGGCACTTCGGCGAGGCTCCTGACGAGCGCCTGCAGCTCGTCTTCGGTTACGGTCCCGCGGGCTCTGGCGGCGCCGATGGCGAGTGCGGCTAGAACCGCAAGCTGGCAGGTAAACGCCTTGGTGGAGGCGACGCCAATCTCCGGTCCGGCAAGGATCGGGAAGACCGCATCGGCCTCCCGAGCGATGGTCGATTCGCAGGCATTGACGATAGCGCCAATTTTCAGCCCACGCTCCTTGCAGTACCTCAACGATGCGAGCGTATCGGCGGTTTCGCCGGACTGCGAAATGAAAAGAGCCGCCGACTGCGGCGACAACGGGATCTCGCGGTAACGGAATTCGGACGCAACGTCGATTTCAACCGTCAGGCGCGCATAGCGCTCGAACCAGTATTTTCCGATCAGTCCGGCGAGATAGGCGGTCCCGCAGGCCGAGATCGCCAAGCTCGGGATCCTGGCGAAATCGATGCCAGAAACCATGTCGGCGCGATTCTCTATGATGTTGCTATAGTGACGGAGAGCATGGGCGATGACTTCGGGCTGCTCGTAGATTTCCTTTTCCATGAAGTGGCGATGATTGCCCTTGCTGGCCAGATCGGCCGCGGCCGTGGAGGTATGGCGCGGACGCTCGACGGGATGGCCGTCGAAATCGAAGATATGGGCGCCCGAATTGCCGACAATGGCCCAGTCGCCCTCGATGAGATAGGTAATTTCATTGGTGAAGGGAGCAAGCGCGATCGCGTCGGAGCCCAGGAACATCTCGCCGTCGCCGTGACCGATCGCCAGCGGTGGTCCGTTGCGCGCCGCCATGATGGTCGACGGATCATCTTCGAAGAGGACGGCAAGCGCATAGGCGCCCCTGACGCGTTTCAGCATGGCACGCATCGCCTCTTGCCGCCTCATGCCCTCCCGGCGGTGTCTTGCCAAGAGATGCGCGATGACCTCGGTGTCGGTGTCGGTCTGGAACTCGGCGCCAGCCGCCGCCAATTCGTCCTTCAGCTCGGTGAAATTCTCGATGATGCCGTTATGGACGACGGCGACACCGTCGGCAAAGTGCGGGTGCGCATTGCGTTCCGTCGAGGCCCCATGGGTTGCCCAACGCGTGTGGCCGATGCCGATGTTGCCGCTCAGCGGCTCTTCCTTCAGTCTCCTCTCGAGATTGACGAGCTTGCCCTCGGCGCGCCGGCGGTGCAAGACACCTTCGGTGATCGTCGCAACGCCGGCGGAATCATAGCCGCGATATTCCAAACGCTTCAATGCGTCGACCAACCGATCCGACACCGTCTGTTGCCCAACGATACCAACAATCCCGCACATGTTCGTCTTCCCATTCTTGCCGGCAGCTTCAGCCTACGCGAGACGGATACCCATCTGGCCGCTTTTATTGGGGCACCTTCTAGTAGTATTGGGTAATATTGGTATAATTGATTGTAGGGATAGCTATCATCCACCCCATGGATAAGCCGCGTTTGGGGCCTGATCTAACTTCCTCGTTGCGCCTGACGTCCTCATGACCGAACGCAAGCCCTCACCCCGCGGCACGAAGGAACAATCGGCCATGCGCGATCATCCCGGCCACGCACCTGACCACGAACCGCCGCCGCTCGTGGTCACGCGGTGATCGGCATGATCACACAGCACTGTAGTTAGGCAGCATCAGCGACGCATGGTCGGCATCATCATCATCGGCAACGTCGGCGCCGTCGGCATGATTCACGTTCGTCACGTTGATCATAATCATCGTCGCCGCCGATCTATTTTCTGATTGCCTGCCGCTTTGACGCGGCTTTCGTCGGTAGAGCTTAGCCCGCGATGGCCTATCAATACGCTGTTAGTCGGCATAGCCGAAACCGAGAGTCAGGCGGCGCAGGCCACAGAGCACGTTCAGCGACCGTTTCAGTCAGCGCCGGCTTTGTCGGGGTTCGTAACGTCATCAGGATTCTCGGGGCATGAATGCACTATCACGAAAACGTTGGTTCTCAGTGCTTCGTCCGTATTACTCAAAACCGATTCCCGCAGCGGAAGAACTAGGCGCGTGTCACGTCTTGTACAAGGCACAATAGCAGTGAGAAATGGAGATTGATGCCTGCGCGTTTTCGAATAAGACAATCACCAAGCTGTCACCCGAATTACATCAGGAACTGTCTATAGCCGCCGCCCATCAGGTAGCGGCCACGTTGGATGGCGCGACGCACCTGATCGCGAAGATGGCTACCTGGATGAGACCAATCTTCTTCGACACGGCGTCTCCCGAACAGGGCAATGGCGATCTCCTGATGAGATGCTCCCGCAAGCGAGCCATCCAAAGCCTGGAGCACGATACACAGACGCGCTCCGCGGGGTTCCGGCGGAAAGCAAGCAGCTGCCAGTCGGCCGCAACCATTGATGTCGTTCAGGAACTGAAAGGCAGCGACATGGAACTTCAGGTGCTGCGGCTGCACGATCGCGTCGACATATAGCCGCAACGGGCGGAGAACGGATGCACCGGAAAGGGCGATCTGCAGACTTCGGCAGTCCTTCCTCAGCAGCACGTGCTGCACGCCGGCAGGTGTCAGCAGGATGTCCTTGCAGCATGAGAGCGAAGAAAGATCAAGCGGTTCAAAATCGTGGTCGAGCCCAACCGGCTCCGCGGCCGCTCGTAGAATACGGGCGCAGTCGCGCGGATCCCAAAAGACCCTTGCCGAAGTAGCGTCCGACTGTGGCGCGTCCGCGAAAAAGGAGGCTCCATTGTCTTAGGAAAGATGATCCTGTCGTCAACTCGATTATCTTCATGTCGGCCTGGGCTCCGACAATGCAGGCGGGCGGTGCCATTTTGGCGTGGTCGCGCTGGAATTGTGGATTGCGCCGAAGAAACTCCCAGGCCCAGGCAGTGCGTGGCAATCGTCTGGCGTAGTGGTAAGCTTCGTGACGACGCCAGTCCGGCCAGCATTCAAGACCGACCGTCGCTTCCTTGGGCAGACCAGCATCCTTCACGGCTCAGGTGTCCACAATGCCGACGGGCCTAGAACCGGTTGCCACAGTACCGGTCCGCTCAGACGTCCCCTGCTGCGGATGCGCAAAAGGCTCGCGCGGGAAATCTCGAGAAACCCGGCCACCGCCTCCGTTTTGCCGACGGACTTGGGTTGTCCGATGCGCGACAATGGCCACGTCGCGAGGCGAAGGATCCGTTCCATGCGCGTATCCGTCACCGTTACTATCCGGGTCAGATCCTTGGCCAAGCCGAACTCGATCATGCCCGCGAAGAGCTCGTAGGTTGCCTGGGCCAGCCCGCCCGCTGCCTTGGGCGCCGACGGAGGGAGATCGAGCGCGAAACGACTGCTCTCCCATATGTCGGCAGTCGAGGGCACGACGTCAGCACCCAGCAGCATCGGGAACGTGTCGCGCAACATTGTGGGTCCGGTGCTGGGCAAAAGACGCACGCAACCGCGAATTCGCCAGTCGGATCCCTTGAGGAGCAGATAGACAGGCTTCAGACCATCAAACGGGTCTGTTTCCATCTGGTCTTCGGTATCAACTTCCCAATCGAGCCTTTCCTTGAACACCCGAAACCTGAGCCCGTGCATCTCTTTGAGCTCGCTTGCGAACTCGTTGTAAAGGTCTGGTGTTATCAGCTGCATCATGGTCGCCTCCGTGCGGGATGTGTTCCCGCCATCGAAGGGCAAAGCCGGCAGCGATGCAGCCTGTAGAGGTTTACAGCTATCGTGGCCGACGAATCAGGATCTCGCCTGGCCGGAGGCAGCCCAGTCGTGCAACGGCCTGGTTGATCGTTCGAACGCCAAGCTTTGCCTTGGCGTTTTCCAGATGAAAGGTCACGGTGCGCTTTGAGACGCCGAGAAGCTGGCTGATAACCCAAGCCGACTTGCCGCGCGCCGCCCATTTCAGGCACTCGAACTCCCGCGGGGTGAGCGTTACACCATCCACCACGCGATCGTCGGCGAGCCTGCGCCGGACATGGATATGAAAGTTGATGGCCACCAGCTGCAATGCTTTTTCGTAACGTGTCAGTGACCGCAACAGAGGCGGGCGGGACTCGTCGGAAGCAAAGGTCAGGGCAGCAAACCGGCCGCGATGATCATGCATGGACATCGTCAGGCCGCCGCGGATGCCAAACTCAGCCGCACTCTCCAGAATTTGTTGCTGCGATTTCGGCAGACAGTGCCGAGCGCGATCCACACCCCAGTCGAAGGTATCCCACCCTTGCAGCCCGCGCAGGATGACCGGATCAAGACTGTGGTACCGCTGTTGCAGATAACGTGATGTCCAGGATGAAGGATAGTTTGAGATCAATTGCGGGGCGTCGCCGGAGGCCGACGGGTAAGTGAAATAGGCGAATAGCGGAAAGTCGAAGCCGGCTGCAGCGGATGCCATTGCCTCACGGAGATCGGCAGCATCAACACTTGCAGACAGTTGCTCGACGAAGTTCTCAAACACGCGATGCATTTGAGCTTTGCGTAACCTCCGTGATCGCTCGATGCCAGGCAGAGACCTTGTTTTAAACGATCCCGGACTGATACAGGGCGTGCCGAGGACCCCGTTAATCTGGTGAAACCCGTGATATTCTGACGTTGTCTATGAGCCGTGTGCCGCCGAGCCAGGCCGCGACAAGCAAGCGTGCCGGTTGGTCAAGGCTTGTCATCGGTCGCAGATCTGCCTCGTCGCGAAGTTCCAGGTATTCGACCTCGCGATAGCCCGCAGCCAGAATTGCTGCGCGCGCTTCGGCAAGCGTTGGCAGGACGGGCGAGCCGCGGGCAAGCCGCTCAGCCGTCTCGAGCAAGACCGATGGTAGCTCGGGGGCAACAGCACGCTCTGCTGGCGAGAGCCGGACATTGCGCGATGATAGTGCAAGACCGTCGGCTTCGCGGACTGTCGGACAAGGAACAATGGTGATTGGAATATCCAGGTCCCGGGCCATCCGCCTGACTAGCTGAAGCTGTTGAAAGTCCTTTTCGCCAAAGAAGCCGAAGTCAGCGTTGGTCTGCAGGAAGAGCTTGGCGACGACGGTCGCCACGCCATCGAAATGTCCCGGCCGGAAGGCACCGCACAGGCCCTCGCTGACACCGGACACCGAAACGGTCGTGGCGAAGGCCGCCGGATACATCTCCTCTGCATCCGGCGCATAAAGCAGGTGCGCGCCAAGCGGTGCCAGCTTGGCGGCATCCTCGTCCTCGGTGCTCGGATACGCGGCGAGATCGGCCTGGCTGTTGAATTGCTTCGGGTTGACGAAGAGCGTCACGATCACCCGGTCGGCCTTCTCGAGTGCCGCGCGCACCAGGCTGAGATGACCCTCATGCAGGACGCCCATCGTTGGCACCACGGCAATCCTCACGCCCTCGCGGCGCCATGCGGCGCCGATTTGGCGAAGCTGGGCAACGCTCCTGACAATCGGCACGCTCACGCTGCTTCTCCGCTCTTGGCCGCGTCCGCGTCGGCGGGCTTGGGCGCATCGGCAAACACGTGCTCGGCGGCCGGAAACTGGCGCTCCTTCACTTCCCGCGCATAGGCCGCGATCGCAGCCGCAGCGGCCTCCCCCAGTTCAGCATAGCGCTTGACGAATTTGGGCCGGAAGTCGCCGAAGAGGCCCAGCATGTCGTCGACGACGAGAATCTGGCCGTCACAGGCTGCCGAGGCACCGATGCCAATGGTCGGGGTCGCCACCTCCCCGGTGATCCGGCGGGCGAGCGCCTCGGGAACCTTCTCCAGCACGACCGCAAAGGCGCCCGCTTCGCTCACCGCAAGCGCGTCGCGCCTGATGCGCTCGGCATCCCCGCCTCTGCCCTGCACGCGGTAGCCACCGATGGTGTTGATCGCCTGCGGCGTCAAGCCGACATGGGCCATGACCGGCACGCCGCGCGCGGCGAGGAAGCCAATCGTCTCTGCCATCGTTTCGCCGCCTTCGAGCTTGACGGCCGCGCAGCCGGTCTCGGCCATGACGCGCGCGGCATTGCGGAAAGCCTGCTCGGGGCTTTCCTCGAAGGAACCGAACGGCAGGTCGACGACCATCAGCGCCTGCTCGAGGCCACGGCGCACGGCCTGGCCGTGCGTGATCATCATCTCCAGCGTCACACCGAGCGTCGAGGGCAGGCCGTGGAGAACCATGCCGACGCTGTCGCCGACCAGCACCACATCGCAATGGGGATCGACAAGCCGGGCGACTGGCGTCGTGTAGGCGGTAAGGCAGACGAGCGGCGTCCCACCTTTGCGCGAACGAATATCCGGCGGTGTGATCGCCTTGGTGTCACCAAACGCACTCAATGGACCCTCCTTCCCCAACGTTACCAACCGCGGGTGTCGCGTTTGCCACATTTTTGTGCAAGTGCGAAGAGCTAAAAATGGCCGTGCAGCTGTGCGGTGTTGACGTGCGGACAGGCGCGCTTACACTTAAATCGATTCAGGCGCCCCCGAGCTGGCCAACCACTTTCGCGAACATGGACGATCAGGCAAAAGGACCCAGGAAAGACGGAGCCGCCGTCAAGGCCGACGAAGTCAAAGTGGACCTGATCGCCTTTGTCGTCGCCGTAAACGACAGTGAACCCTGTGTCCTCACCATCGGCCAGGCGGACACCCTTCCCTCCGGACCATTTGCGCTTGAGCACCGATCGCTGCAATCCGGTTTGAGGGGGTGGGTCGAGCAGCAGACCGGCCATCCGCTGGGGTACATTGAGCAACTCTACACCTTCGCGGATCGGGATCGCATCGGCGCCGAGCGCCAGCAGCGCGTCATCTCCATCAGCTATCTCGCATTGACCCGCAAGGAACAGGCAGCTGGCTCGCCCAAGTGCGGCTGGCAGAGCTGGTATGAATATTTTCCATGGGAGGACCACCGCTCCGGCACGCCTCCGGTCGTGCTGGACGTTCTGCGACCGCGCCTGATTGAATGGGCAGACGGCGTCAGCGACGCGGCCACGCGACGTGAACGCTGGCAGCGGGCGACGATAGCCTTCGGCTTCGACGACGGCCTTTGGAACGAGGAACTCACGCTTCAACGCTATGAGTTAGTCTACGAAGCAGGCCTGGTCCAAGAGGCCGGAAGCGGACGGGACGCGACGCTGCCTCCGCTGGTGCCCAGCAAGTCTATGGTCGCCGATCATCGCCGCATCGTGGCGACCGGCATTGCGCGGCTGCGCTCCAAGATCAAATATCGGCCGGTCGTCTTTGAGCTGATGCCGCCGGTCTTCACGCTTTTGCAGCTGCAGCGAACCGTGGAGGCGCTTGCCGGCAGGCTCGTGCGTAAGCCGAACTTTCGCCGGCTGATCGAGCAGCAGGAGCTGGTCGAAGAGACCGGAGAGGCAACCGCGGAGACCGGCGGCCGGCCAGCGAAGCTTTACCGGTTCCGCCACGCCGTTCTCGACGAGAGGGTCATCGCCGGGACAAAATTGCCGCTGGCGCGGGGTTGACATCGCTTATACTCACAGCAAGTATATGCTGGTTATTTTCAACTAGAGTATAAGCTGGAGGGGTCGATGAGCGCCATGCTGCCTGCGACCGCGTTTCTCTACGAGCGCGTCCGACGAGTGATCCCGCCGATCGAATGGCCGGCTTTCGTCGAGGATATCGAGGCGATCCTTGCACTGAAGCGCGAGCGCAACGCCATCATCCTGGCGCACAACTATCAGACCCCCGAGATCTTCCATTGCGTGGCCGACATCGTCGGCGACAGCTTGGCACTGGCCCGCACGGCTGCGACGATCGAGGCGCAAGTCATCGTGCTGGCCGGCGTACATTTCATGGCCGAAACGGCCAAGCTGCTCAATCCGCAAAAGACGGTGCTCATTCCCGACCTGCGGGCAGGCTGTTCGTTGGCGGAATCGATCACGGCAGAAGACGTGCGCTTGATGCGCCAGCGTTATCCCGGCGTGCCGATCATCACTTATGTCAACACGTCGGCCGAAGTGAAAGCCGAGTCGGATATCTGCTGTACATCCGGCAACGCCAAGGCGGTCGTCCAATCCCTTGGCGTTCCCCAGGTGATCATGTTGCCGGACGAATATCTGGCCCAGAATATCGCCGCCCAGACCGATGTGCAGATCATCGCCTGGAAAGGGCATTGCGAGGTGCATGAGCGCTTTACACCGGCCGACATCCGCGAGTTGCGCGAAAGCCATCCCGGCGTGATCGTGCTCGCGCATCCCGAATGCCCGCCCGACGTCGTGGGTGAAGCAGATTTTTCCGGCTCGACCGCTGCCATGTCCGACTATGTCGAAAGGCAAAGGCCGGCACGTGTCGTGCTGATGACAGAATGTTCGATGAGCGACAACGTCGCGTTAGCGCACCCAGAGGTCGAGTTCATCCGGCCCTGCAATTTGTGCCCGCACATGAAGCGGATCACGCTTGCCAACATCCGCATGGCGCTCGAGCAGAACCACCATATCGTAACCATCGAACCCGGGATCGCCGGGCGCGCGCGGCTTGCGGTGGAACGGATGCTGGCAATTTGAGCGCCGATGTCCGCAGCTTCTTCGGGCGGCCCATCATCATCGGCGGCGGCATCGCCGGACTGATGACCGCGCTTCAACTGGCGCCGGAGCCGGTGCTGCTTCTGTCCAGGACGCTGCTGGGAGCTGACAATTCGAGCACCTGGGCACAGGGTGGTCTGGCTGCAAGTTTCGGCGAAGACGACGATCCGGAACTGCACCTGGCCGATACGCTTGCCGCCGGGGATGGTCTCTGCGACACAGACGTGGCGAGCCGCATCCTCCAAGCCGCGCCCAAGGCGATAGAGGGGCTTGCGGGCTTTGGGGTTCCCTTCGACCGTACGTCGAAAGGATCACTGTGCCTCGGATTGGAGGCCGCACATAGCCGACGTCGCATCGTTCATGCGCATGGTGACGGCACCGGGCGTGAGATCATGCGTGCCCTGATCGCGGCTGTGCGTTCCACACCGTCGATTGTTGTCGTGGAGGGCGTGGAAGCGCGCCGGCTGGCGGTGCGAGAGAATGCGATCCGAGGCGTCTGGGCGAGCGGTTCGATAAGACCTGTCTTCTTCGGCTCACGGCGGGTCGTCCTCGCCACCGGTGGGATCGGGGGACTGTTTCTCGACACCACGAATCCTTCGGGCAGTTGCGGACAGGGCCTGGCGCTTGCGGCCCGCGCTGGAGCTGTCCTTGCCGACCTCGAGTTCATCCAGTTCCACCCGACCGCGCTTGACGGCCCGGAACGCCCTATGGCGCTGGTCAGCGAGGCCGTCCGCGGCGAAGGTGCTGCCCTGATCGACGAAACCGGCCAGGCTTTTCTCCAGAGCGTGCCAGGGGCGGAACTTGCGCCTCGTGATGTCTTGGCGCGCGCCGTCTGGAACCATCTTGCCAATGGCCACCGTGTTTTTCTCGACGCGCGGCAACGGCCTGGCCCGGAATTTGCTCGACACTTCCCGACAATCGCATCAGCCTGTCGTGGAGCGGGCATCAATCCCGCGCGCGATCTCATCCCCATTCGTCCGGCCCAACACTACCACATGGGTGGCGTTGCCGTGGACGGCTCCGGTAGGACGTCCGTCAAGGGGCTGTGGGCCTGCGGCGAAGTCGCTTCGACAGGACTGCATGGCGCCAACAGGCTCGCCAGCAATTCCTTGACCGAGGCCGTCGTGTGCGCGCGCTGGGTCGCTGAAAGTGTCGCCGGAACGCCTGCTCGCAGAACAAGGCCTGCGGTTGCGGACGTTTACCCATCGCCCGCTCCGATACCCGTGCGTGTTTTCCTGTCGCGTGCACTGGGCATAGTCCGGGATGGTGAAGGTCTGAAAGCAGCCGCACGTGCCTTATTGCCGCTCGCGGAAAGCCAGGACGCGGCCTCGGATGCGGCGGCTGTCGGGCTAATGATCGCGGTTGCCGCCTTGTTGCGCCAAGAAAGCCGCGGCGCTCATTACCGGACAGACTTTCCTCATCATGCGACTGTCGCCCGACGGTCCGAAATCACCCTCGAAGCCGCCTTGGCCGCTGCGCGGGAACTCGGACATTCGCCAAGCCTCGAAGGGGCAAAGTGATGACGTTCTCACCGCTTCCCACGGTCATGCTTGAGCCGCTGGTAAGGGCAGCCCTTCTTGAAGACCTTGGCAGAGCCGGCGACTTGACCACGGAGGCCATCGTCCCGAAGGAACACCAAGCGGGAACCGTGCTGGCGGCGCGCCAGTCCGGAGTTGTCGCCGGCCTCGATCTTGCGATGCTCGCTTTCCGCTTGATTGATCCTGATATCGAAATCTCGGTGGAGCGGGCAGACGGCTCCAATGTCATGGATGGAGAGGTCATTGCATCAGTGGTTGGCCCTGCCCGGGCCATTCTCACAGCCGAACGGACGGCACTCAATTTTTTGTGCCATCTGAGCGGCATCGCTACAGCAACGGCATCGATCGTCGCTGCGGTTCGTGGATATGGCGCGAAGATCGTCTGCACGCGCAAGACGACGCCCGGATTGCGGGCAGTCGAAAAATACGCCGTGCGCGCAGGTGGCGGATCCAATCACCGCTTCGGCCTCGACGACGCAATTCTGATCAAGGACAACCACATCGCCATCGCAGGCGGCGTTCGCCCGGCGCTCGAGCGAGCACGAAGACGGGCCGGTCATCTCGTCAAGATAGAAGTCGAGGTCGATACGCTGGCCCAGTTGGAGGAGGTACTTGGCTTCGCTCCCGATGCGGTTCTGCTCGACAACATGTCCCTCGCCGATCTTCGCCGCGCCGTCGCAATCGTTGGCGGCCGTGCTATCACCGAGGCTTCTGGCGGGATCGCATCCGATACAGCGCGAGCGATTGCCGCGACCGGCGTTGATCTGATTTCAGTCGGCCGACTGACCCACAGCGCGCCGATCCTGGATATCGGCCTCGACTATTGGGGCCCATGATTGCCTGAGGGACGAACAGGATCGAATCAACTGTCCTTTCCGATCGTCATCAATCAGACAGCAAAGCAAGGCAGAACCGGAGGAACAGCATGGACATGCAAACAGCCAGTCCAACGCAGACATCGCCACAGGCTCAAGCCCCTGACCCTGGAGCGTGGACCCTGGAGAAGGCTCGGGCACTTCACGATGCCCCCTTCAACAATCTCCTCTTCCTCGCGCAAACCGTGCACCGCCAGAATTTCGATCCAAACAAGGTCCAGCTCAGCCGGCTGCTCAGCATCAAGACGGGCGGATGCCCGGAGGATTGCGGCTATTGCAGCCAGTCGGCGCATCACGAGACCGGCCTGAAGGCGTCGAAGCTGATGGAGGTCCGGCACGTCGTCGCCGAAGCGAAGAAAGCGCGTGACGCCGGCGCCACCCGCTATTGCATGGGCGCGGCCTGGCGAAACCCCAAGGCGCGCGACATGGATGCGGTCGTGGCGATGGTCGAAGGCGTCAAGGCGCTGGGCATGGAAACCTGCATGACGCTCGGCATGCTCGATCTTGAGCAGGCGGCTCGTCTGAAACAGGCAGGCCTCGACTATTACAACCACAACATCGATACGTCGGAACGCTACTACAGCGAGATCATCAGCACGCGGAGCTTTGCCGAGCGGCTCGAGACGCTCGAGCACGTTCGCCAATCCGGCATCAAGGTCTGCTGCGGCGGCATTGTCGGCATGGGCGAGGAGCCGGTGGACCGGATCGGCATGCTGGTGACGCTGGCCAACCTGCCGGAACATCCGCAAAGCGTTCCGATCAACATGCTGATCCCGATCCCCGGCACCCCGCTTGCCGACGCCAAGCCGATCGAGCCGATCGAATTCGTGCGCGTGATCGCGCTGGCGCGCATCATGATGCCGAAATCGCATATCCGTCTTTCCGCCGGCCGTACGGCCATGACCGACGAGATGCAGGCGCTGTGCTTTTTTGCCGGCGCCAACTCGATCTTCGTCGGCGACACGCTGCTGACGGCGGACAATCCCGGTGAGGACAAGGATACCCTGCTGTTCCGGCGCCTTGGCATCGAGCCGATGGAACTCGAGGCGCAATGAACGGGGCACCGCTTGCCCGCTATGAGGCGACCTTGCAGGGACTGGCGCGCAAGGACCGGCTGCGGACGCTGAAGCCGCGCGCCGGGCGCGACTTCTCGTCGAACGACTATCTCGGGCTTGCCGCCTCGAAAAGACTTGGCGAAGCGGTTGCGGCGGCGATTGCGCGTGGCACGCCGGTAGGCGCCACCGGGTCGCGGCTGTTGCGCGGCAATGCGCCGGAACACGAGCAGCTCGAGGCAGACGCGGCGGCATTCTTTGGAGCCGACCGCGCGCTGTTCTTCGGCAGCGGCTACATCGCCAACTTCGCTCTGCTGACGGCGCTGCCGCAGAAGGGCGACCTTTTGGTCCTCGATGAGCTCGCCCATGCCAGCATGCATGAGGGTGCGCAGGCCGGGCGCGCACAGTTCGTGCTGGCCGCGCACAACGACGCCAACGCTGTCGACGATGCGATCAAGCGTTGGCGCGCCGAAGGCGGCATGGGATGCGTCTGGATTGCAGTGGAAAGCCTTTACAGCATGGATGGCGACTGCGCGCCTTTGGAGAGCCTGGCCGCGCTTGCCGATCGGCACAACGCATTCATCATCGTTGACGAGGCGCATGCCACCGGCGTCTGGGGACCGGACGGCCGGGGGCTGGCCGCCGCTTTCGAGGGCCGCGACAACATCGTCGCGCTCCACACCTGCGGCAAGGCACTCGGCGCATGTGGTGGGCTCGTGACCGGGCCGAGGACACTGTGCGAGTATCTGATCAACCGTTGCCGGCCATTCATCTACGCCACCGCGCCATCGCCGCTGATGGCGGTCGCGGCGCGCGAAGCGCTCGCAATGCTCGCCGACGAGCCTATGCGCCGTGTTCAGCTGCATGAACGCGTTGCCCTCGCAGGCCGCCAACTGGCCGATCGCTGCGGCGTGATACCAAGCGGCTCGCAGATCCAGCCAGTTGTCATCGGCGACGTCAGCCGCACCATGGCAGTGGCGGCGCGCCTGCAGGGCCGCGGCTTCGACATACGCGGCATTCGTCCGCCGACCGTACCCGAGGGCACGTCGCGGCTGCGCATCTCACTGACGCTCAATATCGGCGACGCCGACATTTCCGCCATGCTCGAGGCGCTCGTCGAGGTGTTGGCCCAGACATGACCGGAGGCGACATGACCAAGCGCATCGTCATCACCGGAACAGACACCGGAATTGGCAAGACGGTGTTTTCGGCCGGGCTTGCCGGCCTGCTTGACGGTTTCTACTGGAAGCCGGTGCAATCGGGCCTCGACGGCGAGACCGACAGCGAGGCGGTTGCGCGACTTGCCGGGCTGCCGTCGGGGCGCGTGCTGCCGGAAGCCTACCGCTTGAAGAGCCCGCTTTCGCCGCATCGTTCGGCCGAAATCGACGACGTTTCGATCGAGGCTGCCGATCTTTCGTTTCCGGTCCTGCCGACACCGCTCGTCATCGAAGGCGCCGGCGGGCTGATGGTGCCGCTGAACCGCCGGACAAGGTTCATCGACATATTCGAGCAATGGCAGTTGCCGGTCATTCTGTGCGCCCGCACCGCGCTCGGAACAATCAATCACACCCTGCTGTCGATCGAAGCCCTGCGGGCGCGCGCTATCCCGCTGGCTGGCATCGCCTTCATCGGCGATGAGATGACCGATACGCAACGGACGATCGTGGAATTCGGCGACGTGCCGCAACTCGGCAGGCTGCCGCACCTCGATCCGCTGACGGACAAAACGCTGAGACAAGCGATGATTGCCGGCTTCGACCTCGCTTTGATTGCCGGAGGCGAATGATGACGCAATCCCGTGTGTGGCATCCCTTCACCCAGCACGCGCTCGAGCTGGCGATCCCTGAAATCGTCCTGACTGAAGGCGCGTATCTCCACAAAGCCAATGGCGTGCGCATTCTGGACGCCATTTCCTCCTGGTGGGTCGTCACGCATGGCCACCGCCATCCCCGCATTATAAAGGCAATCGAGACGACCGCCTCGAGCCTCGACCAGATCATCTTCGCAGGTTTCACGCACGAGCCTGCCGAATGCTTGGCCGAGGCGCTCATCGGCCTCGCTCCTCCCGGCCTCGACCGGGTGTTCTATTCGGACAGCGGCTCGACCTGCGTCGAAGTCGCGTTGAAGATGGCGCTCGGTTATTTCCGCAACATCGGCGCGCCCCGCTCGCGCATCGTCGTCATGGAGCACAGCTATCATGGCGACACCATCGGCACGATGAGCGTCGGTGCCCGTGGCGTGTTCAACGCCGCCTACGAACCCTTGCTGTTCGAGGTCGACACCATTCCCTTCCCGGCCGCCGGCCGCGAGCAGGAAACGCTGGATAGATTCGAGGCAGTCTCCCGCGACAGGCGCGCCGCCGCGCTGATCGTCGAACCGCTCGTGCTTGGCGCCGGCGGCATGCTGATGTATCCGGCCTCGGTTCTGACCGGATTGAAGAAGATTGCCGAAGCCTCCGGCACGCTGCTGATCGCCGACGAGGTGATGACCGGCTGGGGCCGCACCGGGAGCATGTTCGCCTGCGAGCAGGCATCGATTTCTCCAGATATCCTGTGCACCTCCAAAGGCTTGACCGGCGGCGTGATCCCGCTGGCGGCCACGCTTGCCACCGATGCGATCTTCCAGGCTCATTATTCAGCGGATCGCAAGAAGACGTTTTTCCACTCGAGTTCCTACACGGCCAATCCGATTGCCTGCGCGGCAGCACTCGCCAATGTCGAGATCTGGCGTGACGAGCCGGTGGCCGAGCGGATCGCGGCCTTGAGCGAGAGACAGGCCGCCGGGTTTCGACGCTTTCGCGACAATGCCAACTTCACCGACAGCCGCGCGATCGGCACGATCCTGGCTCTCGACCTGCGCGCCGGCTCTGCCGGCTATCTGGCCGAGATCGGACCTAAGCTGCGGGCCTTTTTCCTCGAGCGCGGCCTGCTCGTGCGCCCGCTCGGCAATGTCCTCTACCTTCTGCCGCCCTATTGCATCACCGGCGAGGAACTGGACGGGCTCTATGACGCCATCGAGGAGGCCGGCGAACGCTTCGGTTCGAAGCCATGATCAGGTCGTCGCGCATTCTCGGGGTTGGCCATCATGCGCCTGGGCGCAAAGTGGAGAATGCCGAGATCGAGAACAATCTCGGGCTCGAACCTGGCTGGATCGAGCGGCGCACCGGAATTCGCTCGCGATTCTGGGCAACGGATGAAGATACGCTGTCTGGTCTTGCCACGCAGGCTGGCGACATGGCGCTGGCGAACGCCGGCATTGCGCGCCACGACATCGGTCTGCTGTTGCTTGCCACCTCGACGCCCGACCATCTTCTGCCGCCCAGTGCACCCCTGGTCGCACACAAGCTCGGCCTTGGCCGCGCAGGCGCGGTCGATCTGACCGGTGCCTGCGCCGGCTTCATCTATGCGCTGATGTTTGCGGACGGATTTACCCGCCTGCACGGCAAAGCGAGCCTTGTTATCGCCGCCAATATCCTCAGCCGCCGCATCAATCCCTCTGAGCGCGCCAGCGCCGTGCTGTTTGCCGATGCCGCCGGCGCCCTCGTGATCGGTCCCTGCGAGGATACTGATCGGGGGATTCTCGGTGCCTCCGTGGATTCGGACGGCTCGCGATACGGGCTGATCCAGATTCCCGCAGGAGGAAGCAACAAGCCGTTCCACGGTGACCTCGACCTCGCGCAAACCCGAATGACGATGACCGACGGCCGCGAAGTGTTCGCAAAGGCCGTCGAGATGATGACCGATTGCTCGATAAGCGCGCTAGCCGCTGCCGGAGTGCGACCACAGGATGTCGACCGGTTCGTGCCGCATCAGGCCAATGCTCGCATTTTCGATGCTGTCGGGAGTAACCTCGGCATAGCGGATCAAGCAATTGTCAAGACGATTGCCGAATACGGCAACTCTTCGGCCGCGACGATCCCGCTCTCACTGTCGCTCGCCAATCAAGCGGAGCCGTTTCGGCCGGGCAAGAAAATACTCCTGGCGGCGGCAGGTGCGGGACTCAGCGGCGGGGCGCTCGTCGTCGGGATTTAGCCCAGCGAAGCTGCTCAACATCAGGACTGACTTTGTGAGATGAATAGGACAACGGGACCAATGCGAAAGATAGTCGCCGGCAAGCTGCACGGCATCCACGTCACCGAAGCAAACCTCAACTACCACGGTTCGATAACGCTCGACCCTGACCACTGCGAAGAAGCCGGGATCCTGCCAATGGATTCGTGGAGACATGGAGCAAGACTTCCGGCGCGCGAATCTCGACCTATGTCATCCTCGGCGAGCGCGGCTCTCGATGCTGCATCCTCAACGGCGCGGCCGCCCGGACCTGCCAGCCCACTCCATCCATCTGGACGAAGCGCGCATTCCTCTCTGAAGCCGCGGATCGTTACGTTCGTCATCAACAATGTCGTTGGCTTCTCGCCGATGGCAATGCGCTGACGCGGACGGCGTTGACGACTACATCGGCAGGGGCGCTTCAGCAGAACTTTCGCCGGTTGATTGAGCAGCAGGAACTGGTGGAGGAGACCGGCGAAAGTGCTTTTGACACCGGGGGTCGGCCGGCGAAGCTTTATCGCTTCCGCCACCATGTCCTCGACGAAACGGCGGTCGCCCGGACAAAATTGCCGCTGGCGCGGGCTTGACATCCTTTATACTCAACGTAGAAATATACCCTTATAATCAATTCGATTATAACGAGAAATTCATTCGCACCGTCCGAACCCACGGTCTCGCTCGGGAAGCCCGTATGAGTGGATCGAAGTGATCTTGGAAATGAAACGCCCGAGGACGGCTTTCAACCTTTGTCGTGAAGGAGGTGCCGCGCGAGTGGGCCAATGCCTTGCGGCAACGGTGAAGCATGTATACCGCCAGTAAACGCATGCGTCAAAGTCGCCATCGAATGTACAGTTCGTCTAAATGTGCGATACGTTCGATTTGTGCAAATAACACTTGGAGAAGTGTCGCATAAAACAAACGTTTTAATTACATAAAGCAGGCAAGCTAAATTTTAAACTTGCACAAATGAGCGTAGGGCGCCCTGTTCCAGGGCGCCTTTTTTAAGGATTATCATTAGACTCTCTCCCGGGGGGAACTGTGGGTGAAGAAACAACGCATCGTCCTGCTGGCAGCTGTTTTGGCGTCTGCCTTTGGCTTTTTTTTGCTGATCCTGATCCTGCAGATGGTCAGTTTTTTGGTTGACTAGGCACGCGCAAGCGGGATGGATCGCGCAGAGACACGCGGAAGTTTTTTCGCCAGCGAAACCCCGACGACCTGATGGGGAGTCGCGCCAGCAGGGTGGGAGCCACGTCCAGTGCCACCGACCATGCGAGATGCCGATTGTTGGCGCGTCTGTCAGTTCGCGCGGCCATATTCATTCCGGTGCCGATCTGTTGCCTTTTCTGCTTTCCCATGCGTTTTAGGCCGAGCCAATTTGTGAAGCGGGCGGTCAATGGATCTGCGCCTCGCGATTGCCTGCCGTTGCCTTTTGATCTGGGCGGCATAATCCGAGAGCGAACGCTGCAACCGCGGTTCGAATTGCGCGAAGTTGAACCGGACTTCATCCGCCGTCAGGAACTGGTGGGTTGCGCCGGGAAAGCCGGCGACCATCACAAGGTCGCCTTCCTTGACGCCTGCACAGGCCATGGGTAGCCAACTCTTCGGCCGGTAAGGCACATTGTCGCGCGCATATGGCCGGGAGGAACCATCAGGAGCGACATAGGCGCGATAAAAGCCGAAGTCGCCTGTGTGGCGCGGCCACATCCAATTGTCCGTTTCGCCGCCGAAGTTACCGACGCCGAGCGCGGGCGCATAGACAAGGCGCACGTCCTCGATTTCGAGCTTCTGCTGGAGATAGTAGGAGGCGCCGCCATAATAGGCCCCTACGTCGCAGCGGCGATTGGGCTGTCCTTCACATGCGGCGATCAGGGCCTTGCGGTTCGTGGCGAGCCGCTCATAGCGGGCAAACCCATTCAGCTTGTCCGAGACGCCCTTGAGTATTTCGGCGGTCACATCCCGCATGTCCTCGATCACATGGATTCGGCTGCCTGGCGCCGCGGGCAATTCTTCACCCAGGGCTCTTCGCCAGAAAGCCGTCTGTGAGATAGTCCTGGCCCTCTTTGCTGTGGTATTGGATGGATTCGAACACGCAATGATGATTGGTTGCGACCAGCCCTTGTGGACTGACGAACGAGGCGGAGCATCCGCCCAGTGATACGATCGCGTTGAGCGGGTCAGCGTCTAGACGGCCCAGCTGGGCGGGATCGATCTGGAGCCCATCCGCGCGCATGGCCGCGCACACTTCCGCAGTCTGGCCCGGCATCCACATACCTTCGTCCGCCGATGTAGCCGTGACCGTCCAGAGCAAGGCGATGGCAGTTGCTTTGGCCAAACATTTCAAATTCGAGTTCGTGCTGACTGTCGCTCTCATCTTGCCTCCTGTTCTCCGCAGATTGGATTGGTGACTATCGGGATGGCCGGAGTCCTGGCGCCCGCGCGGCGGCCACACCGTAAAGACCGAGTGGACGGTTAACGCAGGAATCCTGATGGCGCTCACCTCTCATTATATCGGTCGCGCGCAACGTTTGCGGATCATTCGCTGCACCAATCGTGCCAAATGAATAAAGCCTTCAGTTGCAAATGGTGAGCCGCCCCATCCATGTCCGATCTCCGACGTCGTTCACGTAAAACGCTCGGTGCTTCCACGCTCGTTTGCTCTTCGCCCGTCCCTCTTCCGTCTTGACTAGCAGGAGCCTACGGCCTATCTCACTGCCGCGTTAGCACTCGCTTCTGGTGAGTGCTAAACACGCTCCGGCAACGGAGAACCGTTCAACATCCGCACCAGGGAAATCCAAAAATGGCAAAGTCGAATTTCCGGCCGCTGCATGACCGCGTGGTCGTTCGCCGCGTCGAGTCCGAAGCGAAGACCGCCGGCGGGATCATCATCCCCGACACGGCGAAGGAAAAGCCGCAGGAAGGCGAGATCATCGCCGTCGGTTCCGGCGCCCGTGACGAGGCCGGCAAGCTCGTCCCGCTGGACGTCAAGGCCGGCGACCGCATCCTGTTCGGCAAGTGGTCGGGCACCGAAGTCAAGCTCAATGGCGAAGACCTTCTGATCATGAAGGAATCCGACATCATGGGCCTCATCGGCTGAATATCGGCCTCACCCTCATTTAAATCTTCGGGCTCAATCCAAGCCCCTGCCAGGAGCTAAAAATGGCTGCCAAAGACGTAAAATTTTCCCGCGACGCTCGTGAGCGCATGCTGCGCGGCGTCAACATCCTCGCCGACGCAGTGAAGGTCACGCTCGGCCCCAAGGGCCGCAACGTCGTCATCGACAAGTCGTTCGGCGCACCGCGCATCACCAAGGACGGCGTCACCGTCGCCAAGGAAATCGAGCTGGAGGACAAGTTCGAGAATATGGGCGCGCAGATGGTCCGCGAAGTTGCTTCGAAGACCAACGACATCGCCGGCGACGGCACCACGACCGCGACCGTTCTGGCGCAGTCGATCGTCCAGGAAGGCCACAAGGCGGTTGCCGCCGGCATGAACCCGATGGACCTCAAGCGCGGCATCGACCTCGCCGTCGCCGACGTCGTCGCGACGCTGATCAAGAACGCCAAGAAGATCAAGACCTCGGAAGAGGTTGCCCAGGTCGGCACCATCGCCGGCAATGGCGATGTTTCGGTCGGCTCGATGATCGCGGAAGCGATGCAGAAGGTCGGCAATGAGGGCGTCATCACGGTCGAGGAAGCCAAGACCGCCGAGACCGAACTCGAAGTCGTCGAAGGCATGCAGTTCGACCGCGGCTATCTCTCGCCCTACTTCGTCACCAACGCCGACAAGATGGTTGCGGATCTGGAAGACGCCTACATCCTCCTCCACGAGAAGAAGCTCTCCAACCTGCAGGCCATGCTGCCGATCCTCGAGGCTGTCGTGCAGACCTCGAAGCCGCTGGTCATCATCTCGGAAGATGTCGAAGGCGAGGCCCTGGCCACGCTGGTCGTCAACAAGCTGC
>NZ_JAMYLG010000062.1:0-20951 GCF_040317865.1 Mesorhizobium sp. M1365
CCCATCAGCCATCGCATCAAGAAATGCGCCTGGAACGACGACTATCTCATCAATGCCATCACTCATATGCGATAGCCCTGCCCTCAAGGGGGGAGATCGGACTTCACGTCAGCCTTCGCCAATCCTTCATCGCCGCAGGAATGAGCGAGACGCTGGGTCTGCCAATCTCCCCCCTTGAGGGGGAGATGTCCGGCAGGACAGAGGGGGGCGCGAAGGATCACTCCGGTCAAAATCACTGTGCCGCGGAACTCGCTTCCGGGGGGACGCGCAGCCACAGCGCTTTTTCGCCGAGGCTGCCAACCATGCCTGCGTGTGCTGCGCGCTCGGCATCGGTCAGGCGCGACGGCAAGGCGATCGGCCGCACACCGATCGAAATATCGATGTCGTCGACATTCTGCCTGCCGCCCGCCGGAGTCAGGATGCTGTCGAGGATAAGGCTTGCCTGCTTGCCGCCGATGAGCTCGATATAGACCTCGGCCAGCAATTCCGAATCGAGCAGCGCGCCGTGCTTGGTGCGGCGGCCGTTGTCGATGCCATAGCGGCGGCAGAGCGCGTCGAGCGAATTGGGGCCCATCGGATGCTTGCGGCGCGCCAGCGCCAGCGTGTCGACGATCCGTCCCGGATCGATGGCCGGATGGCCAAGCCGGCCGAATTCGAGATTGAGGAAGCCGATGTCGAAGCCGGCATTGTGCGCGACCAGTTTGGCGCCGTCGATGAAGGCCAGAAACTCCTCGGCGATCTCCATGAAAGTCGGCTTGCCCTGAAGATCGGCGGCGCTGATGCCGTGCACGGCCTGCGCCTCGTGATGGATCTGGCGGCCTTGCGGGTTGATGTATTTGTGGAAGGTTCGGCCGGTCGGGAAGCGGTTGACCAGCTCGACGCCGCCAAGCTCGATGACGCGGTCCTCGCGCGTGTCGAGGCCGGTGGTTTCCGTATCGAAGATGATCTCACGCATCGAATCAGTCCACTGGTGCCGGCATCATTCTAACCGAATCACACCAGGAACAAAATGGCAACAAGTAATGTGGGTCTGCAAGCCTCTTAACCAGGCCTGGCTGCCTTATCCACGACTAGTTCGGCGATGATGGCCTTGACGGCCGCGCGAGTGGCGTCAAAGCCCTGACCGGTGTCGATGACAAAGTCGGCGCGCCGGCGCTTTTCGGTGTCGGGAACCTGCCTGGCCAGGATCGACGCCAGTTTCTCCTTGTTCATGCCCGGCCGCGCCAGCACGCGGGCGCGCTGGACTTCGGGCGGCGCGGTGACGACCACGACCTTGTCGACGCGGTTGCGGCCGCCGGTCTCGAACAGCAGCGGTATATCGAGCACGGCAAGCGGCGCGCCGGCGGCACGATGTTCAGCCAGGAAGGCATCGGCGTCGGCATGGACCAGCGGATGGATGATCGCTTCCAGCCGTTTCAGCGCGGCGGCGTCGCCGAGCACCCGCTCCGCCAGTGCCGCGCGGTCGACCGCACCGGATCGGGTGGTGCCGGGAAAGGCCGCCTCGACCAAGGGCGCGGCCTTGCCGGCATAAAGGCGATGCACAGCCTCGTCGGAATCATGGACCGGCACGCCGGCCTCGGCGAACATCTTGGCCGCGGTCGATTTGCCCATGCCGATCGATCCGGTGAGGCCGAGCACGATCATTTTATCGCGCCGATATCGGCAATAATTATTTGCCGCAGTTCGGCGGTGACTTCTGGCCTGATGCCGAACCACCGCTCGAAGCCGGGCACCGCCTGGTGCAGCAGCATGCCGAGCCCATCGACGGTTCTCAGGCCGCGCGCTTTGGCAGTAGCAAGCAGCGGCGTCTCCAGCGGCACGTAGACGATGTCGGTGACGATGGCGCGGTCCGGCAGTCTGCCTGGATCCGCGGACAGGCCTTCATTGCCATGCATGCCGAGCGCTGTCGTGTTGACCAGCAGGCCGGCATCTTCGAGCAATTCGCCGGTCGCCGCGAGGTTGTGGGCGGAAACGCCGGCACCGAAGCGGTCGCGCAGCTCCTGCGCCCTCGCAAGCGTCCGGTTGACGATGCGGATGTCGCTGACGCCGCGCTGCTTCAGCGCATGGATGACCGCGCGAGCGGCGCCGCCGGCACCGAGCACCACGGCGGGGCCGTTGGCCGCCCAGCCCGGTGCATATTCGTCCAGATTGGCGGCAAAGCCATGGGCATCGGTGTTGCCGCCGCACAATTCGCCATTCTCGAACCACAGCGTATTGACCGCACCGATCTGTTCGGCGTCGGCGTCGCGTCGCGCCGCCAGTGCGAAGGCGGCTTCCTTGTGCGGGATGGTGACGTTGCCGCCGCGATAGCCTTGTGCCTGCAACGTCTGCAGGAATTCGGCAAAGGCCTCCGGTGCAACGTCGATGGCCTCGTAGACGCCGTCGATGCCGTATTTCGCCAGCCAGTGGCCGTGGATCTTCGGAGACCTGGAATGCGCGATCGGGTGGCCGGTGACGAAGGCTTTTTTTGGGGCCTCAGCCATCGATCGCCCCGAACTCTCGCAGCTTGGCCAGCACCGGCAAAAGTGGCAAGCCGACAATAGTAAAATAGTCGCCTTCGATTTTTTCGAACAGCTGGATGCCTTCGCCTTCGATCTGGTAAGCGCCGACGCTGGACAACGCCTTGGCGCCGACGCGCGCCAGATGGCGGCCGATGAAGGCCGGATCGAGCTTGCGCATGGTCAGGCTGGCGATGCCGACATGCCGCCACAGAACCTGGCCGTCACGGGCGAGCACGACGGCGCTGTTGAGATGATGCGTCTTGCCCGACAGCGCCAGCAGATGACGGCGCGCTCCTTCCATGTCGGCCGGCTTGTGGAACAGCTCGTCGCCGAGCGACAGCGTCTGGTCGCAGCCGAGCACCAGGGCGCCGGGCTTGCGCTCACTGACGTCGGTGGCCTTGGCTTCGGCGAGCACCAGGGCGACGTCCTCCGGCGACACGCCAGTGTTCTGCAGCGGCGCCTCGAGCGCGCGCTCATCGACAGAAGCCGGAACCGCTTCGACAGTGACGCCGGCATTGACGAGCAGCGCTTTGCGGAACGGGCTGCCCGAGGCAAGGATGATTTTTTCGGCCATTTTTTTCGCCCGTTTGCTGGCGTCACTAGGGTGCGTCGAGATTCAGGTCAGGCCGCGCCGAAAATGGTGGCTTCCGAGAACCGGAGCGGAGCGTACATTTCGTACGTGAGCACCGGAAGCGCAGGAAACCGCCGTTTGCAGGCCGGCATCACCTGAATATCACACGCCCTAGCGCGTCTTGCCGCGCAGGGCAACGATGGCCGCCGCCGTCTCCTCGATCGAACGGCGGCTGACGTCGATCATCGGCCAGCCGTGCCGCGTGCATATCTGGCGGGCATAGGCGAGCTCTTCGGCGATCGCGGCGCGGTCGACATAGTCGGTCGGTTCGTAGGCGCTGGTGCCGAGAATGCGGTTCTGCCGGACCTGCGAGATCCGTTCGGCGGTGGCGACCAGGCCGACGATCAGCGGCCTCGTGGCATTGACCAGGCTTTCGGGCACCGGAACGCCGAGCACGATCGGGATGTTGGCGGTCTTGATGCCGCGATTGGCGAGATAGATGCTGGTCGGCGTCTTCGAGGTGCGGGAGATGCCGACGAGCACGATGTCGGCATCATCCATATTGGCCGGCAGCTGGCCATCGTCATGCTCCATGGTGAAGTTGAGCGCGTCGATGCGGCGGAAATATTCGGCGTCCAGCACATGCTGGGCACCGACGCGGCGGCCGGCCGGCGTGCCGAGATAGGACTGGAACACCGTCAGCACCGGTTCCAGCACCGAGACGCAAGGCAGGCCCATGGCCGCGCAGCGTTCGTCGATGCCGCGGGCAAGCTTCTGGTCGACCACCGTATAGAGGATGATGCCCGGCTCCTCCTCGATATCCTCGAACACCTTCGTCACCTGCTTTTCGGTGCGGATGAGCGGGTAGATATGTTCGATGGCGCGCGCGTCCTTGTATTGCGCGGAAGCCGCGCGGCCGGCGGCCAGCAGCGTTTCGCCGGTGGCGTCGGAAATCAGGTGAAGGTGAAAGAAGCTCTGCGGTTTGTTCACAGGATACATTCCAGGCTGTGGGCCGATGTGGATAAGCCGGGCGGGAAACTCGGCCACCGCAAAGCGACTGTATCAGATGGCGGTTTGTCCACAATTCGATGTGCTGTCGGCTTCTCCGGGCGGTTGGGGACAAGTCCGGGGACGGAGCTTTTTGCCTTCGCTTCATCCACAGGGGCAATTTCCCTGGCCTGGCGGCAACGCATTGACTCCAGTCGTAAATTCCCGACTTTCCACAAAGTCCTGCAATCCCGTTGGAGAAGCGCGCGACAATATGCTGGCTGGTCTTTCCGAGGGCAAAGCGGGACAGGAGACAACCACCACAACCAACAGACTCTTAGAATCATAAGATTCCTAAAAATAGAATATTTAATTATAGGGAAGCCTGGAAAGGCGAGCGCTCAATGCCTCAAGACCGGATCGTGCTGGACGTGTTGAGAGGCAAGGCGGCGTTTCCGCCACCGCTCTGGATGATGCGCCAGGCCGGCCGCTATCTGCCGGAATACCGGGAGACGAGGAGACGGGCCGGATCCTTCCTCGATCTTTGCTACGACCCGGATCTCGCCGTCGAAGTGACGCTGCAGCCGATCGAACGCTTCGGCTTCGATGCATCGATCCTGTTTTCCGATATTCTTGTCGTGCCGCATGCGCTCGGCCGCGACGTGCGCTTCGAGGAAGGACGCGGCCCGCTGCTGACGCCGATCACGGCTGCGGAAATTGCGGCTCTCGACGGCGAAACGTTTCACGTGAATCTCGAGCCGGTCTACGAGACGGTGCGGCGGTTGCGCGCCAGACTGCCTGATGAAACGACGCTGATCGGCTTCTGCGGTGCGCCCTGGACGGTGGCGACCTACATGATTGCCGGCCACGGTACGCCCGACCAGGCGCCGGCCAGGCTGTTCGGCTATCGCGAGCCGGCGGCCTTTCTTAGGCTGCTGAAGGTGCTCGCCGATCATTCGGCTGCCTATCTGATCCGCCAGATCGAGGCCGGCGCCGACGTGGTGCAGATCTTCGATTCGTGGTCAGGCGTGCTCGACGAAGCGTCTTTCGAATTGTTCTGCGTCGAGCCGGTGGCCTCGATCGTCCGGCAAGTGAAGGCTGCCCATCCCAATGTTCCGGTCATCGGCTTTCCCAAGGGCGCGGGAGATCACTATCGAAGCTATCGCCAGAAGACCGGCGTGACCGGGCTGGGCCTCGACTGGACCGTGCCGTTGTCGAGCGCGAAGGAATTGCAGCGTGACGGCGCCGTGCAGGGCAATCTCGATCCGCTGCGGCTTGTAGCCGGCGGCAAAGCGCTTGCCGACGGCGTGGGGGCGATCCTGAAGGCGCTGGGCGACGGACCACTGATCTTCAACCTCGGCCACGGCATCACGCCGGAGACGCCGCTGGCGCATGTCGAGCAGATGGTGAAACTGGTGCGGAGCGCATCGTGACGATGATGGGCGCAGACAATGCGAACGGCACCAACACCGGTAAGGGCGCGATGCGCCGCGCGGCAATCGCGATCGCCATCTTCCTGGTGCTGGCCGGGCTGCTGTTGCTGTTCGGGCCCGATGATTTCTATCCCTGGGCGAAGGCGATCCATGTGATTGCCGTCATCTCCTGGATGGCTGGCATGCTCTATCTGCCGCGCTTGCTGGTCTATCATGCCGATGCCGAAAAAGGCTCCGTCCAGTCGGAGACTTTCAAGGTGATGGAGCGCCGCCTGCTGCGCGGCATCATCAATCCGGCAATGGTGATCACCTGGGCATTCGGCCTGTGGCTCGCCTGGAAAGGCTTTGGTTTTCAAGGCGGCTGGCTGCATGCCAAGATCGCTGCGGTGGTTGGCCTGTCGGCCGTGCATGGCTATCTCGCCGGCGCCGTCCGGACATTTGCCGAAGACCGCAATGAAAAATCGGCAAGGCACTGGCGGATCGTCAATGAGATCCCTACATTGCTGATGATCGTCATCGTCGTCCTGGTAATCGTGAAACCGTTCTGACGTCTTCGGTTGCCCGCAAAAGGCGGCTTGCTCTTTCAACCGACCGACGATAAAAGACGGGTCTTCCTTCCCGTCATGCGCCGCCCATTTGTCGCTTCGGCCGCGCCCGGCATTTGTCGCATCCCGCCGATATTTTTCCCAAAGCTTACTCAGAGTCCGTCTAATGATGCAAGAAATGAAGCTCACAGAGTTCAAGAACAAGAAACCGCCAGAGCTGATCGCTTATGCGGAATCGCTCGAAGTCGAGAATGCCAGCGTCATGCGCAAGCAGGAGCTGATGTTCGCGATCCTGAAGAGGCTGGCGACCCAGGATATCGAGATCATCGGCGACGGCGTCGTCGAAGTGCTGCAGGACGGCTTTGGCTTCCTGCGCTCCGCCAATGCCAACTATCTGCCGGGTCCCGACGACATCTATATTTCACCGTCGCAGATCCGGCGGTTCTCGCTGAAGACCGGCGATACGGTCGAAGGGCCGATCCGCAGCCCGAAAGAGGGCGAGCGCTATTTCGCGCTGCTCAAGGTCAACACGATCAATTTCGACGACCCGGAAAAAATCCGCCACAAGATCCATTTCGACAATCTGACGCCGCTTTATCCGACCTCGCGGCTGAAGATGGAGATGGAGGTTCCGACCTCGAAGGACATTTCGGCGCGCGTCATCGACCTGGTGGCGCCGCTCGGCAAGGGCCAGCGCGCCCTGATCGTGGCGCAGCCGCGCACCGGCAAGACGGTGCTATTGCAGAACATCGCCCATTCGATCACCACCAACCATCCGGAATGCTATTTGATCGTGCTTCTGATCGACGAGCGGCCGGAGGAAGTCACCGACATGCAGCGCTCGGTGAAGGGCGAGGTGGTATCCTCGACCTTCGACGAGCCGGCGGTGCGCCACGTCCAGGTTGCCGAAATGGTCATCGAGAAGGCCAAGCGCCTGGTCGAGCACGGCCGTGACGTCGTCATCCTGCTGGATTCGATCACCCGCCTCGGCCGCGCCTACAACACCGTCGTGCCGTCATCCGGCAAGGTGCTGACCGGTGGTGTCGACGCCAACGCGCTGCAGCGGCCGAAGCGCTTCTTCGGTGCTGCCCGCAACATCGAGGAAGGCGGCTCGCTGACCATCATCGCGACGGCGTTGATCGATACCGGCAGCCGCATGGACGAGGTCATCTTCGAAGAGTTCAAGGGCACCGGCAATTCGGAAATCGTGCTCGACCGCAAGGTGGCGGACAAGCGCATCTATCCGGCCATGGACATCCTCAAATCCGGCACCCGCAAGGAGGACCTGCTGGTTCCGCGCCAGGACCTGCAGAAGATCTTCGTGCTGCGCCGCATCCTGGCGCCGATGGGAACGACCGACGCCATCGAGTTCCTTATCGACAAGCTCAAGCAGACCAAGACCAACGCGGATTTCTTCGATTCGATGAATACGTAAAGGGGGCAAGGCGCTGTCCCGCCGGCGTTCCGGTTCTGTGCACCTCGACCTATCGACGGCGCAACTGCCGCTCGAGTTCCTCAGCGTCGGTTATCACCGGCAGGCAGACCTGCCCCGTGCAGAGCCAGGCGCCGGGCTCGGTCGTTGGCGGCAGGACGCCGCCTGGCAAGGCCGGCAGATTTGTCGCCGAGCCAACAGGCACGACGACGTCCACCCGGCGCGGGTCTGGATTTCGATTCGCAACCGGAACAAGCCTTGGATGCTCTGGTCTATCCACGATCACCAGCTTCAGCGGTTCAAGCGCCAAGGCACAGGCATTGACTATACCCGCCTGGCCATAGCCCTGGTGCTCCGCCCGCCCGCCCGCGTGCTCTGCGACTGTCCAGGCTTTTTCCCAGAGATCGAGATCGCCCGAAAGCGACGACAATCGGACCAGAGCCTCGATGATCTGGCCGGTAGCGGAAGGAATGGCTTCGTCGACATCGCCGCGGATGCGGATGGGCACATCCGCGCTGTCGGACGCGGTCAGATAGTAGCCGGTCTTGTCGCTGTCCCGGTGCCAAAGATCGAGTTGCTCAATGAAGTTCCCGGCGCGATCGATGTAGCCGGGATTGCCGGTCGCCTCGAACAGTGAGATGGCGGCGTTGGCCATGGCGGCATAGTCGCTCGACAGAGCCGGAAACAGCTTCTTTGCGCCGAGCATCGAATGCGGCAGGCGGCCGTCACGTCCGGCAGCCGCAATTGCGCCAAAGGCCGTTGCCGCCGCTTCGATCCAGTCGGATCGGCCAAGCGACCGTCCGGCCTCGGCAAGGGCTGCGATCATCAAGCCGTTCCAGTCGGTCAGGGCCTTGCCGTCACGCCCGGGCCGCACGCGCTGTTCCCTCGCTGCCAGCAGCCTTTGCTTGAGCGGAACCAGAAGGTCACGATCGATGACGCTCTGCGCCTGTTGAGCATCAGTCTGGCAAATGATCGGCTTGCCTTCCCAACCATGCGGGTCGGCAAGCGTGAAGTATTTGAAAAACAATGCTGAATCGTCGCCAAGGGCTGCTTCTAGCTCATCCCTGCTCCAGGTGTAGAACAACCCCTCCTCGCCCTCGCTATCGGCATCAAGGCTGGCGGCGAAGGCATCGCCCTCGACTCGCATTTCGCGCAACAGCCAGGCAATCGTCTCTTCGATTCGCAGCCGGAACAATTCCTTGCCGGTTGACGCGTAGGCCCAATTGCACAAGCGGATGAGCTGGGCATTGTCGTAGAGCATTTTTTCGAAATGCGGGACCAGCCATTCGGCGTCGGTCGAGTAGCGGCTGAGTCCGCCGCCAATATGGTCATAGATGCCACCGGCCAGCATCTTTTCGAGGCTGAGGAGAACGGCGTCGCGGTGCGATGCGGTGCCGTCGCGCAGCCAGGTCAGCCAGAGGCTCTGCATGAACGGCGCGTTGGGGAATTTCGGCGCGCCGCGCAGACCGCCCAAATCGCGGTCGATCATGCCGTCAATGCCATTGGCGAGGTTCGCCAGCATGCCGCGGTCGAGCACGGCCTTGGCATGGCTGCCCGCCAGCCGCGTCTCGACATGCGTGGTCAGGCCGTCGGCACTCTGGTTAACGCTTTCTTTCTTCTCCCGCCAAGCCTTGTCAACCGCCTCCAGCACCTGGACGAAACCCGGCCGGCCGTAGCGGGCTTCGCGCGGAAAGTAAGTGCCGCCCCAGAACGGCTTGCCCTCCGGCGTCAGGAACATGGTCAGCGGCCAGCCGCCCTGCTCGCCCATCGAGGACAGCGCCGCCATGTAGATCTGGTCGATGTCGGGGCGCTCCTCGCGGTCGACCTTGATATTGACGAAGAGACGGTTCATGACGGCGGCGACGTCGTCGTTCTCGAAGCTCTCATGCGCCATGACGTGGCACCAATGGCACGCGGCGTAGCCGACAGAGAGCAGGATCGGACGCTGCAGCACCTTTGCTTCGGCCAGAGCGGCGGGCGACCATGGCCGCCAGTGCACGGGATTGCCGCTGTGCTGCTGCAGATAGGGGCTGGCCTCTTCGGCAAGCAGGTTTTGTGCAGGCAATGTCACGGCACTACTCGATGCGGATTGAACAGGCATAGCTAGGGCGCTTCGGCAGAGCGGGCAAATGATTTCAAAAGACTCCATCGTGGCGCTGTCGAGCGGGCGCCTGCCGGCCGGCATTGCGGTGATCCGGATTTCCGGGCCGCAGAGTCGATTCGCTGTCGAAACGATTGCTGGATCGAAGGTGCCAAACCGCGTTGCCACCTATCGCAAGTTCCGGGCGCCCGACGGATCGGTGCTGGACAGCGGCCTGGTCGTCTTCTTTGCCGGCCCCGACAGTTTTACCGGCGAGGACGTTGCAGAGTTCCATGTGCATGGCGGGCGCGCCGTTGTGGCGAGGATGCTGGAAACGATCGCCTCCTTCGACGGCGTCAGGCATGCCGAGCCTGGCGAATTCACCCGCCGCGCCTTTCTCAACGGCAAGCTCGATCTGGTCGAAACCGAGGCGCTGGCCGATCTCATCAACGCCGAAACCGAGGCGCAGCGGCGCTTTGCCGTTCACAACGCCCAAGGCGTGCAGAGCGAACTCTATCTGGGCTGGCGCCGACGGCTGATCCACGCCCGCGCGATGATCGAGGCCGAGATCGATTTTGCCGACGAGGACGACGTGCCGGGCTCGGTCGCCGACACAGTCTGGTCGGATGTTCAGGCCGTGATCGACGAAATCGAGCGCCATGTCGCAGGCTTCCGGGCTGCCGAGATCATCCGCGACGGGTTCGAAGTCGTCATCCTCGGCGCACCGAATGCCGGCAAATCCAGCCTGTTCAACGCCCTGGCGCGGCGCGAAGCGGCCATCGTCACCGACGAGCCGGGCACGACCCGCGACCTGCTCGAGGTGGTACTGGACCTGCAAGGGGTGCGGGTCAGGGTAACCGACACCGCCGGTCTGCGGGAGGCGCCCGGCAAGATCGAGGCGATCGGCATCGAGAAGGCCAGGACCAAGGCGCACAGCGCTGATCTGCTGTTGCTGCTGGAGGATCTGGCGGAGCCAATCGCGATCGGTATGCTGCCGGGCGACATTCAGGCGCTGAGGGTCGGAACAAAAATTGACCTGCTGGGGGGCAAATCGCCCTCGCCTGCGGTGCACTATGATTTCGCTATCTCGACGCGGGACGGCACGGGTCTGGCCGAATTGCTGGACGAGATCGGGCGTCGTGCCGCAGTCCAGATCGGCAAGGCCGGCGATATCCTGCCGTCGCGGCTGCGGCACGTCGAGCTGCTCAACGAGACGAAACGCTTCCTGCTCGCAGCAGTGGCCAGTGGTGATCGCGGGCAGGAGCTACGGGCCGAGGAGCTGCGCCTGGCGGCGGATCGGCTTGGACGAATCGTCGGGTCGGTCGATGTAGAGGATATGCTGGACGTTATCTTTTCGCAGTTCTGTATCGGCAAATGACTCACGTGAAACATTGCCAAGTGCCGAGATGCGGGCGTGCTGTTAGCTATGCTCGCATAGTGGCGGGAAGCCGGTGATGATTCACGTGGAACACGTAGCGAAGAACGCAGACGGAATTGTTTCACGTGAAACGACTAGTTGGTGTCCTTGACAGCGCAGGCTCACGGGCACATGTGTCGGCAGATTTGAATCGGAATATACAAATGACCAATCGCTATGATGTGGTGGTGGTGGGCGGCGGTCATGCTGGTTGCGAGGCGGCTAGTGCGGCCGCGCGGGCTGGCGCCAGGACCGCGCTGGTGACGCTGCGCTTCGACACGATCGGCGTGATGTCCTGCAATCCGGCGATCGGCGGCCTCGGCAAGGGCCATCTGGTTCGCGAGATCGACGCCATGGGCGGGCTGATGGGGCGCGTCGCCGATGCCGCTGGCATCCAGTTCCGCCTGCTCAACCGCCGCAAGGGGCCAGCCGTGCGTGGTCCGCGAACACAGGCCGACCGAAAACTCTATCGCCTCGCCATGCAGGCGGCAATCCGCCAGCAGGCAGGCCTCGATGTCATCGAAGGCGAGGTGCTGGATTTCGAAATCAACGACGGGGAAATCGACGACGGACGCATCGCGGCGGTGCTGCTGGCGGATGGAAGCCGGCTCGCCTGCGGCGCCGTCGTGCTGACGACCGGCACTTTTCTGCGCGGGCTGATCCATATCGGCGAGAAGAAGATCGTCGCCGGCCGCATGAACGAGCAGGCGAGCATCGGCCTGTCGGCGACGATGAGCCGCGCCGGCTTCAAGCTCGGGCGGCTGAAGACCGGCACGCCGCCGCGGCTGGACGGCAGGACGATCGATTGGGCGTCACTGGAGAGCCAGGCGGCGGACGAGGACCCCGTGCCGTTCTCGCTGCTGACCGATCGCATCGAAAATCCGCAGATCCATTGCGGCATCACCCGAACGACCAATGCGACGCACGAGCTGATTCGCGCCAATCTCGGCCGCTCGGCCATGTATTCGGGCTCGATCGAAGGCGTCGGGCCGCGTTATTGCCCGTCGATCGAAGACAAGATCGTCAAGTTCGGTGACCGCGAAGGCCACCAGATCTTTCTGGAGCCGGAAGGACTGGACGACGACACGGTGTACCCGAACGGCATTTCGACCTCGCTGCCCGAGGACGTGCAGCTCGACATCCTGAAGACCATTCCGGGGCTGGAGCGGGCAACCATGCTGCAGCCGGGCTATGCCATCGAGTATGATCATGTCGATCCACGCGAGCTCAAGCCGACGCTGGAAACCAGGCGGATTGCCGGCCTTTTCCTCGCCGGCCAGATCAACGGCACCACCGGCTACGAGGAGGCCGGCGCGCAAGGGCTGCTTGCCGGCTTGAATGCAGCGCGCAAGGCGTCGGCGAGCGAGGAAATCGTGCTGAGCCGCACCGAAGCCTATATCGGCGTGATGGTCGACGATTTGACCAGCCGCGGCATTGCCGAACCCTACCGCATGTTCACCTCGCGGGCCGAGTTCCGGCTATCGCTCCGAGCCGACAACGCCGATGAGCGGCTGACGCCACTGGCGATAAGGCTGGGGATTGCCTCGCCGGAGCGGATGCAGCGGTTCAACAATAGTATGCAAGACCTTGAGAAGGCGCGACAGCTCGCCCTCGGCACCACCATGACCCCCAATGAGGCAGCGCGCCATGGGCTCGAAATCAACCGGGACGGCGTCCGCCGCTCGGCCTATGAGTTGCTGGCCTATCCCGGCGTCGACATAGCCTGGCTGGCGCGGGTCGAGCCGGCTTTCGCGGCGATCGACAGCAAAACGGCCGAACGTCTTGAAACGGAAGCCAAATATTCTGTCTATCTCGACCGCCAGCAGGCCGATGTTTCGCAGATCAGGCATGAGGAGAGCAGGCTTATTCCCGAGTCGCTCGACTTTGCTTCTGTTCCCGGCCTGTCGAACGAGTTGAAGCAGAAGATGCTGGCACGCCAGCCGCGCTCGATTGCCGATGCGCAACGCATGGAAGGCATGACGCCGGCGGCGCTGGCGATTATTGTCGCCCATGTCCGCAATGCCGAGGCGGCCGCGCGAAAGCAGGTCGCGTGAGCGCTGCGTCCTGGGCAAACCTGCAGGCGGCAGCGGGCCCGGTTTCACGTGAAACATTCGATCGCCTGGTCGAGTTCGAGGCCGTCTTCCGGAAATGGAACTGCCGGATCAATCTGGCCGCGCAATCGACGCAGGACGATGTCTGGCGCCGCCACATCCTCGACAGCGCGCAGCTGGCGCGAATCAAACCAGAGGCGAAGCGCTGGGTCGATCTCGGCTCCGGCGGTGGGTTTCCCGGCCTTGTGCTGGCCTTTTTGCTTGCCGAGCGGGACGGCGCCGGTATCGACCTGGTTGAAAGCAACCGGAAAAAAGCATCGTTCCTGCAAGCGGTCATCGGACAGTTCAGCCTGCCCGCCAAGGTTATCGCGCGCCGCATCGACGACAGCTATCCCCTTGTTCCTGCACCGCAAATCGTCACAGCCAGGGCACTCGCCTCGCTGCCCGACCTGCTCGACCTGGCGGCACCGTGGCTGACCAAGGGTTCGCGCGGCCTGTTTCACAAAGGCCGGGATTACCGCGCCGAAGTGGCAGAAAGCGCTCAACGATGGTCTTTCGATCTGGTAGAACATGCCAGTGCAACCGACGCACAGGGCGTCATTCTCGAAGTATCCGACTTGCGACAGCACCCTGGCTTGTGACCGGCGACCCAAATGAATTTCTGGCATAGACCCATGATGAAGAACGGCCCCCGAATCATCACCGTCGCCAACCAGAAGGGCGGCGTCGGCAAGACGACGACCGCCATCAATCTGGCCACCGCGCTGGCGGCCATAGGCGAACAGGTGCTGATCGTCGATCTCGACCCGCAGGGCAACGCCAGCACCGGGCTTGGCATCGACCGGCGCGACCGCACCGTCTCGTCCTATGATGTGCTGACCGGCGAGCTGGATCTCGAAGCGGCGGCGATCCCGACGGCGGTGCCTGGCCTGTCGATCGTACCGTCGACGCTCGACCTGCTCGGCATCGAGATGGAAATCGCCTCGGCGCCGGATCGGGTGCTGCGGCTGCGCAACGCGCTGCGGGCTTCGGCTGAGCGCTCGGCCAATTTCGGCTATGTGCTGATCGACTGCCCGCCGTCGCTCAACCTGCTGACACTGAATTCGATGGCTGCGGCCGATTCGGTGCTGGTGCCGCTGCAGTGCGAGTTTTTCGCGCTGGAGGGCCTGAGCCAGCTTTTGGAGACGGTCGAGCAGGTGCGCCGCTCGATCAACCCCGACCTGACGATCCAGGGCATCGTGCTGACCATGTTCGACGGGCGCAACAATCTCGCCAACCAGGTGGTGCAGGATGTGCGGGCGCATATGGGCGACAAGGTCTATGAAACCGTCATCCCGCGCAATGTCCGCGTTTCCGAGGCGCCGTCCTACGGCAAACCGGCGATTCTCTACGACCTCAAATGTTCGGGCAGCCAGGCCTATCTGCAGCTTGCTTCGGAAGTCATCCGCCGCGAGCGCAAATTGCGTGCCGCTTAACCGGTTGTAAATAATAAACCCGATTCGATACCGAAACGATCTGGACGGACGATGAACGAAGACCCTTCGAGGAAAAGACTGGGACGGGGACTGGCGGCCCTGATCGGCGAAATCGATCGCCCAGCGGCACCGGAAAAGCCCGGGTTGGCGGGCGACGGCAAGGTGCCGATCGAGTTCCTCAGCCCCAATCCGAAAAACCCGCGCCGGCATTTTGGCGACGCCGACCTGACCGACCTCGCCCAGTCGATCCGCGAACATGGCGTGGTGCAGCCGGTGGTGGCGCGGCCGTCGAAAACCCAACCGGGCCGCTACGAGATCATCGCCGGCGAGCGACGCTGGCGCGCGGCGCAACGCGCCGGGCTGACCGAAATCCCGATTATCGTGCGCGACGTCGACGATCGCACGGCGCTCGAACTGGCGATCATCGAAAACGTCCAGCGCACCGACCTCAACCCGGTCGAGGAGGCGCTCGGCTACCAGCAGCTGATCGACGACCATGGCTATACCCAGGCCGATCTCGGCCAGGTGATCGGCAAGAGCCGCAGCCATGTCGCCAACACGTTGAGACTGCTCAAGCTGCCCGACGTCATCCGCGACATGCTGGTCGACGGGGCGCTCTCGGCCGGCCACGCCCGTACCCTGGTGACGGCCAACGACCCGGCCGGGCTTGCCAAGCGGATCATCGATGAGGGGCTTTCGGTGCGCCAGGCCGAGGCCTTGGCGCAGCTGCCGGTCGGCGCGCCGTCGGCAAAACGCCAGCCCGCCGCACCGCCGCAAAAGGATGCCGACACGCTGGCGCTGGAGCGGCTGATGACCAGCACGATCGGCATGATCGTCACGATCGAGCACAACCAGCGCGGCGGCGTGATCAGCGTCGCCTACCGGACGCTGGAGCAGCTTGACGAGCTTTGCCGAAGGCTGAAGCGGGAGTAGGTAGGTTGCTAAAATTAGCCGGCAAATAAGATTTTTGCTGCCGTGCGGTGATTGGCGAAATCGTCGAAGTAGTCAAACCTCCCCCTTGAGGGGGAGATGGCCGGCAGGCCAGAAGGGGTCGTCAAATTTCAAGCGCCACCTCCTCTGTCGTCGCGGAAGGGGCTGGTGTTCTACGCGCTGTGACCCCCTCTGTCGCCTTTGGCGACATCTCCCCCTCAAGGGGGGAGATCAGGTGCGCTGCGCCAGCCTGGCGCTCTCCACGGCGATGCCGAGCAGGGCCTGGCGTGCCAGCGCGATCGACAGATCCGGCCGCCGGCGTGTCTGCAGCACCGCCGTCTGCAGGCGGTTGAGGGCGCGGCCGAGCGCCTCGCTGCTCCAGCGTTCGAGGGCTTTCTCGACCAGCTTGCGCCGGGAGAAAAACACCGGCGGGCGCGCCGCGGCAACGACCGAAGCGGCATTGCGGCCGCCGGCGTCCATCAGGCCGCGCATCGCCTGAATCGCCTGCAACTGCCGCATCGCCGATGAAAGTACCAGAAAGGGCTGGCCGCCGGACTGGCAATGGCGGGTGAAGGCGGTGTCGAAGTCGGCGATCCTGCCTTCGAGCAGGGCGTCGACCGCTGCGTCGAAGGAGAGGCCCGAGACATCGCCAGACGTCGCCTTGACGTCGTCGAGGCCGATTTCGGCCTGGCCATGCGCGTAAAGCACCAGCTTTTCGATCTCGCCGCGCGAGGCCAGCCGGTCGCCGCCGAGATTGCGGCGCAGCGCCTGCCGCGCCTCCAGCGTCATCGACATGCCGGCCTTGCGCAGTTCGTCGTCGATGATCGTATCGATATCTCTGGCCTCATCGGCGTAGCAAGGCAGAGCCATGGCATTGTCCGCCGCCTCCACCACGGCGCGCAGGCCGACGCCCTTCTTCAGGTCGCCGGCCTCGATGAGGATGATGGCGTCCCGCGCGGGCTCCGACGTCAGCGCCTTGACGTCATCGGCAAGCGCCTTCTGAGCGCCGGCGTTGCGCACCCATAGCAGGCGCCGCTCCGAAAACATCGGCACGGTGCGGGCCTCGTCGAGCAGGCGGCCCTCGTCGCGATCGACCTCCGAACCGTCCAGCCTGACGACCGAGAACGGATCGTCAAGCGGCAGGCCGGTCTTGCCGGCAAAGGCCTTTGCCCGCTCGGCAACCAGCCCGCGATCGGGACCGTAAAGCAGCACGATCGAGACGCGCGGATCCGGCTTCGCGAGCCATGCATCGACCTCGTATGCTTTCTTTTGTGCCATGGGCGCTGATTAGCATGACGCGGGCGCGGGGTGAACGGCGCCGCCCTCCTTTCCTTCTCCCCCTTGTGGGAGAAGGTGGATTGGCGCGCAGCGCCAAGACGGTTGAGGGGTGCTGGCCGGAGCGCTGTTGGTGCCAAGCTGGAACACCCCTCATCCGACCGAGCTTCGCTCGGCCACCTTCTCCCACAAGGGGAGAAGGAGGTGCTCGTGCCGCCCAACCCGACGCATTGCCTTATCTGGCGGGAAACCCGGCGCAATCATCTCCCAAATTGCGCGCCGGCGCGGAAGATCGACAAGAAATTTCGCCGACATATCTCCATCCTGTCGGCCGCGGGCAGCAGCCAGCGGCAGCGAAGCCTCGCCCGACGAATTGGCACTGGTCTGGCGGTGTGCAAGTATCCTGGCCGGGCAACAGTGGAGGACCGAGATCATGGCCGATGCCGGAATGCTGCGCTTCCATGTTCCGGAACCGGAAGTGCGGCCGGGCGGGACGCCGGATTTCTCTAATGTGAGCATTCCAAAAGCTGGCTCGGTGCCGCGCCCGAAGATCGACGTCGACCCGCGCGACATCCGCGATCTGGCCTTCTCGATCATTCGCGTGCTCAACCGCGCCGGCGAGGCGGTCGGGCCGTGGGCAGGGCTGCTTTCGGACGAGGAGTTGCTGGAGGGGCTGCGCCATATGATGACGCTGCGCAGCTTCGATGCGCGCATGCAGATGGCGCAGCGCCAGGGCAAGACCTCTTTCTACATGCAGCACCTCGGCGAAGAGGCAGTGAGCTGCGCCTTCCGCAAGGCGCTGTCGCGCGGCGACATGAATTTTCCGACCTATCGGCAGGCCGGCCTGCTCATCGCCGACGGCTACCCGATGGTCACGATGATGAACCAGATCTATTCGAACGAGGCCGATCCGCTGAAAGGGCGGCAATTGCCGATCATGTATTCATCGAAGGAGCACGGCTTCTTCTCGATCTCCGGCAATCTGGCGACGCAGTACATCCAGGCGGTCGGCTGGGCGATGGCCTCGGCAATCAGCAACGATTCAAAGATCGCCGCCGCGTGGATCGGCGACGGTTCGACCGCCGAGTCCGACTTCCATTCGGCGCTGGTGTTCGCCTCGACCTACAAGGCGCCGGTCGTGCTCAACGTCGTCAACAACCAGTGGGCGATCTCGACCTTCCAGGGCATCGCCCGCGGCGGCTCCGGTACTTTTGCCGCCCGTGGGCTCGGCTTCGGCATTCCGTCACTGCGCGTCGACGGCAACGACTATCTCGCCGTCCATGCGGTGGCCAAATGGGCGGCGGAACGGGCGCGCAGCAATCTCGGGCCGACGCTGGTCGAATACGTCACTTACCGCGTCGGCGCCCATTCGAGCTCCGACGACCCGTCGGCCTACCGGCCGAAGGCCGAGTCCGATGCCTGGCCGCTCGGCGACCCGATCGTCAGGCTGAAGAACCATCTCATCCAGCGCGGCGTCTGGTCGGACGAACGCCACGCCCAGGCCGAGGCGGAAATCCTCGACACGGTGATTTCGGCGCAGCGGGAGGCCGAGCGCCATGGCACGCTGCATGCCGGCGGCAAGCCCTCGGCGCGCGACATGTTCGAGGGCGTCTATGCCGAGATGCCGCCGCATCTCAGACGCCAGCGCCAACAGGCAGGGGTCTGACCATGCCGCGGCGGACCATGATCGAGGCGATCCGCGACGCCATGGACGTGTCGATGGCACGCGACAGCCAAGTCATCGTGTTCGGCGAGGATGTCGGCTTCTTCGGCGGCGTCTTCCGCTGCACGCAAGGCCTGCAGGCGAAATACGGCAAGAGCCGCTGCTTCGATGCGCCGATCAGCGAATCCGGCATTGTCGGCGCGGCCATCGGCATGGCCGCCTACGGGCTGAAGCCTTGCGTCGAAGTGCAGTTTGCCGACTATGTTTATCCGGCCTATGACCAGATCGTCTCGGAAGCGGCGCGGCTGCGCTACCGGTCGAACGGCGATTTCACCTGCCCGATCGTCGTGAGAATGCCGACCGGCGGCGGCATTTTCGGCGGCCAGACCCACAGCCAGAGCCCGGAGGCGCTGTTCACCCACGTCTCCGGCCTGAAAGTCGTGGTGCCCTCGAACCCGCATGACGCCAAGGGCCTGCTGATCGCGGCGATCGAGGATCCGGACCCGGTGATCTTCCTGGAACCGAAGCGGCTTTATAACGGGCCTTTCGACGGTCATCACGAGCGGCCGGTAACGCCATGGTCGAAACATGAGCTCGGCGAGGTTGCCGACGGCCATTACACGGTGCCGCTCGGCAAGGCGGTGATCCGACGGCCGGGTGCGGCGGTCACCGTGCTTGCCTACGGCACGATGGTCTATGTCGCCCGGGCGGCGGCCGAGGAGACCGGCATCGATGCCGAGATCATCGATCTGAGGACACTGCTGCCGCTCGACCTCGAGACGATCGTCGCCTCGGTCAACAAGACCGGGCGCTGCGTGGTGGTGCACGAGGCGACGCTGACATCGGGGTTCGGTGCCGAACTTTCGGCGCTGGTCCAGGAGAACTGCTTCTACCATCTGGAAGCGCCGGTGGCGCGGGTCACCGGCTGGGACACGCCCTATCCGCATGCGCAGGAGTGGGACTATTTTCCCGGTCCCGCCCGGCTAGGCCGCGCGCTGGTCGAAACGATGGAAGCCTGAAGAGGGAACGATGGGCGAATATGTCATCAAGCTGCCCGATGTCGGCGAAGGCGTTGCCGAGGCCGAGCTCGTCGAATGGCAGGTCAAGGTCGGCGACCTCGTGCGCGAGGACGCCGTGCTTGCCGCTGTCATGACCGACAAGGCGACGGTCGAAATTCCGTCGCCCGTCGATGGCGAGATCGTCTGGTTGGGCGCCGAGATCGGCGACACGGTGGCGATCGGCTCGCCGATTGTCAGGTTGAAGGTGGCCGGCGAGGGAAATGTGAACGCAGGCGCGAAATCGGCGGAGGGTGAGGCGGCACCTACCCCCACCCCTAGCCCCTCCCCACAAGGGGGAGGGGGACGAGCTTCGGCCGCCAAAGCCGAAGCCAGGTCCAGCTCGCCCTTGGTCGGGTATGTGCCAAGAACCGAGGGCGCACGAACGGCGGATACGGAGTCCCCCTCCCCCTTGTGGGGAGGGGTTAGGGGTGGGGGTACTGCGCCGGCTTTCGGGGGTATAGCGCCGGTCGGTGCGCCGCGTCCGGAGGGAGAAAAGCCACTGGCCTCGCCGGCCGTCCGCCTCAGGGCGAAAGAGGCCGGCATCGACCTTCGGCAGGTCCCGGGAACCGGCCCAGCCGGCCGCATCCGGCACGAGGATATCGACGCCTTCCTGGCACGCGGACCGCAGCTCGCGAAGGCTCCTGGCCTCGCCCGCAACGAGGCGGTCGAGGACATCAAGATAATCGGGCTCAGGCGAAGGATCGCCGAGAAGATGACGCTGGCCAAGTCGCGCATCCCGCATATCACCTATGTCGAGGAGATCGACGTCACCGCGCTCGAGGATTTGCGCGCCGCGCTCAACAAGGAGAAGCGGCCGGGCGCAGACAGGCCGAAGCTGACGCTGCTGCCGTTCTTGATGCGGGCGATGGTCAAGGCAATCGCCGACCAGCCCAATGTCAACGCACTGTTCGACGACGAAGCCGGCATCGTCCACCAGCATGGCGGCGTCCATATCGGCATCGCCGCGCAGACAGCTTCCGGGCTGATGGTGCCGGTGGTCAAGCACGCCGAGGCGCGCGACATCTGGGACTGTGCAGCCGAGGTTGTCAGGCTGGCCGAGGCGGCAAAATCCGGCACGGCGACGCGCGACGAGCTCTCGGGCTCGACCATCACCATCACTTCGCTGGGCGCCATGGGCGGCGTGGCGACGACGCCGGTGATCAATCATCCGGAAGTGGCGATCGTCGGCGTCAACAAGATGATGGTGCGGCCGGTATGGGACGGCAGCCAGTTCATCCCGCGCAAGATGATGAACCTGTCCTCCAGCTTCGACCACCGCGTCGTCGACGGCTGGGACGCGGCGGTGTTTATCCAGCGGATCAAGACGCTGCTGGAGACGCCGGCGCTGATTTTTGTGGACTGAGGAGATGAGAACGGTCGCAAAGGCCCCCTCGCCCGGCAGCATGGGGCGCCGGGACGCTGGCTCCCCCTTCTCCCCTTGTGGGAGCAGGTGTCGCCGAAGGCGACGGATGAGGGGTGCTCCAGCTTGGCACCTACCGCACTCCGTCCAACACCCCTCATCCGTCTCGGCGC
>NZ_JAMYLG010000063.1:0-17708 GCF_040317865.1 Mesorhizobium sp. M1365
CCCCGCGCCCGCGGGGCGGGTCTCTACTACCAGTTTTTCCGGCCTAACCCCTACGCGGGGGGGGCGCCGCGGGCCCCCCGCGCCCGTCTTTAGCCCCCCCGAAGTCTTGGCACCCCCCGAAAACGGCAATTCGAAATTCAGCGGTGCCATCACCGCACGTCCGTTGACAAGCTTGCCGTCGATGAGGTTCATCGGCGGCGAGCCGACGAAGCTTGCCACGTAGGTGTCGCGCGGATTGTTGTAGATCTCGTACGGCGTGCCGGTCTGGACGATGCGGCCATGGTTGAGCACGCCGACCTTGTCACCCATCGACATCGCCTCGATCTGATCGTGCGTCACGAACAGGAAGGTGGCGCCAAGCTGCATCTGCAGGTTCTTCAATTCGGTGCGCAGCGCTTCGCGCAATTTGGCGTCGAGCGCCGACAACGGCTCATCCATCAGGAATACCCTCGGCTTGCGCACGATGGCGCGGCCGATCGAGACGCGCTGCATCTCGCCGCCTGAAAGCCGGTCGGTCTTGCGGTCGAGTAGATGCTCGATCCGCAGCGTCCTGGCGGCGCGGTCGACGCGATCCTTGATCTCGGCATCGGGCAGCCGGCGGATTTTCGGCTTCAGCGGAAATTCGAGGTTTTGGCGTACGGTATAGCGCGGGTAGAGTGAATATTGCTGCAGCACCAGCGCCACGTCGCGCTCCGCCGCGCCCCAATCGGCGACATCGACGCCGTCGATCAAGACCTGACCTTCGCTCGGTTTTTCCAGGCCGGCAATCATGCGCAGCGTCGTCGTCTTGCCGGCGCCGGTCTCGCCGAGCAGGACGAAGAACTCGCCATCGGCGATGTCGAGATCGAGCCCGGTCAAGGCGGTGTGGTTGCCGAATTTCTTCGAGATGTTCTTGAGCTGGATGTGGGCCATCAGAGTCTCACTCCCAGCGATTTGCCGCTCGCCGTGTCGAAGAAATGCGCCTGGCCGGGATCGATTCTGACGAAGACTCTTTCGCCGGGGCCGCCGATGAAGCCGCTCTTGGTGCGCGCACGCAGCATCTTGGAGCCGACCTTGAGGTCGACGATGTCGAAGGAGCCGAGCGGCTCGACGATCTGCGTCTCCACCGGCAAGAACCCTTCGGCTGCTTCGCGGCGGACGAGGACGCCTTCCGGCCGGATGCCGAGCGCGAGTTGGCCGCCGGCATGGCCGTTGAGCTTCGACAGCAAGGCGCGCGGGAATTCGAAACCGGCGGCCGCATCGCCGACGGTGACCGAGGCCGACGAGGCTTTCTCGGTCACCGAAGCGTCGGCGACGTTCATCACCGGGCTGCCTACAAATTGCGCGACGAAAAGGTTCGCCGGATGCGAATAGACCTCGTCCGGCGAGCCAACCTGCTGCAGCACACCTTCATGCATGATGACGATGCGGTCGGCGAGGCTCATCGCCTCGATCTGGTCGTGGGTGACGTAGATGCTGGTCGAGCCCTGCTTGATGTGCAGCCGCTTGATCTCGGCCCGCATCTCCTCGCGCAGCTTGGCATCGAGCGCCCCGATCGGCTCGTCCATCAGCATCGCCTTCGGCCGCCGCACCAAGGCTCGGCCGATCGCCACGCGCTGCATGTCGCCGCCCGACAGCGCCGACGGTTTCTTGGCGAGGAGATCGCTGATCTGCAGCGTCTTGGCGACCGAGCGCACCTCGCTGTCGATCTCGGCCTTGCTCTTGCGCGTCGCCCTGAGCGGAAAGGCGATGTTCTCATAGACGCTCATATGCGGATAGAGCGAGAACGACTGGAAGACCATGGCGATATCGCGATCGGCGGCCTTGAGGTGCTGGACCGGCTTGCCGTCGATGAGGATGTCGCCGCCGTCGATCGTCTCCAGCCCGGCAATCGCCCTGAGCGTCGTCGTCTTCCCGCAGCCCGACTGGCCGAGCAGCACGATGAACTCGTTGTCGTCGATCTTCAGGTTGAGGTCCTTTATGACCTGCACGGCGCCGAAATATTTCTGGACGCCTCGAAGCTCGATCTGGGTCAATGCTGTGCCCCCGGATTTGCCCCTTGCCCGGTGCCGGCCTTCTCCTCCGGCGCGATCTTGGAGGTGATGTTGAAGCCGATCAGGCCGATCAGGATGATGGTCACGCCATAGCTGTGCAGCAGCATGTTCCACGGCTGGCAGAGCGCGATGATACCGAGCACCATCAGCACCTGGCTGCCCGGTTCGAGATATTTCTGGTTGATCTCGCGAAAGCTCATTTGCGGATCGCTCCAAACGACATGCCGCGCAACAGGTGATTACGGAGCAGGAAGGTGAAGATCGCGACCGGCAGCAGGAACAGGAAGGTTCCGGCGGCAATCACCGTCCAGTCCGGCAGGCCGGAACCGACCTGGCTGGGGATGAAGGGCGGTGCTGTCTGGGCACGGCGGCTGGTCATGATCAGTGCGAAGGCATATTCGTTCCACGCCGTGATAAAGCAGAACACGGCGGTGGCGGCGATGCCGGTGGCGGCCTCGGGCAGCACGATCTTGAAGAAGGCCTCCATGCGCGTATAGCCGTCGACGAGGGCCGCCTCCTCATACTCCTTGGGGATCTCGTCCATGAAGCCTTTCATCAGCCACACCGAGAAGGACAGGTTGAAGGCGGTGTAAAGGATGATCAGGCCGATATGGGAATCGTTGAGGCCGACCGCCCGGTACATCAGGAACATCGGAATGGCGACGACCACCGGCGGCAGCATGCGTGTCGACAGGATGAAGAACAGTAGGTCCGCCTCGCCTTTTACCTTGAAGCGCGAGAACCCATAGGCGGTGAAGGTGCCCATGCCGACGGCCAGGACGGTCGAGGTTATGGCAACGATCAGTGAGTTCATGAAACGGCTCGGATAGCCCGACCACTGCACCTGGCCCTTGCCGTCGCGCACGATCTTTTCGCCCCCATTGAAGACGACGCGCTCCCACCACGGCGCAGCCGCGTACTCCTCCGGCGACGGCGGGCTGCGCAGCTGCGAACGCTTGGTAAACAACTTGACGAAGGGCGATATCTCCGGCTGGAAAACCACCGTCGGCGGAATGGTGGTGGCGAGGTTGCGCGGCTTGAACGCCGTCGAGGCGATCCAGTAGATCGGCGCCAGGAAGATGATCGTCACCAGCAGGACAGCGACGATGGCGACCCGGTTGAAGGTGATTTCGGAAGAAGTGCGGACTGCGGCCATCTCAGCGCTCCTTCACCTTGTTGAGGTATTTGACATAGATGTTGGTGATCGCCAGCACCATGATTAGCACGATGTAGGCGAGCGCGCAGGAACGCCCGGTCTGCCATTCCTGGAACGCCATCTTGTAGAGCCGGATCGAGATCAGCTCGGCCGTCGGCTGGCTGGTCAGGATGTAGGCGAGGTCGAAGGTCTTGAACGCCTCCATGGTGCGGAAGATGACCGCGATCATCAGGATCGGCGCAACCAGCGGCAGCGTTATGCGGAAGAAGGTGTAGAACGGTCCGGCCCTGTCGATCGCGGCTGCCTCGTAGAGATGCTTGGGCACGGCCGACAGGCCGGCCAGCGACAACAGCATGACGAAGGGCGACCACATCCAGATGTCGGTCAGCGCAACCGCATAGAGCGCCATTTTCGGATTCGACAGCCATTCGAAGGTGCCGAGGCCGAGCGCATAATTGATGATGCCGAAGGACGGATCGTAGAGCAGCTTCCAGAACAGGCCGACGACGGCCATCGACAGCATCATCGGCAACAACAGGAGCGTCGTCAGCAGGCCCTTGAGCGGAATGTCGCGATTGAGCAGCATGGCAACGCCGAAGCCGACGAGCAGCTGGCCGGCGACCGAGATGATGACGTATTTTGCGGTGATGGCGAAGTTGGACCAGACATAGGGATCGCTGAGCAGGTCGCGATAGTTTTGCAGCCCGACGAAATTCGCCGCCGCGCTGGTCGAGGCGCGGAAATCGGTGAACGAATAGCCCAGCGAATAGATCAGCGGGAAGATGTTGAAGACGATCAGAAACAGGATCGTCGGGATGATGAAGAGATTGCGGATCGAAATGTCGCTTAGACCGCGAGCGGCGGCCCGCGAGGACCTGTCCAGCGTGGTGATCATCGTGGTCGCCAAGACCCTGCTCCCGGTTCAAGAATCAGAAAAAGAAACGGAGGAGGCACGAACGCCCCCTCCGTGAAACTTCATGCTTATTGGCCGCGGCCGTATTTCTTGAAGGTCGCGTTCCAGTCGGCTGCCAGTGCGTCCAGCGTCTCCTTGGCGGTGCCTTCGCCGCCGATCATGTAAGGATAGATGCGCTGGTTGAGCTGCTGCAGCAGTTCCGCATATTCCGGAACCGCCCAGAAGTCCTTGACCTTGAACATGGTCTCGTAGAACGCCTTGTTGTAGGGCGTGGCGTTCTGGAATTCGGGCGACTTGAGCACGGCGGCACTGCAGGTGTAGCCGCCAAGCGCTGCCCATTTCTTCTGGGTCTCGTCCTTGATGAACCATTCCAGGAACTTCGTCGCCTCTTCCTGCTTCTGCGAGTAGGAAACGATGGAGATGCCCTGACCGCCGAGTGCGGCGAACTGGTCGCCGCCAGGTCCGGCTGGATTGGCGAAGAAGCCGGTGTTCTTGGCGTTCGGGTTCGACGCCTCGTTGATCAACGAGGGGAAGAACGCGAAGTAGTTCATGCTCATCGCGGCCAGGTTTTCAGTGATCGCCTGGTTGTCCTCGACGAAGAACGACTTGGCCCAGCCCGGAGGCGTGAACTTGTAGAGTTCCTTGTAGGCGTCGAGCGCCGCGATCGCCTTGTCGGAGTTGATGAAGCCATCGACCTTGTAGGTCTTATAGTCACCCAGCTCGCCGCCAAAGGAGAACAGCGCGTTTTCGAAGCCCATCGCCATCGCGTCATAAGAATTGTCGGTGTAGATGGCGATGCCGTATTTTTTCTGGTCCGGCCGGTAGAAGAATTCGGCGATGTCGCGTAGCGCCTTGAAATCCTTCGGCACGTCGAGATCGTAGCCATACTTGGCCTTGAAGGCTTCCTTTTCCTTGGGGTCTTCGAACCAGTCCTTGCGATAGGACCAGCCGACGGCGTCGCCTTCGAGCGGAATGGCCCAGTACTTGCTGCTGCCGCCCGGATATTCGGCATAGTATTTCACCGTGGCCGGTGCCATCACTTCACCGACCTTGTGCTTGTTGAAGAAGTCGGTCAGGTCGACATAGTGGCCACCGGTCGAGCCAGCACCAAGCCATTGCGAGTCGCCGACGACCATATCGTAGGCGTCGCCATGGGCGTTGAACTCGGTGAAGGCCTTGGTCTGGAAGTCGGGCCACGGTGTGGTTTCCACCGTGATCTTGACGCCGGTTTCCTTCTCGTACTCGTTGCCGAGTTCCTGCAGGTAATTGGCCGGATCCCATTCCGCCCAGAAGATTGTAAGTTCCTTTTCCTGCGCGTAGACGGACGTTCCGCAGGCGAGCACTAGGCCGATACCAGCAAGCAAGCTGGTCATTGTCTTGCGCATAATGATTTCCTCCCTTGTGCGCATTCTACCGTTCATGAGAACCGGCATCGAGGCCGGCCCTGGTAGTCCTCCCGTGACGGCACCGTTTCGGTCTGTGAGCCTCCTCGCTCGACCGAAACGGATCTCAGCCTTCACCTTTGATCCGCTTTATTTGTCCTGATCTGGTATTACCAATTTAAGAGGAACGTCAAGCCCTTTCTTGGACGGTGGCGGACACGCAGACAAGTTGGCTTCTGCGATATCTGCCTGTTTTCCCTGAATTTTCCTACTCCTTGATACATGAATGCCTTACTTGGGCCGCTGCATCGCTAGTAGCATGAATAGCCAGGTTGAAAATCTGGTCGAACCAGATTGGCGTCATCTCACGGCGGTCATCGGCGCGATCCCATCTCCTTCAATCATCGATTCGGTCATAGCCGCGCGCACAAGAGCGCCGGCCGCCCATTGCGCAACCGACATCATACTGCGGCTATCCAATCCCCATATATCCTTTAAAACGATCAGCACCTCAACACCGAAGATCAATGACAGCGCCTGCGCGAGCCGCTTGAATTCGCGCGGCGGCAACCGGCCTTTGAGTGGCGCGATCGCATCTTTCAAGAGATCGACGCGATGGCCGCGGGTGAAGGCAGGTTCGCCGTCAAGCGTGCCTGCCTGTCGCTGCGCCCACTGGTCGAGCGACAGTTTCAGCGCCGCCTTGAACGTCGCTTCGAAGACCTCGATGCGCGGCATGGCGGTCTCGAACAGCTCGGCGACCCGGCGCTCGGGATCGGCAGAGCTCGATTTCCACGTAAGGATCGGCCCAAGCCCCTCATCGACCACCGCCTGCACCAACGCCGCCTGGCTCGGAAAATACCGATAGGCGGTGGCGCGCGAGACCTCCGCTGCCTCCGCCACCTCGCTGACGGAGGGCGTGGCGCCCGCCTGCATCAGCTTTGTCGCCGTCTCCAGCATGAGACGCCTGGTGCGCGCGCGGGCCCCGCGCTCTACCTGGGGGTTCGGCCCTTGGCTGGCATCGTCGTCGATTGCCGCCTGTTGACGTGAGACATTCATGTCAATACGATACGCGTGTCTCAAAAAATTGCAATGGTCCTTCGCGCCGTCGAACGGCCGGACAAAAAGGGGCGGCAGCGCCGAACACGCCCAAGACCGGGGAAACGCGATGAAGCGCATCTATGTGGTGGGCACCGCCGACACCAAGGGCGAGGAACTCGCGTTTCTGGCCGATGCGGTCGCCGCTACCGGCGCTTCGATTGCCCGTGTCGACATCGGAACACGCGGCGCGACCGCGCCGGTCGATGTTTCGGCAGACGAGGTCGCCAGCCACCATTCCGAGGGTCGCAATGCCGTACTCGGCGTCGACGATCGCGGCACCGCGGTGGCGGCGATGGCTGCCGCCTTTGCCCGGTTTGTCCAGTCGCGCAGCGATATTGCCGGGATTATCGGCATTGGCGGCGGTGGCGGCACTTCGATCATCACCGCAGGCATGCGCACGCTGCCGCTCGGTCTGCCCAAGATCATGGTTTCGACGTTGGCCTCGGGTGACACCGCGCCTTACGTCGACGTCTCCGACATCGTCATGATGCCGTCGGTGACCGACATGGCCGGCCTCAACCGGCTTTCGCGTGTCGTGCTGCACAATGCCGCCCAGGCGATATCAGGCATGGCGACAAAGCCGGCGCCGCCGCCCGACGGCAAACCGTCGCTCGGCCTCACCATGTTCGGCGTCACCACGCCATGCGTGACCGCGATCGCCGATGAGCTTCGTTCGACTTATGACTGCATGGTCTTTCATGCCACCGGCACCGGCGGCCGCACCATGGAAAAATTGGCCGACAGCGGCCTGTTGTCCGGCGTCATCGACATCACAACGACCGAAGTCTGCGACTTGCTGTTTGGCGGCGTGCTGCCGGCGACCGAGGATCGCTTTGGCGCCATCGCCCGCACCGGGCTGCCTTATGTCGGCTCGGTCGGCGCGCTCGACATGGTCAATTTCTGGGCGCCGCCGACAATTCCGGAACGCTATCGCGGCCGGCTGTTCTATGAGCACAATCCAAACGTCACACTGATGCGCACCACTGCCGACGAAAGCAGAACGATCGGCGAATGGATCGGTGCAAGGCTGAGCCTCTGCCAGGGTCCGGTTCGTTTCCTCATTCCGGAGAAAGGCGTGTCGGCGCTCGACATTGAAGGCGGCGCCTTCTTCGACCCTGAAGCCGATGCCGCTTTGTTCGAGGCGATCGAGCGTACCATCAAACCCGCCAAAACGCGGCGCGTGCTGCGTTTGCCGCTTCATATCAACGACCCCGAATTCGCCTGGGCTGCCACAACGGCCTTCCTCGACATCGCCAGACAGTGAGACACCAAGACATGGCCGCCATACCGCGCAAGAAAATCCTGGAGAAATTCCGCAAGATGATCGCGGACGGCGTGCCGATCGTCGGCGGCGGTGCCGGCACCGGCCTGTCGGCCAAGGCAGAGGAAGCCGGCGGCATCGACCTGATCATCATCTACAATTCGGGCCGCTACCGCATGGCCGGGCGCGGCTCGGCCGCCGGCCTGCTCGCCTATGGTAACGCCAACGAGATCGTCAAGGAAATGGCCTACGAAGTGCTGCCGGTAGTGAAGAAGACGCCGGTGCTGGCCGGCGTCAACGGCACCGATCCCTTCGTCATCATGCCGCTGCTTTTGGCCGAGTTGAAGACGATGGGTTTTTCCGGTGTGCAGAACTTTCCGACTATCGGCCTGTTCGACGGCCAGATGCGGCAGAGTTTTGAAGAAACCGGCATGGGCTTCGGGCTCGAGGTCGACATGATCGCCGAGGCTCACAAACTCGACCTGTTGACCACGCCCTATGTCTTCAACGCAGACGAGGCGCGCGCCATGACAACAGCTGGCGCCGACATCGTCGTCGCCCATATGGGGGTGACCACCGGCGGCTCGATTGGCGCGACATCGGCTAAATCGCTGGACGACTGTGTGAGCGAGATCGACGCCATCGCCAAAGCGGCACGCTCAGTGCGCGAGGATATGATCCTGCTTTGCCATGGCGGGCCGATCTCGATGCCGGACGACGCCAGATATGTTCTCGAGCGCTGCAAGGGCCTGCACGGGTTCTATGGCGCCAGTTCGATGGAGCGGCTGCCGGCGGAAGCCTCAATCGCCAGGCAGACGGCGGATTTCAAGGCGGTCACGTTCGGCGCTGCGTAGAGACCAGCAAACAGAAGGGTGGAACGATGACGGAGAACAGCAAGGTATTCGTATATCCAAAAGACGTCAGCGCCTTCGGCTTCGACTGGGGCAGGCTGTCGCTGACGGTCGCTCCCGAAGTGAACGGCGCAAAGCGATTTTCCGGTGGTGTCGTCGACCTACCGTCAGGCAAAGGCCATACGCGTCATAACCATCCGGGTGCGGAGGAGATCATCTTTGTCATCTCAGGCAATGGCGAGCAGATGGTCGAAGACGAGAAAGGCAACCCGGTCGTCGAGAAAGTCGGCCCCGGCTGCACCATCTATGTGCCGGAAAGCCGCTTCCACTCGACGCTCAATACCGGCGATGCGGGCATGCAGCTTTTCGTCGTCTATTCGCCGGCAGGGCCGGAACTGGCATTGCGGGAGTTGCCGGATTTCAGGTTGATCCCGCCGGGCAGATAATGTCACAGGCTGAGGCCAATCTTCATCGCACGAGCGACCCTTGCTAGGTTGTTAGTATCGCTTCCCAGAGCGAGCCTATCCGGCAAAGTGGGGACATCGCGCTCTGATCGGAAAGCATCCGGCGAAGGTAAGCGCGCCACCCAGTAGGACAAACAGTTTTCCGCTGCCTCCGGACCAAGCTGCCAGAGTACAAATCGAACAGCATTTTCAGGGAACATGAAGCCCGGAACTTCAGAACATGCGACCTGTTCGGCTAGTTTGCGCGGAACGTCGAAACGTTCGAAGAGCGGCAGGACAGTCGTTTGGATGTTGGCAACGATGTTCGCGATTTCAGCCTGGCGGGTATGCGGGTTTGCGATGTTCCATGTCCGCTCGTCCCACTCCTTTATTGCCTTGCTGTAGACCGACGCATGCACGACGAGTTCGACGTACTCGCCGCCGACGTTCAGATAGTTTGATTGAAAGGAGATTTTGAATGCCCAGTCGCCGGCCCGACGACTCGCATGAGGACCGGTTTTCGCAAAGCGGAACCCAATCGGTTCGAACTCCATGGAGATCTGCTCGCACCCGTCGATAAAGACCTGCTTGGGCAGTTCGCGTTCCATATCGGCAAATGCTCGCTGGTGTGACCAATTGTTTGCTCGAACGAGGTAATCTCAAGAACGGGCTAGGTACCAGCGCCTAAGCCGCCCCCGCCTCTGTTCCAGCCCCGGCCCCGATCGCCGAACATGACGTAGCCGGCATCGGTCACCGCCACCGTGTCCTCCAGCTTGATGAAGCCGCGCGTCGGGTGGAGCATGGTCGTCTCGACCGAAAGCACCATGTTCTTCTCCAGCGGCTTTGCGGCATAGGTGCCTTCATATGTCACCGGATGGTTGGTCATCAGGAACGGCGCTTCATGCGTGATCAGCCCCATGCCATGCGCGAAAAAATCAGTATAGGCCGCAACCTTGGATTTCTTCAGAACGCCTTCGGCATGAGAAATCATGTCACCGCCCAGCGTGCCCGCCTTGACCTTGGAGAAGGCCGCCTGCTGCACTGTCTCGATCTCGGCCAGCAGATCCTCGAGTTCGGCGTCAGGGTCGCCCAGCACGCCCATGCGGCAAAGATCGCCGATATAGCCGTGGTAGTTGCCCCCGGAATCGATCGACATCACTTCGCCCCGTTTCCACGCCTGCGGCGAGGCTGCGCGGTTGTGGCTGGAGCCTAGCGTCAACAGGCAATATTCGAAATGCGCGCCGCGATTGGTCTCCTCGCGCCTGAGATGTTCGATGATCTCGCTCTTTGTCGTGCCTTCGCGTGCCCAGCCGATGGTCGCCAGCATGGAATCGGTGATCAGCTCCGAAGCGATGCGCAGCTTTTCCAGCTCCGCCTCGGTTTTGATTGCCCGCATGCGCTCCAGCATATCAGTCGCATCGATCAGCTTGGCATCCGGCAGCGCGTTGCGGATCAGCATATAGGCGTCGGACGGCAGGAAGGCGGGCTCGATGCCGATGTGGGCATTGCCCTTGGTGATCTTTCGCAAATGCTCGACCGCCAGATTGGCGGCATCGAGCGTACCCCAGCAGGCGGCATGCAGTGTCGGCGTCCAGAATGGATGATTCTGGTGCTCGCCGCCTTCCATGCGGTTGCCGATGTAGGCGGCATGCTCCGGCCCACCTTTCTCATAGACGACGAAAGGCAGATAACGGCTGTGGCCGATTGCATCCATGGCGGCGAAGAAGATGAACTTGTAGCCGCCAAGCAGATATTGCGTGTTGTGCTTGGAGGTGGCGAGCAGCACGTCGATGCCGGCCTCCTCCATCAGCCCGTCCACCCTGGCCTGGTCGAACGGCACGCTGCCGACGGCATTCTTGCCTGGGGCAATGTTCATGTCTCTCTCCCTGAAATCCCTTAGCCGGCCGCTCGCCGGCACCGGCTTTTCCGGCTCTGAACCTCGGCTATGCTTAAATCTGCATCATTTTGCCCGATCTGGTCCAGCCAGAACGGGCGAACCAGCCCCAAAAGCTGCTCCACCTGCTGCACTTTACCCCAGCCTGGTCCTGCTAGAACCGCGCGTCGAACCGTTTTCTGTACAACTGGTCCAGCGGACGGAAATTTCAAAGCCACGTAGAGATGCGCCAATTCCGTCTTTGGCGAAACCCCGCACAAGGCCCATAATCAGCTTTGCAGGATGCTTACGAGCGTCCGAGGGGTACGGCGGACCCGGCTGGGTCCGCGGAGAGGACGGAGTTCGATCATGCCAGAGTTCACCATTTCCAGACGTACAATGCTGGCCGGTTCGGCGTTGCTGTTGGCCTCCACCGCCATGCCGACGATCGGCTCGGCGCAGACGCCGAGAAAGGGCGGACGACTGGTTGTCGCTGCCGATTCCGAGCCGCGCAATCTCAATCCGGCGATTGTCGCCTCGAACGGCGTCTTCTTCATCTCGAGCAAGATCGTGGAAACCTTGGCCGAGGCCTCCTTCGGCGGCAAGGATGGGCTCGATCCGCGGCTGGCGCTCAGCTGGGAAGGTGCCGCCGACGGCCTGTCGCTGACGTTCAAACTGCGCGAGGGCGTCAAATGGCATGATGGGAAGCCATTCACCTCAGCCGATGTCGCCTTCTCGGCGCTGCAGGTCTGGAAGCCGCTGCAGAATCTCGGCCGCACCGTGTTCAAGGATCTGGAGGCCGTCGACACGCCGGACGAAACCACCGCCGTGTTCAAATTCGCCAAGCCGACACCGTTCCAGCTGATCCGCAACGCCTTGCCGGCGCTGAGCAGCGTGGTGCCCAAGCACATCTACGAGACCGGAAAGATCGAGGACAACCCGGCCAACAACGCCCCGGTCGGCACCGGACCGTTCAAATTTGCCGAACACAAGCCCGGCGAATATTACCGGCTGGAGAAGAACACCGACTATTGGGGCAAGGACGAGCCCTATCTCGACGAGATCATCTATCAGGTGCTGCCGGACCGCACGTCGGCGGCCAGCGCCCTGGAAGCCGAAGAGATCCAGCTCGCCGCCTTCTCCGCCGTGCCCCTGGCCGATCTCGACCGCATCTCCAAAGTGCCCGGTCTCAAGGTGATCACCAAGGGTTATGAAGGGCTGACCTACCAGCTCGTCGTCGAGATCAATCATCGCCGCAAGGAGTTGGCCGACCTGAAAGTACGCCAGGCGATCGCTCACGCCATCGACAAGGATTTCGTCGTCGAGACGGTATTCCTTGGCTATGCCGCCACCGCCACTGGCCCGGTGCCGAAAAACGACCCGCAATTCTACACCGCCGACGTGCCGACCTACGCTTTCGACGTCGCCAAGGCCAATGCCTTGCTTGACGAGGCCGGCTACAGCCGGGGCGATGACGGCAAGCGCTTTTCATTGAGATTGCTGCCGGCGCCTTACTTCAACGAAACCAAGCAGTTCGGCGACTATCTGCGCCAGGCGCTCGCCGTCATTGGCATCGACGCCCAGCTGGTCAACAACGACTCTGCCGCGCACATCAAGGCGGTTTACACCGACCACGCCTTCGACCTTGCGGTCGGGCCGCCGGTGTTCCGCGGCGATCCGGCGATCTCGACCACCATCCTGGTGCAGAGCGGTATTCCCGACGGCGTGCCCTTCTCCAACCAGGGTGGCTACAAGAATGCCGATCTCGACGCCCTGATCGCCAAGGCATCGGAGACGCTCGACACCGCCGCCCGCACCGAACTCTACAAGGAGTTCCAGAGAAAAGTTGCCGCCGACCTGCCGCTGATCAACGTCGCCGAATGGAGTTTCATCAGCGTCGCCCGCGATACGGTCAACAACATCGCCAACAACCCGCGCTGGGCGGTATCGAACTGGGCGGACACTTGGCTGGAGGCTTAGGCAGGTCGGCTCAAGACTTGCACATCGCCTATGTGGGTGCTCAGCTTCGGCTATGAGAGTTCCTTCGCGCCCCCCTCTGTCCTGCCGGACATCTCCCCCACGAGGGGGGAGATCGGCTGTCATTGTCGCTTTCGCCAATCTCCAGCGTTGCAAGACGGCCGGCATCGCCGAAACTGCCAATCTCCCTCCTTGTGGGGGAGATGTCCGGCAGGACAGAGGGGGGCGCCGTAAAGCGCGGCACGGAAGACTTGGCTCTCCTATCGGCGTTGCGCCATGACCCGCGCCGTCATCCTCCTTCGCCGCCGTCTCGTCGGCAGCATCTTCGTGCTGCTGATTGTCGTCATCGGCACGTTCCTGTTGCTCGAAGCCGCTCCCGGCGATGCGGTCGATGCCTACATTGTCTCGACCGGTGGCGACGCCGGCATGATCGAGCTGTTGCGTCACCGCTGGGGGCTCGACCAGTCGGAGCTGACGCGGCTGGCCAATTATCTTTGGGCGCTGCTGCATCTCGATCTCGGCCAATCGGTCAGCTTTTCGCGGCCGATCCGCGATGTCATCCTCGAGCGCCTGCCCAACACGCTGCTGTTGATGGGGAGCGCCACGGCGCTCTCCTTCGGCCTCGGCTCGGCTCTCGGCATCTATGTCGGCGCCAGTCCCGGCAGCTTCCGCGATCGTTTCCTGTCCATCGGTTCGCTGGCGCTCTATGCCGTGCCGGGCTTCTGGCTCGGGCTTGTGCTGATCATTGTCTTCGCCGTCGACCTGCGCTGGTTTCCGATCGGCGGCATCGAGAGTATCGCCTCGGCCAAGAGCGGCCTCGATCGCGCCGCCGACATCGCCCGCCATCTCGTCCTGCCGGTTTCGGCGCTCGGCTTCATTTATCTCGCGCTCTATCTGCGCATGATGCGCGCCGGCATGGCCGAGGTGTGGCGGCAGGACTTTGTGCTGGCCGCCCGTGCCAGGGGACTTTCCCGCCGTCGCATCGTGCTCGCTCACGTCGCCCGTAACGCGCTGTTGCCGCTGGTCACCATGTTCGGCCTGCAGTCGGCGCAAATGCTGGGCGGCAGCGTCGTCATCGAGAGCGTCTTTTCCGTCCCCGGCCTCGGCCGGCTGGCGCAGGAAGCGGTGGCCGCGCGGGATACCCCACTACTGCTCGGCATTATTCTCACCAGCGCTGTCCTGGTCGTCATCATCAACCTTCTCGTCGACATCGCCTACGCCTTCCTCGATCCGCGCGTCGGCGCCAGTGAGGCCGGCGCGTGAGCCCGCTTCGCCGCTTTCTCCGGACCCCGGAAGCGATCGCCGGCGCGGTCATCCTGGCGGCGCTGTTTGCCGTCGCGCTTGCCGCACCTTTGTTCTTTCCCGGCGATCCGCAGGCGATTGCCGGGCCGGCGTTGCTGCCGCCGTTCCAGGACTGGTCGTTGCCACTCGGCACCGACCGCCTCGGCCGCAACGTGCTTGCCGAGCTTTTCCACGGCGCCCGCACCTCGCTGGCGGTCGGGCTGGCAGCAGCCGCCGCCGCCCTTGCCGTCGGTGCCGTGATCGGCACGTTGGCCGGCTTTGCCGGCGGTCTTGTCGACGAGATGCTGATGCGCATCACCGACGCTTTCCAGACCGTCCCAGCCTTTCTGCTGGCTTTGGCTTTCGTCAGCATCGTCGGGCCGTCGCTCGGCGTCATCGTCGCTGCGATCGCGCTGGGCGCCTGGACCGGACCGGCACGCGTGGCGCGCGCCGAAGTGCTGTCGATCCGCGAGCGCGATTTTGTTGCCGGCGCCCGCGTCATCGGCATGCATCCGCTGGAGATCGCCTTTCGCGAGGTGCTCCCCAATGCGCTGCCGCCGGTAATGGCTTTGTCGTCGGTGATCGTCGCCGCGGCGATTCTCACCGAAGCGGCATTGTCCTTCCTCGGCCTTGGCGACCCCAACCGCGTAACCTGGGGCGGCATGATCGCCGAAGGCCGCGCCGTGCTGCGCACCGCGCCCTTCCTGTCGATCATTCCGGGCGTAGCGCTCGTGCTGACCGTGCTCGGCGTCTATCTCACCGGCGAAGGCGTCGTCGAGACCACGGCGATGAGGAGGAGCCTGTCGTGACGGCGCTTGCTTCGATTCGCAGTCTGACGGTGACCTATCGCCGCGACGGCGCCGAGGTGGCGGCGCTAAAGAATGTCAGCCTCGACATCCCCGCCGGCGAGCGCTTTGCCATCATCGGCGAGAGCGGTTCCGGCAAGAGCACGCTGGCGCTAGCCATTGCCGGGCTGCTGCCGGCCACTGCCAAGATCGAAGGCCGTATCGATTGGCTCCTGCGCCCGCCACCAATGTTTGGTGCCAAGGCACCTGCCGGTCTTCGCGACCATGCTCCAATCGGTGGCCGTGACATCGGCTTTATTTTCCAGGACCCATCCGCAAGTCTCGATCCGGTGATGCCAATAGGCAAGCAGATCGCGGAAGTCGCCTACACCCATCTCGGCCTCAGTTGGCGAGACGCCTATGCCAAGGCAAAAACCCTGCTCGAACGGGTCCGTCTGCCCGACCCCGATGTCGCTTTGCGTGCCTTTCCACATCAGCTCTCCGGCGGCCAGAAGCAGCGCGTGGCGATCGCCGCAGCGATTGCGGCCGGGCCGAAACTGCTGGTCGCCGACGAGGCGACCAGTGCGCTGGACACCATCGTGCAGGCCGAGATTGTCGGGCTGATCCGGCGACTGGTGGCCGAGGACGGTATGACGCTGCTGTTCATCAGCCACGACATTGCGCTGGCCGCTGAGCTTGCAGAGCGCATAGCGGTGTTCCGGCATGGCGAGCTGCTCGAGCTCGATTCGACAGCCCAAATCGTCAATGCGCCGCGTCACGCATACACTCGTGTGCTGCTTGACGCTCATCTCGGCTTCGACGCCGAGCCGCTGTTGCGGCGAACATGACCAGTCCGCTGCTCGCCGTTTCCGGCCTGACCAAACGATACAGTCGCGGCGGCAAGACCATCGCCGCGGTCGACGACGTTTCCTTCCACATCGACCCCGGCGAGACGCTGGCGCTGGCCGGACCTTCCGGCAGCGGCAAGTCGACGATAGCTCGTCTAGTGCTCCGGCTCGTCGAATTCGATACCGGCAGTATCGAATTTGAAGGCAGCGATTTCCTGTCGCTGAACGGCGCTGCCTTGCGCGGCCGGCGCGCCCGTCTTCAGATGGTGTTTCAGGATCCGCTCGCCGCCTTGAACCCACGCGCCACAGTCGCGCGTGTGCTCGACGACCCTCTGCGCATCCATCACATTGCCTCCGGCCCCGAGCGCCCGCGCCGAATTGCAGCTCTGCTGGAACGCGTCGGCCTCAGCCCCGGTCTCGCCGGCCGCGCCATTCACGAGATTTCCGGCGGCCAACGCCAGCGCGTTGCAATCGCCCGCGCCATTGCCACGAAACCGTCGCTGATCGTGCTCGACGAGGCCGTGTCGGCGCTCGACGTTTCGGTTCGCGCGCAGATCCTGCAACTGCTGCTCGATCTTCAACGCGAGGAGCGCATCGCCTATCTGTTCATTTCGCACGATCTCGGCGTCGTCCGTGCCATCGCCCACCGCATGGCCATTCTGGACGCCGGGCGAATTGCCGAGAGCGGCGATGCCCGCAGCGTCATCGACGCGCCGCAATCCGCGATCGGCAAGGCGCTGGTGGCGGCAGCGCCAAGACTGTCAAGGATCGAACAGGACGCATCATGACCGACGCCGAAGCCCGAGCCGAAAAACTGTCGCGCGAACTCGATTCCGCCTTCCGCAACCGTGCCGATCTCTATCGTCTGTTGCTCGACGAGCTGACCGCGGAAGTTGGCGCGGAAAAGGCTGAGGCGATCATGATCCGCACCATCGAACGGCGAGGCAGGGAGGTTGCGGCGGCGGCCTTCGCCGATTTCGGCCCCAACGACGCACCGGCGATCGGCGAGGCGTTCCTGGCCGTCAGCCCGGATGGCGGCCGCATGTATCCGACCGATGTCGAACGCGGCCCGGACCGCATCGCCTTCAGGGTCAGGCGCTGCCCGCTGAAGGACGCCTGGGTCGAAGCCGGCATCGATGACGAGAAGCTCGCCACGCTCTGCCGCATCGCCGGCGCCTTCGATCGCGGCCTGTTCGAGGCCACCGGAGTGCGCTTCGACAACGTCACCTGGACGGCGGGCCACGGTTCCGGCTGCTGCCACATCGCCTTGACCAACCGCGATGCCGGTTAGAGCTGCAGCTCGAGCCATGTCGGCGAAGAAGTAGAGTTCCGTTCCGTTGGGCAGCACGGAGCCAAACACCCCGGCGCCATAAGGCAAGCGGGGATTTTGATGTGTGCATTGCAAGGAATTCGTGCGGACAGTATCCGCCTCGGTGTCCCGCTGTGTCGGCTTCGTTGCTAAGTGTCCGGGTTGCTAAGTGTCCGGCCGGAGACGTCTTTGTGGGTTCATGGTTGTGGCCTCGAGCCACGGCAATCAAATCAATCCGAGATTCTGTCGGATTGCGGCATCCTTGTTCGTCTTCTGTAGGGGAGTTCCTGGAGGTGAACTATGAGCGAATTGCCGGTGGTCAAAACGCGACGCAAAGGCAAGACGCTTACGCAGAGCATGCTGATCCCAACCGAGAAAATGGTCGCTGACGAACTCCGGGCTGCAGGACCTGGGATACCCTCCGGCGAAGGCCGCCTTGCGAGAGGACGGCACGGTAGCGAGGCTGCGCTCTTAAGGTCGCCCTTACGAGCGAAGTTA
>NZ_JAMYLG010000064.1:0-17574 GCF_040317865.1 Mesorhizobium sp. M1365
CAATTTGCCGAGGTCAGCGCCAACGGAAGTCTCCCTCCCCCTTGTGGGGAGGGGTTAGGGGTGGGGGTCCATCGTAGAGCGAAAGCCTCGGCTTTCCATCTGCAATAGCCCTGCCCATTGTGGGGGGAGATCAGCAGTTTCAGTCGTCCGCTTAGCTTTTGGCCGCCGCGAGCTTGTCTTGCGTCCTGGTCTCGAAATCGCTGGCGTCATGGCGCTCGTGCAGTTGCATCGAAGGCTCGCCGAAGGTGCGGTTGACCATGCGGCCGCGCTTGACCGCCGGCCGCGCGTCGATGGCGTCGGCCCAGCGCTGCACGTTCTTGTACTGCTCCACCTGAAGGAACTCGCCGGAATCGTCATACATACGGCCCTTGGCCAGCCCGCCATACCAGGGCCACACCGCAATGTCGGCAATCGTATAGTCGCTGCCGCCTAAATACTCGCTTTCGGCGAGGCGTCGGTCGAGCACGTCCATCTGCCGCTTGGTTTCCATGGCGAAGCGGTCGATGGCATATTCGATCTTCGTCGGCGCATAGGCGTAGAAATGGCCGAAGCCGCCACCGAGATAGGGCGCCGAGCCCATCTGCCAGAACAGCCATGACAGGGTCTCGGCGCGAGCCGGCTGCTCCGTCGGCAGGAATTCGCCGAATTTTTCGGCGAGGTAGAGCAGGATCGAGCCGGATTCGAAGATGCGGACCGGCTTTTTCCCACTGCGATCCATCATGGCCGGGATCTTCGAGTTGGGGTTGACCTCGACGAAGCCGCTGCCGAACTGGTCGCCGTCGTTGATCCTGATAAGCCAGGCGTCGTATTCGGCGCCGCTGTGGCCGAGCGCCAGAAGTTCCTCCAGCATGATCGTCACCTTGACGCCGTTCGGTGTCGCCAGCGAATAAAGCTGCAGCGGATGCTTGCCGACCGGCAGTTTCTTGTCGTGCGTCGGGCCGGCGATCGGCCGGTTGATGCTGGCGAAAGCGCCGCCATTTGCCTTGTTCCAGGTCCAGACTTTTGGCGGCGTGTATTGGTCCGTTGCGTAGTCGTTCATTTGGGAGGCCTTTGGAAGGGTTGGGTTGGGAGGATATCAGATATCAACGTGGGCAATGGCGGAGGAACTTTGCATAGGGCAGCTTGGGATAGCCGTAGGTACAGATAGGGCTGCCGGCGCTGTTGCAAAACCCCGGCGCGAACGGCGCGGCGCCGGTCCACGCCAAAGCCGGCGCCACCTCTTGCGCCTGATCACCTGCGCCATACCTATAGCCCATATCAGCTGCGAACATTGCCAGGAACCAAAGCATGAATATCGAACCCCTTTTGCGATCCATCGTGGCCGTCCGCGCCACCGTGCCAGAGGACGCCTTCACGGCAAATACACTTGGCACCCGCCGCGAGGGCAGTGGCGTGGTCATCCGCGGCGACGGGCTGGTACTCACCATCGGCTATCTCATCACCGAGGCCGAGGAGGTCTGGCTGGCCGACCAGGACGGGCGCGTGGTTCCCGCCCATGCGCTCGCCTACGACCAGGAGTCGGGCTTCGGCCTGGTGCAGGCGCTGGCGCCGCTCGGGCTGCCCGCCATTGCGCTCGGCGATGCGTCCAGGGCCAAGATTGGCGATCCCGTCGTGCTCGCCGACGGCGTCGGCCGCTCCGTGCGGGCGCGGATCGTCACCAAGCAGGAATTCGCCGGCTATTGGGAATATCTGCTCGACGAGGCGATCTTCACGGCGCCGGCTCACCCCTCATGGGGCGGCGCCGGCCTCATCGGCGCGGATGGCAGGCTGCTCGGCATCGGTTCACTGCGCCTGCAGATGAGCCGCAACGGCGAGGTCGCCGACATCAACATGGTGGTGCCTATCGATCTTCTGCCGCCCATCCTCGACGATCTGCTGACGCGCGGGCAGGTCGCCAGGCCGCCGCGGCCGTGGCTCGGCGCCTTCTCGGCCGAGAGCGACGGCAAGGTCGTGGTGATGAGCGTCGCCGAGGGCGGTCCAGCCGCCCAGGCGGGCCTTCGCCAAGGCGATGTCATCTCGGATGTCCGCGACACGGCGGTCGATGGGCTTGCCGATTTTTATCGCAAGCTTTGGAAGAGCGGCCCGGCGGGTGCCGAGATCCCGCTCCGGGTGCTGCGCGATGGCCGCGAAACCTGGCTGCGCGTCAAGTCCGCCGATCGCAACAGCCTGCTGTGGAAGCCGCCGCTGCAGTGAGGCAACCGAAACCTCTCACTCTCCGCAAGCGCTGAAGCCAGTGCCCGGGGTCCATTCCGCGAATGCGATGACCTTGCCTTCGACCGATACGGTCGCTTGCCTGGTGCTGCCGTCCGCCAGCTTCTTGCTGCTTTTGCCCTTGCCGGTCAGCACATTGTAGTCGCAGTCGCCGGCAACATTGTCGTCCATGTAATCCCAATAATCGTAGGCAAAACCGGCGACGACGAACGTGCCGTTGCGCCAGGCGAGCGTCAGCGTCTTGTTGGTCCGCTCGCTGCCGATCTCCATCGCCGGAACATAGAGCTTGATCGAACCGTTGGGGAGCGCGGTGAGTTCGGGCTCGGTGTCGGATGTGGCGGGGCCCGGCCGGTCATAATCCTTCCATTCGCCGTAAATCTGTTCATGCACGACCCCGGCAGGTTTTAGAAAATCGCCATCGCGATCCTTGAGGAAAAAATACATGTCCATGGGATGGCCGGGCTCGGTCTCCACGATCATCGCCAGATCGGCGGCGCCGTCGCTGTTCCAGTCGCCGGTCGCCGCCGTGATGATCTTCTGCGTCTCGATCGGTTCTGCCAGGGCGGCGGCCGGCAGCAGCAGGACCAGACCGAATATTGTCGATCGCATGTAGATCCCCTCGCGCTTGGGCAGGCCTGAGAGCATGCTTCTCAGGAGGCCCGGCTCTGCCGCGTCTCGGAACGGCTCGTCTCGTTGAGCAGCCGGCAGAGCGAAACCGCTTCACGACGGCTCAGGCCGATCAGCGCGATTTGCGAAAATTGCGCCGGCAGATCGTGAACGATGTCCCACACCATCCATCGGCCGTTCGGCTCCATGACACATTCGTAGCGCAATAATTGTTCCTGCATCCGACCCCCCGGCTTTGCTCATCGGACTGGTACAGCGTCGAGGTAAATGAGTTGTTGCGCCGCGAGCGTATTCCGCGGCTGTCAAAACCAGGCGTTGAATCCCCACAAGGGCGAACCCGACAGGTCACGGCTGACGGTGCCGATGCTCTCGACAAGGCAGCAGGGCAGGGACGCTTCCGGCGTGAACGGCGGCCGCCGCCAGAGTTGGATCAGGCGTTGCGGCTCGCCATGTGCGCGTCGAGCTTCCTCCTCGAGGGGCCGTAACGCTTGATGATGGTCGCGGCCTCGCTTTGCGGTATGCCGTATTTGCGGGCAAAGGCAGCGACCTCGTAAGGCTCTTCGCCTGAGACCAGTTTGCGATCCTGCTTGGTCTTGGATTTGTCGTCGGCCATGGCGTCCTCCATCACATCTGGTCGTTATAGGGCTCCTTGGTCCGGCCGACCATCCTGGCCAGTTCGGCAAAGGACGGTACGCCGGTTTCACCCTGGGCATTGTTGGCCGCCTGCAGCAGCCTGAGCGGAAAGCAGACGGCGTCGCGGTTGGATGGCGACATGTCTTCATAGAGACGCTCCTCGCTGGTCATCGCCGCCTCGGCCCGGCGCAACGCCATGTCGACCTCGTCGACCGACAGCAGGCCCTTGTGGACCAGCGCGTTGTTGACGGCCGCGATCGCCATCATCAATCCTTCGAGCTGGAGATTGGCGACGTTCATCGTCTTGCGTCCTTGCCGGGCTTCTTGGCGGTGGCCTTGCCGTCTGGCCGGATCGCTGCGCGCGGCGGGTTCTGGCCCTCCGAATGCAGGGTCCTGTCGTCGAAATCGTCAGCCGGCCTAGTCAATCCCATGCCGCCGGGAGGTGGCTTGTTGCCGGCCGCATCCTGCGAAAATTCGTCGGCCGCGTCGCGGCTCGTCTTTGCCGGATATTTCCTCGCTCCGGTCTCGTAGCGGTTCGGGTCGTCGGCCATGTCCTGTGCTCCCGTTGCAATGAGCAGATAACTTTCATGCGGCGGCAGCGGTTCCGTGGCGAAATCGACCTTGCCGGTGCGCAAGCCTTCGCAATCTGCGACCACGACTACGAGGATTGCCCGAAGCGCAGAACCGATGCCGGACGGCAGAAGCAGACGCCAGGCAACGCGTCCCAGCCCGCAGCCGCGGCTGCAGGGGAAATCGGCTGGCCACCCTGAACCACCCGCCGGTCCGGCCGGCTGCCCCGAAGGTCTTTCCATATCCAGAGGATTGCAATGCCGCCACTATTGTGGGCAAAAGCAGCACGGGCAATCAGGTTGGGGTGGGGTGATGACCGAAACGCAAGGCAATTCAAGCCGTCCGCAGGGCAAGCCGGGGATGGCATCGGGGTCGATCGGTTCCGGCCTGATCGCACTCGTCATCGTGGCGCTCGGCGTCTTTGCGCTGTTTGGATCCTGGTACACGATCGATCAGGGCGACCGCGGCGTGCTTTTGACCAACGGAGCGCTGAGTTCGGTCGTTGATCCCGGACTGCATTTCAAGCTGCCGTGGTTACAGCGTGTCGAGAAGATCAGCCTGCGCCAGCAGGTGCTCAAATGGGGCTGCGAGAACCAGAACGATTGCAGCGGCCTGCCGGCCATGCAGGCCTATTCGCGCGACCAGCAACCGGCCGACATGCGCGTCACCGTCAATTTCCACGTGCCGGCCGCCGAAGTCAGCAACGTCTACACCAATTATGGATCGATCGAGGCACTGGCCGACCGCGTCATTGCCAGGAAAGCACCGCAGGAGATCAAGACGGTGTTCGGCCAGTACGACGCGGTGTCGGTTATCCAGAACCGGGCGAAGTTCAACAAGGACGTCGCCGAGGCCATCGCGGCGGTAACCGACGGCCCGGTGATGATCGACAGCGTGCAGGTCGAGAACATCGACTTCTCCGATGCCTACGAGCAGGCGGTCGAAGCCAGGATGACGGCGCAGGTCGAGGTGCAGAAGCAGGAACAGAACCTGCAGCAGGAAAAGATCAAGGCCGATATCGCCGTCACCCAGGCCAAGGGCCGCGCCGACAGCGTCAAGGCCGAAGCCGAGGCCAGCGCCTACAAGACCAGGGTCGAAGGCGATGCGACCGCGGGCGCCATCAAGGCTCGCGCCGCCGCAATCGCCAACAATCCGCTGCTGGTCGAACTGACCAAGGCGGAGAGATGGAACGGCGAATTGCCGAAGTCGATGATCCCGGGCTCGACCGTACCGTTCCTCGAACTCAGCACGCCTGCCGCAGCATCGAACTGAGGCGCGGCGCAAACCAGATCAGGGCGGCGGCGCGATAGCCGTCCTGGTGCGGTTACGGCTGAAGCACGGCGCCTCGGGCGATTGCTTGCGTTTGACCTAGAAAAGCTGTCAGCAGCTCCATTCCCGCCGGCCAGTCGCCGAGCCCGCTGTCGCCATTGATGTGGCGAAGCGGTCCGGCGATATGGAGATCGCTGCCCCATCGCTCGGATTTCGCCCTGGCATAGTCCAGCGAGCCGTAGGGATCGTTGGTGCTGGCGACAATCAGCGACGGAAAGCGAAGCCGTTGTTGCGGTGCGTCGGCGAAGGCCCGGGCGGAGGAGGGGAAGGCCGGCGACGCAGGGTCCGGAACCGCGACCAGCAACGCGCCGCCGATAGAGCGGGGGGAGATCCGCTGCCAGTGTACGACGAGCAGACAGCCGAGGCTATGGGCGACGAGCACCGGCGGTGTCCTTGCCTGGCATACAGCGGTTTCCAGCGCAGCCACCCAGTCGTCGAGGTTCGGCGCGTCCCAACTCGCCGGGTTGAACCGCCGCATCGCCGGGTTTGCCTGCTGCCAACGTGTCTGCCAGTGGGCTTCGCCCGATCCGCCGATGCCCGGCACAATGATGAAGTCGGTCATGCGAAGCCCTTCTTTCCTGATGCAGCGCGTGCAATTCTAGGTCTTCTCCCAGGTGGCGGAATGAGAGATCATCGGAAAGCAGCGACGAAATCCGATGGATTAAAGGGCGATCATGCGGAACGGCGATTATCGGCCAAGGCTCGACCCCACCGATCTGGCGATCATTGAGATCATGCAGGAGGATGGCCGCATCGGCATCTCCGAGCTTGGCCGCCGCGTCGGACTGTCCCAGCCCGCCACCTCGGAACGGGTGAAGCGGCTGGAGGAGCGCGGCGTCATCACCGGTTACAAGGCGGTGATCAATTCGGCAGCGCTCGGGCTCGGCACCATGGCGGTCATCCGCCTGCGCACCACGCATGAGCATATCCAGGCCTGCCTGAAGAAGTTCGCCCAATTGCCGGAGGTGGTCGAGGTGCTGCGGGTGACCGGCGAGGATTGTTTTCTGGTCAAGGTCGTGGTCCCGTCACCGCCCGATCTTGAAAGCATCGTCGACAGCATCGGCCGGTACGGCACGGTGACGACAAATGTGGTTCTGCGCGCCGAGCAACCGAAGCGGCTGGGACGCGAATTGATGACCAGGGCCTGACTATCGCTTGGTCTGCGCATGCCCGACGGCATTGGCGAACGAGATGCCGCCCTTGATCTCGCGCATCGCCATCGAGGTGATGGTGCGCCGCACGCCGGGCAGCCGGCTGAGCTCCTCGCGCAGCATCCTGTCGAGCGCCATCATGTCGACGGTGACGATCTGCAGGAGATAATCGGCCTCGCCTGTCGTGGCGTGGCAGCGGCGGATCAGCGGATGCTTTTTGACCGCCGCCTCGAAGGCGTCCGACAGTTCGAAATCGATCGACACCTGGATGAAGGCTTCGATGCCGAAGCCGAGCTTGGCTGGGTCGATCAGGGTCGAGTAGCCGCGGATGACGCCGGCGTCCTCAAGCGTCTTGACCCGCTTCCAGCACGGCGTCTTGCTCAAGCCGACCTCGTCGGCGAGCGCGGCAAAGGAGATGCGGGCCTCGCGTTCGAGCGCAGCTATGATCTTCCGGTCGACCGCATCCAGCATCATTCGTTCTTCCTATCCGCTTCAGACGCAGTGTTTGTCCTTCATTTTGCGCTAATCGAATAACAGAAAGGGACAATGTTCGGCAAGAAAGCGATTAGACTCGGGAACGGGATCCAACAAGCGCCTGCGGCCCAACGGCCGCGGCAAGGAGCATGGCCATGGACAAGCAGGATTATTATGCCCGCATCGAAACGCCTGAGATGCGCGACTATGGCGTCTACCTCAAATGCGACAGGCTGCTGGCCTGCCAGAAGCCGCTGGCCGAGATGGTGAATGCCGACGAGCTGCAGTTCCAGATCGTTCATCAGGTCGAGGAGCTGTGGATGAAGCTCATCGCCTATACGCTGGTCGATGTCGTTGATTTCCTGGAAAAGCAGGACACGCATCGCATCGTCACACTGATGGGGCGCGTGCACCGGCTGATGCGGCTGATGACGGCGCAGCTCGACCTGCTCGAAACCATGTCGCCCAAGGAATACCAGCAGATCCGGCTGCAACTCGGCAATGGCAGCGGCCAGGAATCGCCAGGTTTCAAGCAGCTGTTGCGCCTGCCGCCCGATCTGTGGCGGGCCTTCAAGGCGTCGTACCTCGACGACCGCGGCCTTTCGGTCGAGGATGTCTACGATACCGGCTACGATCACGGCGACAGCTATGTCGTTGCCGAAGCGCTGATCGAGTTCGACGAGCTGTTCCAGAAATTCCGTGCCAACCACCTCTATCTCATCCACCGCACGATCGGCCTCGGCGCGAAATCGCTGAAGGGCCGGCCGGTCGAATTGCTGGAAGCCGGCGCCCGCCACCGCTTCTTCCCGGAACTCTGGGACATACGCTGGGCGATGACCGACCGCTGGGGCAGCCAGTATGGAACGGTACGCGAGCCGATCAGCAAGCCGGGGGTCAAGTTGGGGTAGCGCAACCTTTCTTCTCCCCTTGTGGGAGAAGGTGGATCGGCGCGCAGCGCCGAGACGGATGAGGGGTGTTGGACGGAGTGCCGCCGGCGCCAAGCTGGAGCACCCCTCATCCGTCGCCTTCGGCGACACCTTCTCCCACAAGGGGAGAAGGGAAGGCGCCACTTTGGTGCCGGCGCTTGTATCTCTCAGGTTTTTCGGGGGATGATGTCGGGCTTGCGGCTGGTGGTGCGTCCTTGGGGCACAACCACCGTAACTCTTGGGAGGACATCATGACCTTGGAAACCGCTCAATCAACCGTTCAGTCGCCGTGGCAGACCGCGGCAATCCTTATCGCCCGCCTGATCTTCGCCGCCGTCTTCCTGATGGCCGTGATCTTCAAATTCATCGATATCGGCGCCACCGCCGGCTATATCGCGGCGGCTGGATTTCCGTTCCCGCTGTTCCTGGCCTGGTGCGCAGCCCTGCTCGAGGTCGTCCTCGTTCTATGTTTCCTGACTGGCGCCTTCTTCTCATGGGCAGCACTCGTCGCCGGCGCCTATGTGCTGTTCCTCGGCTTCGCCTTCCACGGGCCGTCGCACTGGGCCGGCAACCAGGCGGAGTTCGGCTTCTTCGTCGATCACTTTACCTTCCTGGCCGGGCTGCTGTTTGCCGCCGTGCACGGGCCGGGCCGCGTCCTGGCGCTGAGGCTTGGCAGGGGGTGATGCCAAGCTTGCTGCGGCGGTCATCCTCGGTCGCCGCGTCACATCTGGTCGTTGTAAGATTCCTTGATCTGACCGACCATGCGCGCCAGTTTCGAGAAGGACGGCATGTCCGTCTCCGGCTGACATTGATTGGCCAACTCCAGCAACCGGATCGGGAAGTTGACGGCATCGCGGCTCGACGCCGACATGCCTTCGGACCTTTCCTCGTTGGTCTCGCTGGCTTCGGCCTTGCGCAAGGCGATGTCTATCTCTTCGACGGAGACCACGCCCTTGCGGACCAGGACCTGATTGATCGATGCGATGGCCATCAGCAGGCCTTCGAGTTGCAGATTGGCGACGTTCATGGCTTTTGCTCCCATTGGCTGGGGTTCAAACGCGCGAATGCCTGTTCTGATCCGCGGCTGCGGCTGCTCGTCGGCCGGTGAGATGCCTCGGCAAATGGAGGAAGCGCCAATTGCCGACGCTGCGTTCGCGCCCACAAAGTGGCTGGCGGGTAACGCGAGGCGCCGAAGAGAAATTCGGTTTTTTGTCGCCGCGCCACATTTTGTTCTTGCTTTGTGCCGGCAGCTATGCTACTAATTTGGGTATGGTGCCAATTGGCTCCAACGACCCGCCCGCCGAGGCGGGTTTTTGTTTTTCAGGCTTCTTTTCGATCGAACGTTGCTTGTGTTGCCGGCTGTGAAGTCGGCGGGACAGCGCTCGGGACAGTACCCCCTCTGGCCTGCCGGCCATCTCCCCCTCAAGTGGGGAGATTGGCGGTTTCGGCGCTGCGCTCTTCCTGCAACGTTGGAGATTGGCGAAAGCCGGCGCGAAAGCCGATTTCCCCCCAAGTGGGGGAGATGTCCGGCGGGACAGAGGGGGGCGCGAAGGAATGCAGCCTAGCGGTCTTCTTGGAAGGTCAATCGGGAGGCGGACAAGGCGAGGCGCTGAACGGAATTCGCATTTTTCTGCCGCCGCGCGCCACATTTTGTTCTTGCTTTGTGCCGGCAGCTATGCTACTAATCTGGGTATGGTGCCAATTGGCTCCAACGACCCGCCCGCCGAGGCGGTTTTTTTGTTTCAGGCCGGTTTGGAGACGATCACGGCGAGCGACGCGAGTTTTCCGTCACTCAGGCTTCGGATGTAGTTGCGGCGGCGCTGCAGGAATTCCGCGCCCATGACGACTTCATTTGCCTGCTGCTGCGCCGGCGAGGGCACGATGCCGGAATTGGCTCTCTTCAGCGCCAGCTCAACATGTTCGCCGGTTTCGTCGACGATTTCGTCGATGCGAAATCCGGCATCGACAAACAGGGTTTTCAATTTTTCCCGATCGGCGAGGTGGCTGGTCGCCGCAGAAACCGCCCAGGGCATGGGATAGTAGGGCTCGCCGCCGGCGAGCACGGCTTCGGTCCAGATCAGCCTGCCTCGCGGTTTCAGCACGCGCCAGGCCTCGTCGATGACCGAGGCTTTGTTCTCGATGTTCATGCCCACATAGAAGCAGATCGCCGCATCGAAGGTGCTGTCGCCAAAAGGCAGTTTCGTTGCGTCGGCCTGATGGAAGCGAACTTTGTCTGCCAGTCCGCTGAGTGCGGTCAGTCGGCTCGACGCGGCGACAAAGGCTGGTGTCAGGTCGATGCCGTCGACCTCGCAGCCATAGGCCGAGGCCAGAAACCTTGCCGGCCCGCCAATGCCGCTGCCGATATCCAGGATTCTATCTGTCGGCGAAGGAGCAAGACGGGCCGCATGCTCCTGCGTGGCGGTCAGCTCGCGGCCATGGAACTGATCGAACGGATAGAGTTGCGCGGCCGCGAGTTTGCCGGCCGGGTCGGCGTCCGGGATCGCGGCCAATATGCGATCGACGATGCCGTCGCTGCCCTCGCTGCCGTAGTGACTGGTGACATTGCCCATGACGCGTTCCCCTCAAGCGCAACCACCATCCCATCAACGCAAGTCTCACGCAATGCCCCGCCTTTTTCGCCCCTCTTTCCATCCGTTCACCGACGGGGATGCGAGGTCGGCAGCGCATTTTTCTGCCGCCGCGCCACATTTTGTTCTTGCTTTGTGCCGGCAGCTATGCTACTAATTTCGGTATGGTGCTAATTGGCTCCAACGACCCGCCCGTCGAGGCGGGTTTTTCATTTCGGGCTCCTGTTCGACCGAATGTTGCGTGTGCTGCCGAGGTATGTCGGCGCGAATGAACGCGACCGACTATCCCGGTCCGCAATCACCTATCGTCCATAGATTTCCCAACGCGCCCGTGCGCCCACTTCAGAGAACATCCCCATGTCCAACCGTTACGCCACCATCATCACCGACGATGACGGCCGCGAGGTCGTCAGCGCCATTGGCGAGTTTGCCGGCGCCGCACCCTACGCACGCCATGGCCGCTTCGAGCAGGTCGCCGCCGGCGTGCGGATCGGCATGGTGCGCGGCGGTACCGTCGATGCGGTCGGCGGCTTCGGCTTCCCGTCGGAAGCACTCGACGGCAACGCGGTGGCAATTCTCAGGGCAAGGCTGAACGCCTTGCCTGACGCCGCTGCGATGAAGCCCGGCACGACGACTGATGCGAAACCCGCAAGCCAGCCGCGGAAGCCGAAGTCGGCACGCGCCGGCAAGAAGGCCAGGCCGCGCAGGCGCATCGTGCGGCCAGGCAACAAGAAGCCGATGTCCGCCGGGACGGCGGAGTAGGGCATGGCCAAGGCTCCTTCTACCGGCGATCCGCAGCCGCACGATCAAGCACCCGGCAGCCGAACCAGGCGGCCGAAGAAGACGCTGGCTGACGGCTTTCTCGAAGCGATCCGCGCTGATTTTCGCGCCCATGGCGCCGGCGTCATCGCCGAGGTGCGCGCCGAAAAGCCCGATCAGTATCTGAAGCTCGTGCTGTCGGTGCTGCCCAAGGATATTAGTGTCAACATCAACAATCTGGATGCATTGAGCGATGACGAAATCAGGCAGCGCATCCGCGGCCTCGAAGCCGTCCTTAGGCCGTTCCTCGAGAAGCCGGGCTTCGCAAAAGGCCTCGCAGAGCCGGGCGGCAAGGACGGAATATCTCAGCCTGCTGGCGGAGCTGGACCGCAGGCGCCGCACTAACCAGCTTGCCGCCTATCGGCCCTATCCCCGGCAGGCCGAGTTCCACGCCGCTGGAGCTACCAATCGCGAGCGCCTGTTCATGGCCGGCAACCAGCTCGGCAAGACCAGGGCCGGCGGCGCCGAGTGGGCGATGCATCTCACCGGCCGCTATCCAGATTGGTGGCAAGGCAAGGTTTTCGATTGTCCGGTTCGGATGTGGGCGGCCGGCGTCACCGGCGAAAGCACGCGCGACAACCCGCAGCGCATCCTGATCGGCCCGCCGCAGCAGCAGGCGGCCTGGGGCACCGGCATGATCCCGGCCGACGCCCTCGTCAGCACGATGGCGGGGCGGGCGCCGGGCGCGCTCGACAGCGTCGTGGTGCGCTGGGGCGGCGGCGGCGACGTCCAGGCCGGCGAATCGGTGCTGTCGTTCAAGAGCTACGAGAAGGGCCGCGAGAAATGGCAGGGCGAAACACTGCACGGCGTCTGGTTCGACGAGGAACCGCCGCTCGACATCTATTCCGAAGGGCTGACCCGCACCAACGCCACCGGCGGCATCACCATCGTCACCTTCACGCCGCTGCTCGGCATGAGCGATGTGGTGCTGCTGTTCTTGTCTGCGGGGGAGGTGGGAGGGATGGGGAGGGGGTGAGGCAAGTTCAGGAAAGAAGCATTCGCTCTTCTCATCCGTTGCGTTCCTTCGCGCCCCCCTCTGTCCTGCCGGACATCTCCCCCACGAGGGGGGAGATTGGCAATTTCACCGGCCGCGCTTTGCAGTCGACGTTGGAGGTTGGCGAAAGCTGGAGTGGCATCCGATCTCCCCCCTTGTGGGGGAGATGTCCGGCAGGACAGAGAGGGGCGCTGTCCCGCCATCGGAAAGTTCTTTGTCAAACAGCACCATACGTCCAGCGCCTGCCACCACGATTCAATGCCGCGAGGGCGCACAATGACCCGCCACGTCACCTTCATGACCATCGACGATGCCGGGCATTATACGCCGCAGCAGCGCGCCGAGATCATTGCCGCCTATCCGGCGCATGAGCGTGAGGCGCGGGCCAAGGGCATTCCGGTGCTCGGCTCCGGCCGCATCTTTCCGGTGGCCGAGGAGCTGATCGCCTGCGAGCCGTTCCCGCTGCCGCGCTATTGGCCGCGGCTCGGGGCCCTCGATTTCGGCTGGGACCATCCCTCGGCGGCGGTCGAGCTCGCCTGGGATACGGAGGCCGATGTCGTCTATGTCACAAAGGCCTGCCGGGCTTCGCAGCAGACGCCCGCCATGCAGGCGCTGACCTTGAAACCATGGGGCGAATGGCTGCCTTGGGCATGGCCGCGCGACGGCCGCCGCGAGACGCTGGAAGGTGCCGGCACCGCACTGGCGAAGCAATATTCCGCACACGGGCTGAACATGCTCGCCAGCCATGCGCAGTTCGCCGACGGTTCGGTCTCGGTCGAAGCCGGGCTGATGGAGATGCTCGACCGCATGCATTCAGGCCGCTTCAAGGTGTTTGCGACGCTTTTGCCGTGGTTCGAGGAGTTCCGGCTCTATCACCGCAGGGACGGCCAGGTGGTGAAGCTGCGCGACGATTTGATGGCGGCGACCCGCTACGGCGTGATGATGCTGAGGGAGGCGCAGGTCGACCCGGCGGTGTTCAAGGCCGCGCGGCGCAAGGCCGGGCAGGCCGATCCGCTGGGGGCGTTTCGGTGAGGAAAATCGGGAGGGAGGCAATGCGCTCCGGCTCCGATTGGAAAACTGTAGTGAACGTCCGTGGACGTGGTGTAGCATCGAATGATCCCGCTCAAGGGACGCATCGGCGTGGCCTCACGGGGGCGTTCGCCGATAGGGGAGGCTCAGATGCAAGACGGAATTTCTCCAGACCACATACTGCAAATTGGCTTTGGGTTCTGGCCAGCCAAGACATTGTTGAGCGCCGTGGAACTGGGACTCTTCTCGCTGCTTGCGGACGGCCCCAAAACGGGCCTCGAACTGCAAGGCGCGATGGGGCTGCATCCGCGCGCAACGTATGATTTTCTCGACACCCTCGTCGCGCTCGGATTGCTGCAGAGGGACGGCGCCGGTGAAACCGGCAAATACGGCAATACGCCATCGACCGCGCTGTTCCTGGTCAAGCGGAGCCCCCAATACATCGGTGGAATCCTTGAGATGGCGAACGCACGACTGTATCGGTTCTGGGGCGATCTCACACCGGCATTGCAAACCGGAAAGCCTCAAAACGAGATCAAGGAGACAGGCAAGTCGATGTTCGGCGAGCTCTATGCGGACCCGGCGCGCCTGGAGCAGTTCATGGACGCGATGAGCGGCATCTCCATGGGCAATTTCACGGCGTTTGCCGAGAAATTCGACTTTTCCAAATATAAGACGCTGGCCGATATAGGCGGCGCAACCGGGCAGCTTTCGGCCATCGTCGCGGCGCGGCATCCGCATATGCAATGCCGGACGTGCGATCTCGCCGATGTGCAGCCGATCGCCGAACGGCGCTTGAGGGAGCGCAATCTCGGCGGCCGGGTCATCGCCGAGACGATCGACTTTTTCGCGGACGAATTCCCCAAGGCGGACATCATCACGATGGGAATGATCCTTCACGACTGGAATCTCGAGAACAAGAAAATGCTGATCGCCAAGGCCTACCGTGCATTGCCGACCGGTGGCGCGCTGGTCGCCATCGAGAACATCATCGACGACGAACGCAGGCAAAACGGCTTCGGTCTCATGATGTCGCTGAACATGCTGATCGAATTTGGCGAGGCGTTTGACTTCACCGGCGCCCAGTTCACCGAGTGGTGCAAAGAGGCAGGGTTTAGTCGCTGCGAGATTATTCCGTTGGCGGGACCTGCAAGCGCAGCAGTGGCTTACAAGTAGAGGCTTGGCACCCGCGCGCAGTTCGCCGGCGGTTCGGTGGCGGTCGGGCCGATGCTTGGCCGCATGCAATCAAGCCGCTTCAAGATGGTTTCGACGCTTTTGCCCTGGTTCGAGGAGTTCCGTCTCTATCATCGCAGGGACGGCCAAGTGGTGAAGCTGCGCCACGATCTGATGGCCGCGACCCGCTACGGCGTGATGATGCTGAGGGAGGCGCAGGTCGACCCGGCGATGTTCAAGGCCGCGCGGCGGAAGGCTGGGCAGAGCGATCCGCTGGGGGCGTTTCGGTGAGGAAGTGCCGAAAAGCTTAGCCGGGCTCCTTAGCCCATTCGCCGCCGCTGCCATGATAGGTCTCTGCGGAGAGCAAGAAAACCTGTGCGCAGGTCGTGCACCGAAAGCGGTAACGAAGCAGATCGTCCCATGGTCCATCCGGGTTGAGATCCGAAAACGGGATGACACTCGACATAGGACCACCCGGTACTTCCTGCAGAATACCGTCGCGTATGGCCTCTTTGGCCATCGTGATCGCCGCCGCGAGACGACCGGTGCTAAAGATCGTACGGGTCTCCTCGATCGGCGCGCAGTTACTACAAGTCATGCGCTTGTTCCCATAGGTACATCCACAAGTCACAGGCCAAGGAAATCCAGACGGCAAAGAGAGTCAATCTAGCTTGGCGCCTCGTTTCCCTAGGGCTCTCCGCTTCGCAGCGTGCCGGAAGTGACCCAACATGATCCTCCGCATCATTCCCGCCACTTTGCGCGACCTCTCCTACATCGCTGCCAACCTCCGGCTCGAGGACCGCGCCGAGATCGATTGCCAGTTCGACCACTGGTCGCCGGCGCTGCTGGCGTTGACGGCGCTGCAGGGGTTTGCCTATGTCGCCGAGCTCGACGGCAATCCGGAGGCCGGCTTCGGCGCTGCCGAGCAGCGCAGCGGGCTGTGGATCGCCTGGAGCTGGGGCACGCGCCGCATGAGGCGCTGCGTCCCTGGGATTACGGAATTCTTTCAGGCCGTGCTCGGGCCTGAAGTTGCCGCGCGCGGCGCCTGGCGTGTCGAGGCCCGCGCCTTGGCGGCCAATCAACTAGCGCTGCGCTGGCTTGCCCGGCTGGGCGCGACGCAACGCTGCCGCCTGCCGGGCTATGGCCGGAACGGCGAGGATTTTCTGCTCTACGACTGGACAAGAGCCTCTCACTTTGGAGAAAACCATGTGCCTTTTTCAAAAGCCGCCGGCGCTGAAGCCGTTGCCGCCGACACCGACCATTGCCGATAAGGACGTGCAGGCGCGCGAAGCCGCCTTGCGGGCCCAGCTTGCGGCCAATGATGGCACCGCCGGAACCGTGAAGACCGATTTGTCGCCCAGTGAGCTCACCGGCCAGCGCCGCGTGCTGCTGGGGGTGTGACATGGGCGCCATGAGAAGAGTGTTCCGCAACCGGGTGCTGGCTTGGTGGTACTGGCGCCGGCACGCGCGGTTGGTGAAGAAGAGGTAGACGGGAGCTTGCCTGCCGGGATCGCGTAAGCCGCGATCCTTCGCGCCCCGGGTGTTCAAGTGCATGCCTCTACAATTGCCCTCAGATGTTCCGCCTTTTCCGTAACAACCGAGCGCAAATCGTGTTCCTTCCGCACGGTTGACATTCCTCCCTCAGCCGCCATGCTGCATTGCAACATGGCCATCGAGGAGTTCGGCATGACAGAAGCCGGGTCATCGCGCATCGAGTGCCTGGACGGGCTTCGGGCGCTCGCCGCGATCTGGGTACTCATCGGGCACTGCTTGTTGTTGACCGGCTGGCAGATTCCTATTCTTGGCGAACCGGACCTCGGCGTCGATCTGTTCATCATGCTGTCCGGCTTCCTGATGGTGTTCCATTACCAGCTGCGCCGGGACAACGAGCCCTGGCAAAGGCCGGAAACCTGGCTGAAATTCTGGACCCGCCGCTACTTCAGGATAGCGCCGCTGTTCTACGTCATGCTGTTCGTTGCCCTGGCGCTTGGCCCCTATCTCTACGGGTCGAGAATGGTCATCGACGAGTTCCTGCTGAGGTCGCCGCAGGCGCCCGAGCGTTATCTCGACAGCGGCCTGAAGAATATCGGCGCCCATCTGCTGTTCCTGTTCGGCCTGGTGCCGAATTTCGCCTATCGCACGCCGCTGCCCGACTGGAGCCTGGGCTTGGAGATGCAGTTCTACGCGCTGTTTCCGGCCATCATGCTGCTGGTGCGCAGGCTTGACTGGCTATGGGCGGCCATCCTGACCGCCGCGATCGGCAGCGCGATGGTGTTCTTGATGGGGCAGTTGTCGGTGCATTTTCCGATGCCGTCGTTCCTGCCGTTGAAGATGCAGATTTTCCTGTGCGGGATGCTGCTGGCGGGTGTCGTCCATCAAAGGCAGAAGCGGCCCTTCGTGCATCTGGCACTGGCCATGCTGCTGGCGGCGCTGCCCTTCGGCGGCGGCTATGGGCTGGGCAAGCTGTTGATGCGCGAAGCGCTCGTCCTGGGGTTCTTTGCCCTGGTTCTCTACCGGATGCTGCCGGGAATGGCGGGCATCGTGGCCAGAAAGATCGCCATGACGCTCGCCAACAGGTTCTTTCATTTGATGGGTGAGCTTTCCTTCAGCATCTATTTGATCCATCTGCTGGTTCTCCAGCCGGTGGCGGCTCTGGTCATCACCCAGTTCGGTCACGAATTGTCGTCGCCGCTGCGCTTCGCGGTCGTCACTGTCGTCGTCTTGCCGGTGGTGTGCCTGCTGTCCTGGATCACCTATACGCTGATCGAAGTGCCCGGCCAGAAGATGGGCCGTTTCGTGGTGCAGCGCTTTGGGCGCAAAGCCGCGCTGGAGACGACGCCGGCGGAATAAGGCGCTGCCGATCTCCCCCCTTGAGGGGGAGATGTCGCCGAAGGCGACAGAGGGGGTCGCCGATCCACGCGAGACGACCCCATCTGTCCTACCGGACATCTCCCCCTCAAGTGGGTGTTTGGACCGGAGACATCGCGAACAGGTGTGCGAGGACATCGCGAACAGTGCTCCATGCTATCTCTCGACGAGGTTGAGGTCGA
>NZ_JAMYLG010000065.1:0-15651 GCF_040317865.1 Mesorhizobium sp. M1365
CCCATCATCGACTCAATCTCCTCTTACGACGAAGATTGAATCAGTGCTTCAGGACTGCTGCAACCCGGACTTTTTCAACACTATCCACCCTTAGTGGCAATTCGTTTAAGCTACTTGGCGTCAGATTTCACCGCTACCAGCCAAGCGTCGACACGGAGCTTCCATCCCTCGATCATGTCCGCGAACGCGTCCTCTGTAAGTTCGGACAGATAGGATGCTCCTGCCGGGCTCCAAGGCCGTGAACGCATAGGTAATCGACGCCTCCGTGCCTCCGTTAGTGGTCGGTCGGCAGGCCACCTCGACAAATCCGAAACGCGAATCCGCGTAACGCGAACATAGCGGATGCGATGCGCCAGCCGTCTACCCACAGGGTCTCTCCGATCGGCGTGAACAGCCGAAAGACGCGGTCGATCGGCCCCGAAAGCACGATGCTGTGGCTGCGCGCAAGATGGCTCGTCATCCGCCCTCCCCCCGGTTTCCGCCAGACCGTGGCTGTCCGCTGCGGCAAGCTCCATTTCGTAGATGCGCTTCAATTGGCCGATTGTTTCCAGGGTCGCCGCGGAGAACGGCGTCCGGCCTTCGAAAGCATGCAGCAGGATGCCCTCGATGAGGTCACCCAGGCTCATGTCGCGATGCTCAGCCAAGGCCTTGAGTACCTTCACCAATCGTTTTTCCAGGCGCACCCCGGTCTGCACGCGTTCTATGGTCATAGATCTTTGTACCATGGTACATTGGTACACCCAATGATCAGAGATGGGACGGTTTCGGCATATCGCCGGGGGTTGCCAGCGCCCCCTATTGCTCTGCCTGGGCAGCAATCCCATCTGCGCGCGGCGTATCAGGCCTTTTCCTGCCCGGAAAAACCGATTAGACAGCCCAAAACACATGCGGACAGATTCCGCCCGCAATCGAAGGAAAAGCCCTTGTCCACCACGTTCGACAAAGTCGCCAAGATCATCGCCGACACCAGCGAGATCGACATCGAGACGATCACGCCCGAAAGCCACACCATCGACGATCTCGGCATCGACAGCCTCGACTTCCTCGACATCGTCTTTGCCATCGACAAGGAATTCGGCATCAAGGTGCCGTTGGAAAAGTGGACGCAGGAAGTCAATGACGGCAAGGCTTCGACCGACGACTATTTCGTCATGAAGAACCTGTGCGCCAAGATCGACGCGCTCGTCGCCGCCAAGAACGCCACGTGAACACAGCGCCTGACGCGCCCGACCCACAACAGCCTCCCATGAACCCCCACGACGTCGTCATATCAGGCATCGGCCTTGTCTCGTCACTGGGCGAGGGTCCGGATGCGCATTGGCAAAAGCTCGTCCAGCCACGGCTTGAGCCGGTTCTGGAGGCCTCGCGCTTCTCGCCCTATACGGTCCATCCGCTGCCCGAGATCGACTGGAACCTGCAGATCGCCAAGCGTGGCGACCAGCGGCAGATGGAAACCTGGCAGAGGCTCGGCACCTATGCGGCCGGCCTTGCGCTCGACGATGCCGGCATCAAGGGCAATGACGAACTCTGCGCGACGATGGACATGGTGGTGGCCGCCGGCGGCGGCGAGCGCGACGAGGCGGTCGATGCGGCCATTCTCGCGGCATCGGAAAGCCGCAATGACCGCGACGTGCTGCTCAACGAGAAGCTGACCACCGAATTGCGTCCGACGCTGTTTCTGGCACAGCTTTCCAACCTGCTCGCCGGCAACATCTCGATCGTCCACAAGGTGACGGGGTCGTCGCGCACGTTCATGGGCGAGGAAGGTGCCGGAGTCGCCGCCGTCGAGACGGCGGCCGCGCGCATCCGCTCCGGCCAGTCGACGCATATACTGGTCGGCGGCGCTTTCCAGACCGAACATTCCGACATGCTGCTCGGCTATGAACTGGCCGGCTACCTGCATCGCGGTCCGTGGCGGCCGGTCTGGCAGAGGCAAGGCGCCGAAGGCGGCGGCGTGGTGACCGGATCCGGCGGCGCGTTTCTCGTCCTGGAGCAGCGCGAGCATGCGGAAAGCCGTGGCCGGAAGATCTATGCGGAACTCGGCCCGGTCCTGTCCGGTCGCGCCAGGCGCCGGCGGGACGAACTCGACGGCGAGATCGCCGTGCTGTTGAAGCAAGCCGCATTGCCGAATGGCGAGCTGCTCGCGATCTCCGGCGCTTCGGGCGCCCATGCCGCGACCGCCGCCGAGAAATCGGCGCTCGACGCCAATCCGGCGATCGCCGCACGCGGCTTTTCGACGCTGACCGGCCACATGAAGGAAGCGCAGTTCCCCTTTGCCGTGGCGCTGGCGGCACTGGCTGTCGACCGCAAGGCCGCCTATCCTGTCTTCGACGCCACGGTCGAAAAACCGTTTGCCGGCGTCCCGAAGACCGTCCTTGCAACGGCGATCGGCTATCACCAATTCGAGGGCATGGCGCTGATCAAAGCCGCCTAGAGCATCGGACCGAAAAGTGTGGCGCGGTTTTCGGGCGATCCGACGCTCCAAGAGAAACAGGTTTTTGGACAACAAATGGCCAATCTGAACGACCACATGGGCAGGCCCATCGTCGCCGTCACCGGCATCGGCGTGGTGACGTCGCTCGGTGTCGGCAAAGCCGACAATTGGGCGGCACTTACCTCAGGCAAGTCCGGCATCCATCCGATCACCCGCTTCCCGGTCGATCATCTCAACACCCGCATCTCCGGCATGGTCGATTTCCTGCCGTCGAGCTCCAAGGGCGCCAGTCTCCTCACCTATGAGCTTGCCGAAACCGCCGCCCAGGAAGCGATGTCGGAGGCCGGCCTCGATGCCGGCGATTTCGGCGGACCGCTGTTCCTCGCTTCGCCGCCGGTCGAGCTCGACTGGAGCGAGCGCTTTTCGCTCTACAATTCCGACACGCCCAATAATTCAGACAGGCACGACACCGGTGCAGAGAGGCTGCTGCGGGTAGCGCGCGGCCTCAGGGAACTCGACATCTTCGAGACCACCCAGTTCGGCTCGATTGCCGACCGGCTTGCCGACCGTTTCGGCACACGCGGCCTGCCGATCACGCTGTCGACAGCCTGCGCTTCGGGCGCCACCGCGATCCAGCTCGGCGTCGAGGCGATCCGCCGCGGCGAATGCGACAGGGCGCTGTCGATCGGCGCCGACGGCTCGGCGACCGCCGAGGCGCTGATCCGCTTCTCGCTTCTGTCGGCGCTCTCCACCCATAACGACATCCCCGAAAAGGCCTCAAAACCCTTCTCCAAGGACCGCGACGGCTTCGTGCTCGCCGAAGGCTCGGGCGCCCTTGTGCTGGAATCGCTGGAGGCAGCACTTGCCCGCGGCGCCACCGTTCTCGGCATATTGCGCGGCTGCGGCGAAAAGGCCGACGACTTCCATCGCACCCGCTCCAAGCCGGACGGTTCGCCGGCGATCGCGGCGGTGCGCGCCGCTCTTGCCGATGCCGGCCTGAGCGAGGACGGGATCGATTATGTCAACGCCCATGGCACCTCGACGCCCGAAAACGACAAGATGGAGCATTTGTCGCTGTCGACGGTATTCGGCGAGCGGATCTCGTCAATGCCGGTCTCGTCGAACAAGTCGATGATCGGCCATACCCTATCGGCTGCCGGTGCTGTCGAGGCCGCATTTTCGCTGATGACGATGCGCGAAAGCATCATTCCGCCGACCATCAACTACGACAATCCCGACCCGGCAATCGTGCTCGACGTGGTGCCGAACACCAAGCGCAACGCCGAGGTCGGCACCGTCCTGTCGAACTCCTTCGGCTTTGGCGGCCAGAACACCTGCCTTGTCATGGCGCGGGAACCGGTCTAAGCGACCGTTCCGCTCTAGCACTGTTGTCGTGCGCATGGTCCTTTCCGAAACGGTCATGCGCAACCTGGGATCTGGCATGCGCGCATTGCAACTTATCGAGGATCGCCGGCTTGAAACGGTGGACCTGCCGCCACCGCCGCCGCCTTTGCTCGGCGAGGTGACACTGCGCATCAAGGCCGTGGCGCTGAACCATATCGACGTCTGGGGCTGGCGCGGCATGGCCTTCGCCAAGCGCAAGCTGCCGCTGGTCGTCGGAGCCGAGGCCTCCGGCGAGGTCGAGGCGGTCGGCCCCGGCGTTTCCTGCCTCCTGCCCGGACAGTTGGTGTCGATCTATGGCGCCCGCACCTGCGGTCTTTGCCGCGCCTGCCGCGAAGGCCGTGACAATCTCTGCGAGCATGTCTCGGGCGTTCACGGCTTCCATCTCGACGGCTTTGCGCAGGAAAAGATCAACCTGCCGGCGCGCCTTCTGGTCCCCGCCCCGCCAGGCGTGAGCGAAATCGGCGCGGCGGTGGCGCCTGTCACCTTCGGCACGGTCGAGCACATGCTGTTCGACAATGCCCGGCTGCAACCCGGCGAGACGATACTGGTCCATGCCGGCGGCTCCGGCATCGGCTCCGCTGCTATTCAGCTGGCCAAGAAGATGGGCTGCACGGTCATCACCACCGTCGGCTCGAACGACAAGATCGACAAGGCCAAGGCGCTCGGCGCCGACCACGTAATCAATTATCGCGACGACCGCTTCGAAGGCATCGTGCGCAAGCTGACCAAGAAGAAGGGCGTCGACGTGGTGTTCGAGCATGTCGGGACCGACACCTTTGCCGCCTCGATGCTGTGCCTGAAGCGCGGCGGCCGGCTGGTCACCTGCGGCTCGACCTCCGGCGTGTCGACACAGATCAATTTGATGCAGTTGTTCCAGCAGCAGTTGAAGCTGCTCGGCTCGTTCGGCTGCCGCATGGAAAACATGGCCGACGCCATGCAGAAGATGGCCGCGGGCCTGGTCGCGCCGGTGATCGACACCGAGGTCGGCTTCGACGGCATCGATGCGGCGCTGAAGCGCATGGAAGGCCGCGACGTCTTCGGCAAGATCATCCTGCGCGTTGGCTGAAATGATCGGCAACGCCTTCAGGAAGATCCGCAGGGACGTGGGATTCCGCTATGGCAGGCGGCTTCGCCAGTTCAACTACTGGCTGGTCGCGCGCGTCGCGATGATCATCATCTCCGCGCTGCGCCTGCTGCCGCCCGACAGGGCGCTCAATTTCGCCGACCGCGCTGCCCGCCGCATCGGCTCCTGGGTGGCGCGCCATCAGGTTGCGGTCGACAATCTGCGCAAGGCCTATCCGGAAAAAAGCGATGCCGAGATCGAGGCGATCGCTTCCGACATGTGGGGCAACATGGCCCGCCTGGCCGCCGAATACATCTTTCTCGATGCTTTGTTCGACTACGATCCCGCTGCGACGAAGCCGGGCCGTGTCGAGGTCAAGGGCGTGGAGCATTTCGTGCGCATCGCTGGCGAGGACAAGCCGCATATCGTCTTCACCGGGCATCTCGGCAATTTCGAGCTGCTGCCGGTGGCTGCGGCGACATTCGGCATGAACATCACGGCGCTGTTTCGCCCGCCCAACAACCCTTACCTCGCCGAGTACATCCTCTCGACCCGCCGCTCGAGCATGGGATCGCTGCTGCCGTCTTCGACCGGTGCCTCGTTCGCACTTGCGGCCATCCTGGAGAAAGGCGGCAACATCGGCGTGCTGGTCGACCAAAAATTCACCGGCGGGCTCGAGACGACATTCTTCGGCCGCCCCTGCGAGAGCAACCGGGTTCTCGGCACCCTGGCGCGGCACTACGATTGCGATGTCTACCCGGCGCGCTGCGTGCGCCTGCCGAACAACCGTTTCCGGCTCGAGATCGAGGACAAGCTCACCTTGCCGCGCACCGCCGGCGGCAGTGTCGACGTCCCCGCCACCACCCAGCTTCTCAACGACGTGGTCGAGCGCTGGGTGCGCGAAGACCCCGGCCAGTGGATGTGGTTCCACAAGCGCTGGGAGATCAGCGGCCGCAAAAAGCGTCGGCCGGGGACAATGCGCGACAAACCCGCCTGAGCGCACCATCTTTTTTGGGTGCAAGCCTTATTTTGTTCTTGCTTTGTGCCGGCAGCTATGCTGCTAATTTCGGTATGGTGCTATTTGGCCCCAACGAACCCGCCGCTCCGGCGGGTTTTTTATTGCGGGCCGAGGAGCAGGCCCTAATTCGTCACGAGAATCCGCGTATTGCCGAAGCCGGCTTCGCGCACCATCGAATAGAACGCGGCGGCGTTGCTGGGGTGGAGGCGCACACAGCCATGCGATGCCGGGCGCCCCAATTGCCGGATCGCGCCGGTGCCGTGGATGGCATAGCCGCCGCGGAAGAACACCGAATAGGGCATCGGCGACATGTCGTATTTGCGCGAATACCACATCCGGGCCGTCCGCTGTGGCCGGTAACTGCCGCGCGGCGTGATGTAGCCCTTGCGGGCGGTGGAAACGCTCCACCGATAATACGAAAGCCCGTATCTTACCGTCATCGTCTGTGAGGAAATATCGATGTTCGCGACCAGGCTGGCCGCACGGCTCTCGAACGACGAACCGAACAGCATCGCTACTAATGCCGCTGCCATGAGAACAGTGTTTTTCATGCAATCAAACCCCTTTGATGCCCCTTGCCTGCCTGCCGTCACGCTGTTCTCCAGCGTTTTGATGGCAAGCCAGCGAGCTAACACCTACTCCCTGACGATTTCACCAATCCAAAGCAGCGAATTTGAACGATTTCCCGCAATAGTTGCCGTAACGACACGCAATCGCCTCGCAATTCGCCATCGGGCTTGCAAAACCGCCTCATCCGCTGCTCAATTCGCCGAATGAACGAACCGAACGAACGGCTCCTCAAGGCTATCGATGACCGAGCCGATGATCTGGTTGCCCTGACTGCGGATCTGATCCGCTTTCCGACCATCAATCCGCCCGGCGAAGCCTATCGGCCATGTGCCGAATATATCGGCGCGCGGCTGAAGAAGCGTGGTTTTGAGATCGAATTCATCCGTGCCGAGGGCACGCCCGGCGACACTGACCGTTACCCGCGCGTCAACGTCGTCGCCCGCTTCGATGGCCGGGCGCCGGGTGCTTGCGTGCACTTCAATTCGCATATCGACGTCGTCGAGCCCGGCGACGGCTGGAGCCTCGATCCGTTCGCCGGCATCGTCAGGGATGGCAAGGTCTACGGCCGCGGCGCTTGCGATATGAAAGGCGGGCTTGCCGCCTCGATCATCGCCGCTGAAGCCTTCATGGAGGTGTTTCCCGATTTTCCCGGCGCCATCGAGATTTCGGGTACGGTCGACGAGGAGTCCGGCGGCTTTGGCGGCGTCGCGCATCTGGCCAAGCTCGGCTATTTCTCCAGGCCGAAGGTCGATCACGTCATCATTCCCGAGCCGCTCAACAAGGATCGCATCTGCCTTGGCCATCGCGGCGTCTGGTGGGCGGAGATCGAGACCAAGGGCGAGATCGCGCACGGCTCGATGCCGTTCCTCGGCGACAATGCTGTGCGCCATATGGGTGCCGTGCTGCGGGCCTTTGAGGATGAATTGTTTCCGGCGCTCGACCGCAAGATGACGCGCATGCCGGTCGTGCCCGAAGGCGCAAGACGCTCGACCATGAACATCAACTCGATCCATGGCGGCCAGACGGAGGATTTCCGGCCCGGCCTGCCCTCGCCCAACGTGCCCGATTCCTGCCGGCTGACCATCGACCGCCGCTTCCTGCTCGAAGAGGATCTCGCTACGGTCAAGGGCGAGGTGATCGGTATCCTCGAGCGGCTGAAGCGCGAGCGCAAAAAGTTCGACTACGAAATCCGCGATCTGATGGAGGTGCTGCCGCTGATGACCGAGCGCGATGCGCCGGTGGTTAAGGCGGTCGCGCAAGGCATCATGGAGATATTCGACCGCGAGCCGGATTACGTGATTTCGCCCGGCACCTACGACCAGAAGCACATCGCCCGCATCGGCCACATCTATGACTGCATCGCCTATGGCCCGGGCATTCTCGACCTCGCCCACCGGCCCGACGAATGGGTCGGCATTGCCGACATGCTGGACTCGGCAAAGGTGATGGCGATCGGCCTCGACGTGCTGCTGAGGGGCGCCGGCCCGCGATGATCCGGCCATGGGCGGAAAAACATTCCTCCCGGCGTCCGCGGACGGTACGAAACGCAATTTACTCGGCGGCGAATTCACGCTTCTATCCGCCCGGGTTTGAGCACGTGTTTTAGATATGGGGAGTTGCACGATGAAATTGTGGAAAACCATCCTGGCCGCCGCGGCGCTGGCGTTGGCCGCCGGGACCTCGGCGATGGCCGCACGTACCGACCTGGTCATCGGCATTCCGCTCGAACCCCCGCATCTCGACCCGACCGCGGGTGCCGCGGCGGCAATCGACGAGGTGCTCTATGCCAATGTCTTCGAGGGCCTGACCCGCATCGGCCCGAACGGCGAAGTGCTGCCCGATCTCGCCGAAAGCTGGAGCATTTCCGACGACGGCAAGGTCTACATCTTCAAGCTACATGCCGGCGTGAAATTCCATGACGGCAGCGACTTCAACGCCGACGACGTGAAATTCTCGCTCGATCGTGCCCGCGCCGACAATTCCGTCAATGCGCAAAAGGCCCTGTTCGCCGCCATCGACAAGGTCGAGGTCGTCGATCCCATGACGGTGAAGGTGATGCTGAAGAACCCGCAGGGCTCGTTCCTCTACAATATGGGCTGGGGCGACGCGGTGATCGTGGCGCCTGAGACAGCCGACACCAACAAGGAAAAGCCTGTTGGCACCGGCCCGTTCAAGTTCCAGGGCTGGGCCAAGGGCTCATCGATCACGCTGGTCAAGTCGGACAATTACTGGGGCGCCCCGGTATTTCTCGACAAGGCCGAGTTCCGCATCATTCCGGATGCCGCCGCCGCCGTTCCGGCGCTGCTTTCCGGCGACGTCCAGGCCTTTCCGTTCTTCGACCCCGACAGCGTCGCCCAGGTCAAGGACGACCCGCGCTTCAAGGTGGTGATCGGCTCGACCGAGGGTGAAACCATCCTGTCGATCAACAACAAGAAGCCGCCCTTCGACAAGCTGCAGGTCAGGCAGGCGATTTCCTTTGCGCTCGATCGCAAGGCGATCATCGACGGCGCCTCTGCCGGGCTCGGCGTGCCGATCGGCTCGCACATGTCGCCCGCCAGCAAGGCCTATGTCGACCTCACCGGCCTCTATCCGCACAATGTGGAGAAGGCCAAGGAATTGCTGAAGGAAGCCGGCCTGGCGAATGGCTTCAAGGCGACGCTGAAGCTGCCGCCACCCTCCTATGCGCGGCTTGGCGGCGAGATCATCGCCTCCGAGCTTCGCGAAATCGGCATCGATCTCGAGATCATCCCGGTCGAATGGGCGCAGTGGCTGGACCAGGTATTCACCAAGAAGGATTACGACCTGACCATCGTTTCCCATACCGAGCCCAACGACATCGATATCTATTCGCGCAAGGACTATTACTTCAACTACGACAATCCGGCCTTCGACAAGATCATCGACGAGCTGAACCTTACCTCCGACGAGGCCAAGCGCATGACGCTGCTCGGCGAGGCGCAGAAGGTCCTGGCAGACGACGCCGTGGTCGGCTTCCTCTACGAATTGCCGAAGGTCGGCGTCTGGGACGCCAAACTGCAGGGCCTATGGGAAAACGCCCCCATCCAGGCCAACGACCTGACCAAGGTGAAGTGGACGGATTGATCGCTGACAGAAAGGCGAAAGTTGCACTCCGTCACACCCCCCTCTGTCCTGCCGGACATCTCCCCCTCAAGGGGGGAGATTGAGCCCTCACCGCCGCTTTCGCTAACCACTAGCGTTGCAGGGACAGTGCCGGCGTGGAAACTGCCAATCTCCCCCCTTGAGGGGGAGATGTCCGGCAGGACAGAGGGGGGTGGGCGGGAACGCAAGCTTCGCCCGGTTTTTGCGTCCGGCAACACAGCGGTTCCTCAACGTCCATGACTGCCTACCTCCTCAAGCGCCTCGCCATCGCCGTCGTCACGCTGGTTCTGGCCTCAATGGTCGTTTTTGCCGTGCTGGAGATCATTCCCGGCGACCCGGCGCGGCTGATGCTTGGCCTGAACGCCAGTGCCGACCAGATCGAATTGCTGCGCAACCAGATGGGCCTCAACGCTCCCGTCGTGCTGCGCTATCTGCATTGGGCCGGCGGCTTGCTGAGCCTCGATTTCGGTCGCTCCTACACCTATTCGGTGCCGGTCATCGATCTGGTCCGCGAGCGCCTCGTCGTCTCGCTGCCGCTGGCGCTGATGGCGCTGGCGCTGTCCACCGTCATTGCCATTCCGGTCGGACTGTTTTCCGCCAGCCGACGCGGCCGCGCCGGCGACACGATCGCGATGGGCGCCGCCCAGCTTGGCGTCGCCGTGCCCAACTTCTGGTTCGCGCTGATGCTGATCTATCTTTTCGCCGTCTGGCTGCGGTTGGTGCCCGGCGGCGGCTTTCCCGGCTGGAGCGCCGGCGTCTGGCCGGCGCTGAAATCGCTGCTCCTGCCGGCGGTCGCCCTCGCTCTGCCGCAGGCGGCGATCCTCGCCCGGGTCACCCGCTCGGCGCTGATCGAAGTGCTGAACGAGGACTACATCCGAACCGCCCGCGCCAAGGGCCTGCCCTATCGCCTTGTCTTGTGGCGGCATGCACTGCGCAACGCCATGATCCCGGTGGTCACCATTCTAGGCCTGCAATTCGCTTTCCTGCTTGCCGGCACCATCATCATCGAGAACGTCTTCTATTTGCCCGGCCTCGGCCGGCTGGTGTTCCAGGCGATCAACCAGCGTGACCTGATCGTGGTCGAGAGCGTCGTCATGCTGCTGGTTGCTGCCGTCATCGTCGTCAATTTCATTGTCGATCTCTCCTATGCGGCGGTCGATCCGCGCCTGAGAGGCCGGCAATGACGCTGCACATCGACATCCCCGACGAGAACCTTGCCGGCATCCTGGCCAAGGCGTTTCGAAACCGTTCGTTCCTCGCCGGCTTCGTCATCACCGCACTGGTGGCCGCGGTCGCGATCATCTCCTTCTTGTGGACACCTTACGACGTCACCAGGCTGGTCATTTCCGACAAGACCCAGGCGCCATCGCTGGCGCACTGGTTCGGCACCGACCATTTCGGTCGCGACATCCTGTCGATGATCATGGTCGGCGCCCGCAACTCGATTGCCGTGGCGCTGGTGGCGGTCGGCATCGGCATGGGCGTCGGCGTGCCGCTCGGCGCCGTTGCCGCGGCGCGTGGCGGCATCGCCGACGACGTGCTCATGCGGCTGAACGACCTGGTCTTCGCCTTTCCGGCGCTGCTTTCGGCAATCATGATCACCGCCATCTTCGGGCCCGGCGCGTTCAACGCCATCATTGCCATCGGCATCTTCAACATCCCGGTGTTCGCGCGCGTCGCCCGCGCCGGCGCCCTGGCGATCTGGCCGCGCGAATTCATCCTCGCCGCCCGCGCCGCCGGCAAAAGCAGGACGCTGATCAGCATCGAACATGTGCTGCCCAACATCGCCACGCTGCTGCTGGTGCAAGGCACCATCCAGTTCGCGCTGGGCATACTGGCCGAAGCGGGCTTGTCCTATGTCGGGCTCGGCACGCAGCCGCCGATGCCGAGTTGGGGCCGCATGCTGTTCGACGCCCAGACCCGCATGGTGGTGGCGCCGTGGATGGCGATCTTCCCGGGCATGGCGATCGTCGTCACCGTGCTTGGCCTGAACCTGCTTGGCGACGGCATTGCCGACATCCTCGATCCGAAATCGCGGCGGCAGCGATGAGCCTGCTCGAGATCGACAAGCTGTCACTAACCATCGGCAGCACCCGTATCCTCAGAGACATCGAGCTTTCCGTGGCGCCGGGCGAGGTGATGGGGCTGGTTGGCGAATCCGGCTCCGGCAAATCGATGACGGCGCTTACGGTGATGCAGCTTCTGCCCTGGGCGGCGCATACCAGCGGACGCATCACCTTCGACGGCATCGACATCCTTGCCGCCAGCGAGGACCAGATGTGCGCACTGCGCGGCGACGACATCGGGATGGTTTTCCAGGAGCCGATGACGGCGCTCAATCCGGTCAAGACCATCGGCGAGCAGGTCGCCGAGGGTATTCGCTGGCACACCAGGGCGAGCCGCGCCGACGCCGAGGAACGGACGCGAAAGATGCTCGACCGGGTCGGCCTGCCGGCGGCACAATTCCCGCTGTCGCGTTATCCGCACGAACTCTCCGGCGGTCAGCGCCAACGCGCCGTCATTGCCATTGCCTGTGCGCTGAAACCCAAGCTGCTGATTGCCGACGAGCCGACGACGGCGCTCGACGTGGTGCTGCAGGCGCAGATCCTCGACCTGCTGCGCGACCTCGTAGCGGAAAACCGCATGGGTCTTCTGCTCATCTCGCACGACCTCGCCGTGGTGACCGAGATGGCGGACCGCATCACCATCCTGCGCCATGGCGAGGTGATGGAGGCCGGCGATACCGCGCGCACGCTGTCCGAACAGCTTCATCCCTACACGCGACAGCTGGCGCAGGCCTCGATGCATGTGCCGGCGCGGGCCCGCACACACGACAGCGGATCGGCCAAACCGCTGCTTCAGGTAGAGAGCGTAACGCGGGATTATCCGGGACGGCGCATATCCCTGTTTAAACGCGCGGCTGCCATCCGCGCCGTCGACGATGTCTCCTTCTCGATGGCGCCCGGCCGGTCGGTGGCGCTCGTCGGCCGTTCCGGCTGCGGCAAGTCGACGCTTGCCCGCATGGTTCTGGCACTCGACAAGCCGACATCGGGAACCATCCGCTTCCGCGGCGATATCCTCACCGACAAGAGCGAGGCGGAGCTGAAGCCGGCACGGCGCGACATGCAGGTCGTGTTCCAGGACCCGTACGGCTCGTTCGACCCACGCCAGAAGGTCGAGAGATTGGTGGCCGAGCCGCTGCATGTGCTGGAGAAGAAGCCGGCGCCCGCCGCGCGGCGCGAGATGGTGGCGTATGCGCTGCACGAGGTCGGCCTCTCACCAGGCGACATGGACAAGTATCCGCATGAGTTTTCGGGCGGCCAGCGCCAGCGCCTTTCGATCGCCCGCGCCATCATCACGCGGCCGAAACTGGTCGTCGCCGACGAGCCGGTCTCGGCGCTCGATGTCTCGATCCGCGCGCAGATCCTCGATCTGTTCGCCGACCTCAACCAGAAGCTCGGCATCGCCTATCTGTTCATCACCCATGATCTGACCGTCGCCCGCGCCATCACCGACGAGGTGATGGTCATGCATGACGGCAAGATCGTCGAGCGCGGCAGGACGAGCGAAGTGCTCGACCACCCGCAGTCCGACGCGGCCAAGGCGCTGGTCACTGCTGCTCCCGATTTGCATCGGGCGATTGCAAAACGGCTGCACGAACAGGGCTGAGCGGACTCAGCCTTGCGGCTTGACCAAATCGGCCGGGCTGATGTCGAGCAGGTCGAGCGTGCGGCGCAACAGCTGCATCTCGCTCCCGGCAAGTTGCGAATCGGCCTTGGCGATCTCGGCCATGTGGCGGGCGAGCAGCTTGCGCCGTTCGACGTCGAGGTCGCGGAATTGGGCGACGGCCTGCGAGCTGTTGGTCTCGTAGCCGAAATCGTTGAGATATTCGATGACGCTGTCGATGCTGGTGTCGGGAATGCCGAAGGCGTCCCGGCAGATACGCCTGAAGGCGGTCATTTCGCTTTCGCTGACCGAACCGTCGGCCAGGATCATACGGAACAGCATCAGCAATTCCGCCGACAGCACCGGATCGTCCGCGACCTTGCGCACGCCGGGGTCGCCGTCGAAGATCGAGCGTATCTGGTCCAGCAATCCCATCGCCATCAGCCCCTTCCGATTCGTCGGGAAGGTAGCGCGGAATCGGCTTGGCGCAAACGGGGTGCGATGGTGGAAAAGCCGCCTGCGTGCACTCATTGGTGTGTGACCGCGCGACTGATAGTATGCCGTTGTACGAATCATGTTGAGGAGGGACCGAACATGAATCTCAGTGCGCCTACCCAGCTTATTTTCATTATATCCCTTGTTATCGCCATTATCGGCGTTCTCGCCGCGCTTGGCGTCCTTGCGTTCATCCCTTTGGCTGCTGTGTGGATTGTCGTCATCGCTTACATCGTGCTGGCCGCCGGCTGCCTGATGCGCGGGGCTTAAACACGTCCAGACAACTCCGAATCTCAGGCAACTCGGAGCGCCCGGCCAAAACCGGGCGCTTTTGATTCCGGCGGATGGTCTGTTAAAGTCGCGTGGCGGAAGGAAAGCGCATGCCCGACAGCGAAGACGGCAGCCGCCACGAAAGCCCAGGCCTCGATCGGTTCGAGATGGTGCGGCGCGCGCCGAGCCATCGGCTTCAGGGCGCCGTCACCGACATATGCGGCTTTCGCGAAACCATGCCAGGCCATTTCCGCGCCGTCGAATATGCCTCGCTGACCGTGCCGCTGGTCATCAGCTTTGCCGAACCCTTTGCCATCGGGCTCGGCCATGACCCGGGCGACAATGACCGCTTCGCCAGTTTTGCCGCCGGCCTTTATGCCGGGCCGGTAGTGATCGAATCCTTCGGCGGCGCCTGCTGTGTGCAGATCAATTTCAGCCCGCTCGGCGCTCGTCGCTTCTTCGGCCGCCCGATGATCGAACTGACCGACCGCATGGTCGGCCTGGATGACGTGCTCGGCGTAGAAGGCATCGCGCTGCGCGAAAGGCTCGGCAATGCACCGGATTGGAGCTCACGCTTTGCCATCGCCGAAGCCTTCGTTGGCGATCGGTTGGCAACCGCGGACCGCACCCAGGCCGAAATGGTCTGGGCCTATGAGACGATCGTCTCGACGCGTGGGCGGACCCGCATCTCGACGCTGGCCGAAAAGCTTGGCTGGAGCCGCAAGCATCTTACCGGAAAATTTTCGGACGCTATCGGCACCGGCCCAAAAACGCTCTCGCGCATCGTCCGCTTCAATCATGCGCTTGGCCTGTCGAGACAGGCGAACAGCGCTTGGGCCGACATCGCCGCCGACTGCGGCTATGCCGACCAGGCGCATCTGGTACGCGAGTTTCGCGACCTGGCAGGCGTCGCGCCGACGGCGCTTGCCGCGAGGTAACATTTCTTCAAGACGCGCAACCGGCCTTCGCGCAGACTGGGTTGATCGACCAACCCGCTGAAGGAGATCAGCCATGCCGAACACCCCCGAACCACCGCTGCTTTATCCGGCGCTGCGCTACAGGAATGCCGGCAAGATGATCGACTGGCTGTGCGAGGCCTTCGGCTTCAGCGTTCGCGCCCGCTATGGCGAAGGCGACGTGGTGCACCACGCCGAACTCGCTTTCGGCTCTTCGATCGTCCATGCTCGGCACGGCGCGCGACGACGCCTATGGCAAGATGGTCGGCGCGCCGGGTTCGGGTGGCGGCAAGTCGATCTACGTTGCGGTCGCTGACGCAGACGCGGCATACGCGCGGGCAAAAACCGCCGGCGCCGAGATTCTGGAAGAACTCACCGACCGCGACTATGGCAGCCGCGAATTCATCTGCCGCGATCCGGAAGGCAACGTCTGGTCGTTCGGCACCTACTGGCCGAAAGGCTGACGAGAAAGCATGAACTAGTAGCGCTGCACATTCGGGATTGGCCGAAGCCTCCCAATTTCGTCATCCCTGGGCGGAGCAGGAGCGAAGCTCCGTCGCGGAGACCCTGGGATCCATATGTGGACGGCGCCCTGCCTGCAACGGTTGTTTTGCGTCGTTTTCGATCGCTTGCGTCCATATGTCCGGCCTTTGAG